>CALMAY010000037.1 GCA_937861125.1 uncultured bacterium | reverse complement strand
TGCCTGGAATCTTTTTATTCCCAAACACCCCATTTACGAATTATTTTAATATTGGTATAGTATCACCATACATTTAACAGACATATATGTCAGACTTCATCACCCCATCATCCAACTATCTCATCCCAACCGTTATTGAAAAAACATCCTACGGCGAACGTGCCTACGACATCTACTCTCGCCTCCTCAAAGACCGAATCATTTTCCTCGGTACAGCGATTGATGATGGTGTCGCCAATGCAGTCGTCGCACAGCTCCTCTTCCTCGCCAACCAAAACCCAGACGAGGATATCAAACTCTATATCAACTCTCCAGGTGGCTCAGTCACAGCAGGACTCGCAATTTATGACACCATGCAGCACATTAAACCAGATGTTTCTACTATCTGCGTTGGTATGGCAGCGAGTATGGGATCAGTTCTCCTCACTGCTGGCGCCAAAGGCAAACGATTTTGTCTCCCAAATTCTGAAGTGATGATTCACCAAGTACTTGGTGGCGCTCAGGGTCAAGCCAGTGATATCCAAATCCACGCAGAACGTATCATCAAAATGAAAAATCACCTCAACGGCATCCTCGCCAAACACTCAGGACAAACAGTGGAAAAAGTAGAAAAAGATGCAGATCGTGATTATTTCATGACAGCTGCTGAGGCAGTGGCGTATGGGTTGGTGGATAAAGTGATTGAATAATTAGATCTCAGGTCACAAACACCAGATTCCAAACAGATTACAGATTTTAAATTCAAGACTCTAAACATCTTTGTATGGCAAACAAAGGAGAGTACCAAGATCTTGAGGAAAGAACATACAAATTTGCTGAACGCGTTCGAGAGTACGTCAAAAAATTGACGCGTTCTATTTCTCATATCGAATATGGAAAACAACTTATCCGTTCTTCAGGTTCTGTCGCAGCAAATTATATAGAAGCAAATGAGTCAATTAGTAAAAAGGATTTTTATCATCGCATTAAAATTTGCAGAAAAGAAGCAAAGGAAAGTAGACTTTGGATTCGACTTACTACACCCACCACTCCGGAGCAATCCGAACAAAAAACCCTCGAACAAGAATCAATGGAACTCATGAAAATATTCAACGCCATCGTAGCAAATCACGAAAAAGAATAAGAAACGCATTTTGAATCTCGTACACCTGAAATCTATAATCTGTTTGAAATCTGGTACCTGGAATCTCAGTAAGAGTTACAGTCTATTTTGAAACTGATCACTGAAAACTGGAATTTAAAAACTGCCCTAAAAAGGCAGTTTTTTGATGCATGTTGTGAGCTGTACCCAAGAAGGTGTGTCAGAGGTCGTGCGCGAGCCGTAGCCTGCGTCAGCCTGCAACACACCCCCATGCTTGTCGTGGATACAGAAGGGTACTTATTTACGAACGCAAGCATTCCGTGTAATAACTAAGTACTATCTATCTCCAAGAAGCAGTGCGTAAAAAGGGATGAATATCGGTCAAAATCAAGGATGAATCAAAGCCGTTTTTACTGGTGTCTTACTTGTGACTGGGCAATATACCAAAAAAAAGCCTTTTTGTCAAGGCTTTTCTGTGGATAGAATATATAAATTGGCTCTATGTAGCTCTTTTTTGCTATTCGACAATAACAGGAGCTGAGGGTTCTTCTGTTTGTACAGGTGTTTCTCCTGATGCCGTTTCTCCACTTCCCCCATCATCCGCCACAGGTGGCGTTTGCGTCTCACTTGAGAGCTCAGACACACCCACCAGACAGATACGCGGTAGCGCACGATAATGACTTACAAACTCACGCTCTTCTTTTTCTTGTCCTGGCAACTGTCGAACATAGGTAAATCGTGCTACCGCTCCACTATGTGGTGACTGACAGCTTTTTTCTCCTGGTGCCAACTTGGTTGTCTCAGTCAAAATATCAGGTCCATATGGAATCCATGTATCTACCGTTGGCTCAGTATAGTACGCTTTGCGTCCGTCACTCGTACCCCAGAGCGTAAACCACAACTCTTGTGTAGACTCATTTATCTCCGTAGTCACCAAGATATGATGACCTGTGTCATTTTGAAATTTAAAATCAGGTGCCGGATCATAGATCGTCGCATCTACTCCCGGCTTCCCATTTCTATGATCATTATAATAACTAATCACAAGTGAGTGATTACGTCGTTCTACAATAGGCAAACCAGAATTCATTGCGGCACGAAACATCGTACTGCCCACCTGACAAAGTCCGCCTCCCACTTCTGGTTTAATTTCATTTCCTTTGATCACAAGCTCCGAGAGATACCCTCCCTCAATAGTAAATGGCTCCAACGCTTTAATCATAGAAAATGTTTCTCCTGGTGGAATCAAAATACCATTGAGTTTTTCTTTCACCGCAAACCGTACATTTTTGATACGATTCGTTGGACTTCCTTTATAACTTGAATATCCGACACCTAAAATCTCTTTAATACCCAAATCATTGACTGATCCAGTTGCAATAGAAGGTTCCACGACAGTCGTTACGATTGGTACTGTTGATGATGTATTTGTTTGACTCAACCGTGCATTGAGTACATGTTCTACTGCTGCAATAGTAGATGTTACATCTGTAGTCACTCCTGTTTTTGCACCCAAAAACTCTTCTACTTTATTGTCCGACCCAATACGAAAACGAGCGTCGCTTGGAGCAATATCCACACTCGGCGACACGACATCTGCAATATACTGCGCAAACACCTTATCAGAGAGATGTATTGGTGGTTGTTTTGTCATATCGACCGCCAACAACTGACTCAATCGCTCTGGATACAAAGTAAACTCAATATCTCTTTTTTTGTTTGGATCAGTATGTGTCAATACGATTGGTCCACCCGCAAAAATATATCCAAATTCTTTACTTAATTTTTCTACATCACTCTGGCGAACTGTCGGCTCTACTGTTTCCAATACAACAGAAGCAGAAAATGGAGAAAGAGTAGCGAGATCACTTGCAACTTCCAAAACCAAAGTATCCACAGGGATACGACGACCTTGCTGCTCTGAAATGATCGTATAGGTATAGGATCCATCTTTTTCCTTTTTAATTGTATCTATCTGTGCATTGCGCACATCTGTCTCAAATGCCTGTAACGCCTCTGGATATGAATCAACAATAGCCTGCTCATATACCACACCTGTCTGCAGTGTCACTGGTACATCAAAAAAATGCTGGCGCAACGCTGTCAATCCACGCGGAATAGAAAACCAAGAATTATCCGTACCAGTAAGACGAGCGATTTCTGTAGGTACATCTACGGTAAAAAATAATTGGACACTCCCATCATCTTGCATGTCTGGCAAAATAGTAAATGTCTTTGGTGTCCCACTATTTGTCTGAACAGTGATATCAATTCCCTCTTCACTACGACGCGCTACCAAATCATTAAATACCTGTTCTAATTCTTCACTGTTGAGGTTACCTATTGGAACACCCCCAAGTAATGAACCGGGTAATACACGCCCCTTGGTACTCATACCATATACTGAAAGACTAATACACGTAGCAAGTGTAATAAAAACAAAAAAGACAGCCACTCTGTGTCGTCGTATCCATGTGTGTGTCATAGGTATAGTTATTTGCTCTTCATCCATATACTTATTCATCAATGATGTGTACTGGAATTTTAGATTCAATATGTGCTTTTGTCAATTCAACTACCAAAATACCGTTGGTATATTCGGCCTGCACTTTGTGGGAAAGCACCGCATGAGGCAGCACAACCGTACGGGAGAATGGACCCCAAAAACACTCTGTATGTATCCCTTGTTCTAAATCAAACGCTACTGGAATATCTCTCACACCACGAATAGTAAGTACATCATCATGAAGCGTTACGGAGATAGACGTCGTATCTGCCCCAGCCATCGGTGCGATCACTACAATAGAGTCTGGTGTGGTGTATACATCTACAGAAAGTTGTCCTTCGGTAACGCTCTGAGATTCCCACAACGCACTTGGTTGTGTATGTGGAACTTCTTGCATCACAATAGAACCATCTCCTGTTGCAGAAGCGACCATATGGACAAACTGTTTTCTCTGTTCATTCATAGAAATAGTATTAACCATAGTATATCACAAACATACTGCAAACAAAAAGTAGCTTTTGGCATAAAGCTACTGTATGATGTGCAAAGAGGGCGAGATTTACCCCTTGGCGGGCATAAACTTCTCATCTCGCATATAGATACTGTACTTTATAAAAAATAAAATAGCTTTTGATATAAAGCTACTTTATGATGTGCGGAGAGGGCGAGATTCGAACTCGCGGAGGACTTTCATCCTCAACAGTTTTCAAGACTGCCGCCTTAAACCGCTCAGCCACCTCTCCATGTTTAACAGTTGACTTTTAACTGCTAACAATTAACGACTTTATAGCAGTCAATTGTCAAAAGTTAATTGTTTCTCGTTGAATACGCGGAGAGGGAGGGATTCGAACCCTCGGTTCCTTGCGGAACACAGCTTTAGCAAAGCTGTACGATAGGCCACTCTGACACCTCTCCTCATCTCCTGGCGGAGAGACAGGGATTCGAACCCTGGGTCCTCTTGCGAGAACTACGGTTTAGTAAACCGTTGCTATCGACCACTCAGCCATCTCTCCACAACAAATACGTTGTGTATGGTCAATATACTACAAGAAAAAAAAGAAAACGTCAATATCTCTTAGCCTCTCGCCAATGTTAGCACATATACAGACTGTACCCCTGCTTTCTTCAAAGATACAGCACATGCATCGACTGTACTCGCACTTGTAAGCACATCATCAACCAATACCACACGCCTCCCCCGCACCATATCAGAATCAATACACACAAAGGCGTCTACTACATTTTCTTTTCTTTCCTGTAGTGATAACATGGCTTGTTGTTTTGTTTTCTTATTTCGCACAAGCACAGAACATACTACAGGTACTCCCACAACAGATCCTATCGCATGCGCAATATACTCAGATTGATTAAATCCCCGCTCACGAAATCGTACAGGATGAAGTGGAACCGGAATGATCATATCAACACAAGACACGAGTGATTGCAAATACTGGTGTCTCGCACATAGCGCTGACACTGCCAGTACCACATCAGAAGCACCATGATATTTTAATTGTTCAATCATATCTGACATAAGTGGTATCTGATGTGAATACAACGACCAATAGACATCCACACATCTCTCTGTACGACACACATCACAGCACGCATTGTTTCTGAGAGTCACACCGCATGAAAAACAAGACGTCTGTGTCAATGGCGATATCTGCAGTAAACACTCATCACACACCCACTGCCCCTCCCTGCGACATCCCAGACAAAAAACAGGAAACAGCACATCATTGACGTGCTGTTTCACCGCATGAAAAAACGTCTCTCCCCAAACCATATAACGACGAATTATGACAACACTTTTGATTTCAATTTTAGATATCGTTGTCATCCCGATCGAAACCGAGAGATCCCTTTCGTAAATCACTTACTTTTATTCACTTCGTTCTCGTTAGGTCAGATATCACAAAAGGATTCCTCCAATCGCTACGCTCAGTCGGAATGACATCAGAATGACAAAAGAAAACATAATATTATTTATCCCAGAAAAATCCATTTACTTTCCACACACCGTTTGCGTCTAGCACCAATTCCACTCGTCCTGTTTTCTGTGCACTCTGTGTCGTGTTTCCATTTTCAGTCAGCTGCGTCGCTTCTATACGAACTGTTGCTGCACTATCCGTAATAGTAGTCACATCTGTTGTCACCACATCTGTACGCACTCCCACATATCCACCACTTTGAGTAACTGTCTGCGTCTGCGTCCATCGTGCCATAGTCTCAGTCACAAACGGTAACACCGCATCAATATGTGCGTTTTCATTTTGATTTGAACGAGTTGCAAAACGCTCAACAAACAATTCTGCCACCTGCCGTGCCAGACGTTCCTTTGGGATATCATTTGGAAATGATGGTTCCAACACACCTGTTGGCGGTGGTACCACACCAGGCTGCTGGATCAACGCATTAGGCGCTACTGGTGGCTGATCACCAGGTTGCTGTGCTTCGTTGACTGTCTGTGGGTCAGACTGTCTCAGACGACCAGTGATCAAAATACCAGCAACAATAATCGCAATAATACCCAAAACAATAGAGATGATGATAAAAATACGTTGGCGGAGTGAAAACATATGTATAAAAATTACCAATTTCTAATATCTAATTTCTAATAAATAATATATCATCCTACTATCTCTTAATCTCCAGTTATCTGGCCTTTTACACTTCGTTGCTTCCTTACTTTGTAGCTTTTACCTCATCTGTTCTTCAAATTCTTTTTTTGCTTTATCAATTTGCAACAACTGTTCTGGATTGGTTGTCACAAGCTGATCTTCGGTATAACTTGCCACAACACGAATTGCCGCATGTTTCAGCCCCGCAAAGAAAATACCCTCACCAACCGCTCCTTCAAGAAGAAGATACTTTTCTCCTTCGGTTAATAAAAATGTTTTTTGAATAATATCTACTGCAGCAGGAGATTGACGAAGTAATAATTGCAACGCAGAGTTGGTCACAATCGCCTTGCCATATGGAGAACCCAAAAAGTCATTCACATCCTGAGTAATTGTAGTCACACCCAAATAATATTTGCGACATCGTTTAACTAACGCATAGATAAACTTTGCACTATCTTCATGCTGCATCAACCACCATGCCTCATCAATAATCAACAAACGCTTTTTGCGTTCAGAGCGAACAATATTCCAAATATAGTTGACCAATGAATAGATCGCCAGCGGACGAAGCTCATCTTCAAGATCTCGAACAGAAAATACCACCAATTGATTATTTGTATTGACATTTGTAGGAGAATTAAACAGTCCAGCAAACGTTCCTTCTGTGTATTTACGTAATTTGAGTGCTAATGTCTCAGCACCTTCCATCCCTTCCAAAACATCAAGAAAATCTTGCATGATTGGCGCTTCAACCAATGATAAATCTGATGAACCAGTGATATCTTTTTTTGCAAATGTCTCAATCAATGCGCGATCCACAATCGAATCTTCCTGTGGTGTCATAGATCCAAACATGATACGACACAATCCTTTAGTTGTAATTACTGCGTTACGAATAACATCCTCAGTAGAAATCTGTATATCAGCTGCTGGTCGAGGAAGATCAAACGGATTGACTTTACTCTCCGAAGAAAGAGAAATATTGATATATGTACCACCGACTGCTTCGCAGAGATGATTGTACTCCATTTCAGGATCAATAATAATGACATCCGTCCCCATCATGAGACTACGCAATACTTCAAGCTTTACTGTATAGGACTTACCCGCACCAGAGGTTGCAAACACAACCATGTTGGCATTTTGCAAACTAAATCGATCAAAGATAATTAAACTATTATTATGACGATTGATACCGTAGAGAATTCCAGAATCACTCGTCAATTCAGATGACATAAATGGAAATGACGATGCAATTGGACTACTATTCATATTAAATGACACTACCAAATCATCCATACCTAGTGGCACAGTCGAATTAAAACCCTGTTCAGCTTGGAAGAGAACATGTTTGGTATACATCAGTTTTGACCCAAACATGTTTTCAATATCTTCTGTTGTTTTGTCTAGTTCTTCCGTACTCTTGGAATACAAAGTGACATAAAAAGCAAATTGAAAAAAGTGCTCAATCCCCTGTGTCAGATCATCACGAAGTTGCTCGATGTCACGAAGCGCTGTCTCACGTAGTGGGTCACGTGGCGCACCCTTTTCTGCATCGGCAGAGAGCTGTGCCTGCACCGCACCCACTTTTTTCTTGAGCTGCTTGAGGATGATGTGCGACGGTACAGGATAAAAAAACATACTGACATCCATCGTCAAGTTCAAATTGAGCATCGGTGCCGCCCACCCAACACTAATATAGCGTGGATAAGTAATCACATAGATCGTACGTACAAATACATCACCTAGCTGAATAAAACTGGACTCAACTCGAAACGCACTTGGTGCAATCAAATCACGGATCGCGACGGTACCAGCTCGATAGATGCGCTCTTCCTCCAGTGAAATAATATCATCCTTTGTTGTATTTGTTTGTGATTTTTTGGTAAATGAAAACAAACCTCGTTTGACTGGTTTTTCAATTGGTGTAGTTTGGATACGCTCTGGTTTAAAAACAGCCATATAGTAATTATGTTTCTACACGAAGTGTATTGAGATCTGTAAGCTGCTCAGAAAATGCAATGTCTGGATTGTACGTATTATAATACAACTCAATCAATGACTGTGTATCAAGTCGTGCAACCGTGAGACTCAGAGCACCGAGTCCATTTTCTACTTGCCTCATTCGCCCTTCTAGTTCTTGTTTGCGCTGATCAAATAGTTTGTCAGATACACGCACAACTCGCAATGGTTTGAACACCTCTTTGACACGAGTAAAGAACCCTTTCTTTTTGTTTGTCATCGGATCATAGGGCACTACAACATAAAATCGTTTGGTCATAATATCACCCAACGAAACGAGCTCAGTCACAAATGAACGATAATCCGCTGTCTGTGCTCGCAACAATTCATTACGTTGTCCTTTTTCAATGGCTGCAAGTTGTTCGAGGTACGGTTTGATTTGAAGTCGTCGTGACTGCATCACAATCTGAAGTGGGTGATCAAGCCCATTGAGAAATCCTACATACCCTGACACCAGCGCATTTTGTTCATCTTCTGATTTGAGTGAAAAATTGATACTACTTACCAAAAATACGCCACGCAACGTGCCATCTTTGAGAATCACCACCCCGTCACGAATCTCAGCAATCGGCAGATACTGCTGTGCTGATGGTTTTTTGGCTGTCTGTTTTTGTGCTTGCTCATTTTTCATACTGACATATCATCAGATTCCTGGTCCAATCCTTCTCTATAATATCCACCCGTATTGACCACGAGAGATAAATCACGCATCCGCTGAGGACGTACTGTCTTTTTTTCTTCAGGGACAATCACTTCTGGGATACCTTGTTTGATAATAAAAAGCAGATCACTTTTGGTATAAAACTTTCTCCAAATACGAATGCTCGGGCGACGCAACGTCTGAAACAAATTCAATAAAAAATAGTGGAACGTCTGCCCATTGATCTTGGCAAATGCAAAAAGCAGTGTAGTGCCACCAATCAATGCAGTAAGTACGACAAACAACTGGAAATCTGCAAAACGATATACTAAAAACTCAAGTAAAGAACCGACAAGCAAAATCAAAAATTGCCGTACAGTAATCGGCCCAAAAATTTTATCTTCAACTTCAATAAATTGTGGCACGATAAATTGTTGTTGCATAGACACAGTATACCACAGAACTCACATGGACGCCACGCACCCACAACGGACAAACAAAAACACTAGTGTGGATAACTAGTGCTTCTATCTTGTTTTACTTAAGATATGACTTTGTCCACTTTTTTCTCTACACGCTCAACACGAGCAGAAAGAGCAAAGATTTCTTGCTCCTGATCCTTATGTAAACCGATAAATCCATCAACATGCTCAAGCATTTCTGTATGGTTTCTGTCAACTTTTGCTTCCAACTCCATATGGTTTCTGTCAACTTTTGCTTCGAGTCGCTCTATTTTACCATCCATTCGTTTTTCTAACGCAGCCAAATCTTCTTTGCTAGCCATATTATCACGAATAACACCAAGAATCTCCAGCATATCTGAGAAGTTTTTTTCCATTGTATCCAAACGCTGTGAAACAGGGTCCATATACTACGAGTATACCAAAAAATATAAATAAATCAACTATACCTCCTCACACGCCCGATGTATATCCAACAACGCAAGCACCTCATCTTTTGTTAGACTGTTGGCATCTTGCGCAATATCAGCAATAGAAAAACCATTTTCAAGAGAGTCTGCCAACATACCCAAATACTCAGTATACAAAGGACTCAAAAACCATGCTCGTCGCACAGAAAGTCCCAGTAAAGGAGATTCTTCACTCACATGCTGCATCTGCAAAAGCAACATGTGCGCTGCTTCTTTGGGATTGGCACTCAGACGACGGAAATCATCTTTGGTAAACGTCTGTATTTCTTCCACAGGCCCCATAGGTTCTACCACAAGAGGTGTCTCTGGTGGTACAGCATGTATCTCACTCTGAGATACATGTGGTGCTGGTATGGCTGGCGGAAGGATAATATCCGTAACACGCGGACGTACACCGCTCTCATGTACAGGTGCATAGGTTGGTTTTGGCACCGTGCGTGATATTTGTGGCTGTGACACATACACAGAATCAAGAGAAGTGGTGTTTGATGGTGATCGTCGTGCTACTGCCACGCCTGGACGAAGATGAAAATACTCTTGCGCCTGCTGGACCAACGATCTAGCCTCTACATCAGAAAGTTGTAGTCCTCCTGTTTCTACCGCTTTTACCGCATACTCCATGACCTGCTGTGAACTTCTCACCCCCTTTAGCAACGAAGAAAGGAGTGCAATCGTTCGACCTCGTAACTCTGGTTTGATAGGTACGGATGACGTAGACAAAAATGCCACCACCTGATCCTCACCACGAATAGAGGACACTTCATGTGGTGTTTGTGTTTGCAGCACTTCAGTCAGTGGAGACAAGTGATCATCGGCAGACCATTGGGACGTACTGCGTACAACGTTCTGCGTACTACGCGTGAGATTTGACACATTATTAACCGGTTGCTGTACCACCTCACGCTGAGCCACACTGTCGCGGGGCGCTGTAATACCGGGCTCTTGTGACGCCTCATCATCTTGATACGATTCCTCAAGCAGCATCTGTGGTGGTTCTGGTGGTAGCATTTTTTGATCCACATGTTCAATAGCTACTGATTGAACTACAGACGTATCAACTGGCTGTTGCGTTGCAGTACCACTTTCTGACCTTCTGACCTTCTGATCTTCACCCACCACCTGGCTTGTTCCTTGTTCCTTGTTCTTTGTTCCTTGCAAAGACGACAAAGGCACCCGCACAGATGTACCATCGGGTTTTTTGACGAGGATCATGGGTTGTTGTGCTTGATCATCTGCCATACAAGGTATTCGTTTTAATCTCAATATTTTTCTTACTACTTATTTTTATGTATGTATTGTACTCATATCAAAATCTGATGGCACCAATTCTAATTCTTTGAGCAATGCTTCATCCCATTCAAATTGACCCGTAGATTCATTGTAATAATAAACATCGCGAATACGTGGTTCTTCGCGAACATCTGCCATATCGTTTAACTCTGTAAGTACTTTGTCCAATGGATATACACCATCATCTTTTTTGATAAACGTATCGAAATATTCGAATATATTAAATGGTTGCATCAGTAAATTATTCGGAATTGTTGGAACACCACTTTGTTCTAACAAAACATTCATTTGTTGTGCTTCACTCAACCATCTAACCACATCTACATCAACAGGTATTTCATTTCTTTTTCTTTCAAAGGATCTAATAATTGGTACGATATTTTTAGTCGCATCACAAAATTGAAGAAATTGAAACAACAAAGATATGCTTTCACTTTTTTTATTAGAATCCAAAAATATAGCCAAGTCATTTTTTTCAAATATTTCTTCTTGGGTACGTAAATAAAAATCAGCTTTTTGCAAACTATCCAAAGATGAAAACCGATGTACTACTGTATCATACAATTGACTTACGGTCTGATGCATGTTCATGCCTCCGTATCCCAGAAATACTTGTGACTGTCTTAGTTCAGCGACACATTGTGTATGTATTTGTTGCACCAACCCTTCAGACGCCAATGAACGCGTATGAGCAAGATATTCTATATATATATCTATAGGAGAAAACCCCATGCTCACACTTGAAACAAGTATAGTAGAAAAAACTTTTGGAAATAGTATAGGATCAATAACACGGGTATATGTTGAACAAATGCGAACAAACCATTTCCAATAAGAATCATAATACACTTCGATCACCTCTTTTTTAAACCCTTGTTTAAAAAAGAAAGTAAACATTTCTTCAATTGCTTTTTGCGCACTTCCACTTGACTCAAAAGACGCAAAAATATCTGCTTCAATTTGCATTTTTTTATATACATCATCAATACGATGCGGTTGATATAATGAAATGGATACGCTACTCATAGACATTATTAATTACCATCAAGATTCTTCTTCATCTCCGTCTTCATCATCATTATCAGCTGGTTGTGACTGATCTCTTGCACGACGCGGTTTTGGTGATATCGCAGACGTAACATCCCCGTCGACACGACCAATTATACCTTGCACCAATTCATTTAACTGACTTTGATTCATACTTTCCGTCTTTTGACGAGAAATACCTAATTCTTGCAAACCATCCAAAGCAATCTGCATGTCGTCATTTTGGAGTGTTGACGTTTTTAATAAGTCAGCAATATCTTCCAACTGTTTTCTCATTTCTTTAAAGGTATTAAAAGCACGTATCTGCGCACCAGAGGCAAACAAATCAACAGGTGTATTTGACGCTGCAGCCAAAAACTGTGGCAATGTCTGCGGTGTACTAAATTGTTGAGTTCCACCAGACTGAGAAACTGAATTGGAAACAGCACTAGAGGCTACAACAGGTTGAGTTGGTTGTGTTCTACTCGCCCCTCCCGTAAGCACGGTAGGCGCGGTCGCAGTCTCTGGTTGAGTTAAGGCAGATCCTTGAGATTCGGTACTATTTGTATTTTTTGAATTAACTGCCTTAAAATTAATATCCCTAAACTTTTGTTGCAAACCAGCAACAGCACTTTTATCTGTACCACGTACATCAAAAGTTAATCCCTTGATAAAATCTGCCATCTGTTCTGCTGATGCAGTAGTAATACTCGTTCCATCCAAAAGTTCTGTTACACCATTTGCAGACAACATATTTCTAATTCTTTTTTCAACATCTTGATGCTCTTGCTTTGTTTTATTTGGATCATGCAAAATATCATTCCATCCTTTTACCATCTCAGCAAAATATTCCACATATCCAGCCTCACGTATCTCCCATTTTCCATCACCTAGATATGCCCCATTATCCCCAGAGCCACCACCAAGACGACGCCACATTCCAATATCCACCTGCCCCGAAGCAATCAATGCAAGCTGACGAGCATATGCTTCCATACGTTTGCCTTGTGGTGTTGAAATACCAAAATTTTTACCAGTTGCAAAAATAGAACGAACATCCGGTATTTTTTGAAGTGTTTGAGATCCATACACGTTACTAATTGCCAAATCTTCTTGAGCAGTAACACCATCCTGTGTGGTTCCCGTAGTAAACCGACGCTGTCCTTTTCCTCCAGGTTCTTGGATATCAAGACCTCTCCCTGCCAACGTCAACAGACCGATCTTTCGATGGCCAAATTCATCATATCCATATGCAAATTGATTATTATAGTGTCCAAGCCCAGTTCTATTGGCAGCATTACGCAATGCAACCATAATTTCTTCTTTTTTGTCTTTAAACTTTGTCTCTCGAATCTCTTCCATCATTTCAACAAGCTCTTCATCTGTCTTTTTTAACACGTCAGTAATATTTGCACCTGTAGAAGCTGCCAAAAATGTTTTCGAAAAAGTTTCTGTATCGTCCAAGGAAACCCCATCAGCACCCAGACCATCTACCAACTGTAACACAGCACCAAATGCTCCTTTAAACTCAGACATACCCCCCGCAAAAAGTGCTGCTATATCTTGGGTAGCATTTTTTAATGCATCTGCCTCAACATCACTCAATTTCTCCTTCGCTTCTTTCTCTCTGAGTCTACGAATTTCTCTAAAACGATCACTCATCGCTTTGACATGCAAATCAAAAGAATCCTTATATCGAGAACCTGTAGCAGTAACTTTGTTTGCTTTTTCTGTCAATTTTTCATCAAGCTCATCCATTGGCTTACTTTCAACACCACGTACTGCGTCAGATGCAGTGGCAGCTATAATCTCTTGGAGACTTTTTGCTTTAGCAACCTGCTTTTGTTGCTCACGTGCATACACCTCACCACCGTATTTGACGAATTTTTTATGAATACCCGCTTTTTTATATGCAAGTGCACGTTCCTGTGGAGTGATACTATCTAACGCCATTTGATCAGCAGCATACAAAGACTGCAGGGAGCCACTAGCATGTTCTGCTTTCTTTTTCTGTTCATCAGTTGCACCATCCGCAGACCCAATTTTAATTATTTGTTGGAATTCCTCTTCTTTTTCTTTTCTTCTTGTCGCATCCGTACCCAAAAGTGCTAATTTTAAACCATCAACAACCGCCACTTTATCATCCACATTTTTTTGGAGAGATACTCTCTGTGTTGCAAGCCGTCTTGCTTCCTCTTTATCATCATTTCGATTTGCTTCTGATATCTTTGTATCAAGATCAACTAGTAATTTATTTGCAGCCGCTACGTCATCTTGTGCTTCCTTAATTTTTTGAGGGAGTATTTCATCTTTTACTGTTTCTAATGCCTTTTTTGCTAAAACCTGTTCTACTTCTGCAAAAGCTTTTTGTATTTCTTTCTGTTCTGTCAAAGAATACGCCACATCATAGCTTCCCTCAAGACCCTCGAGTGCATCTTTTTCATCACCAGCACTTTCTTTTGCCTTAAGCTTTTGAACCGCAGCGTCACTCATAACAAAAGGACGTGCAACCATCTCATCGTTTTCACGCCGAGTTACATAATCCATTTCTTTTTGTGCTTTTTCTAACGCTTCCTCTACATCAGCCTGCGCTTTTGCATACGAACCGCCATGTTCTTCATCATGCTCTATCGCATGTTCTAAATCATGCTCTGCTTTATGCACAGCCTCAGCATCACCACTTCTTTTCGCTTTTTCAAGTGCTTTTTTGGCCTTCTCTATCTCTTTTGAAGACTCGCTTCTCGCCTGCAATGCAGCTTTCAATACCTCTCTTTGCTCTTCACTTACACCAGTAGCTGATCCATCAATGATTGCCCGTGCATATGCGTCTACCTTCTCCACATCTTCTTTGTCACGCATTTTTTTTGTTTGTGTCTGTTTTAGATTTGTCTTCATACCTTCCAGTGCATCTTGTTTTTGTTTTATCACAATATCATGCTCTATGGCATGGTTCATTTGGCCTTTTATTTTCTCTCCATATTTACCTTCACGCATTTCTCGCTCTGTCTCAATCTTTGTCTCCTCCTCTTTTCCATGTGCGGCATGTTCTTCATTTTCAGCCAACACTGTTTGTTCCGCAAGAGACTTATGTGCCCCTTCAGTAAACGCAAAACCAGTTCCAAACAATCCACCTTTACCCTGCACACCCAACGCACGATTCATGGCTTCTTTCTTCTCTTTTTCTTGCTCTAACAAATGTAAACGACCCTCAGCGGCCTGCCCAGCTCCAGCAAAAAACCCTTTACCAGTAAATACCCGCTTCCAACCCTGTATCACACCCGTCTGCGTACCTACAGACAAACCAATATTCTTGGCAGTATTAGCCGTCATATCTCTCCCCTTACCCAACAACCATCCGCCAAGCGCCACACCAGACCCAATCGTCGCTACGTTTTTAGCAAAACTCTGAGCGCTATCCAGCCATCCTGACCCGTGTACCCCAAGACTCTGCACTTGTTCAATCCCTTTGAGCAAAAACGCCATGGCCACCAAAAAACCAGCCATTGCTGCCCATGTAGATGCAGCATTGATAGAGACACTATTTGTACCAGTCTGCTCAGCTCCAATACCACCTGCTACCGAATCACCGGCTCCATTTGCCTGACTAGAAACATCTTGCATTTCAAATCCACTACTATATTGATTCAAATGTTCTACAGCACTATTGGCCCCCATTGTTGCAAATGCCAACCAAAGAAAAAATACGGCGATCGGAGCTGAGAGTACGTTTTTTGTAAACTCACTTTTCCATTCTTCGAAATAATTTTCTGTCGCAGGAAGCACTGACAAGACAAAAGCCAGTGGCGAGAAAATAAGTAGTGACCAAATTGCCACCATTCGATACAATAAAATAACACAATACGCACCAATAGTGAGTGCGGCCAATGCAGAAAAAAACAACGCCATAGCAGCCCCACCAAATAATGCTAAATCAAAATCACCAGCCTGACCACCACCAGTATTGGTGACAATACTTTGCATACTATCAAAATTGAACATGGTGATTAGATTGCCCGCAGCTACTGGCGCAATCGCATTGATAAACGTCACAGTAAACACATGTGCAGCGTCAAGCACCACCCCACAAATCAAAAGACTAAAATTAACGACAATCGCCACAAGTACAAGCTTGACCATTGCCTTTTTCCACTCATAACTCTCACGACCAAGAATCGTCGCAAAAGCAATCACAAGCAGTGCTACCACAAAAAACATGTTGGCAATATCTCGCAACATCACCCAACCCAACCGCACAATCGGTGCATCCAAAAATCCATTATATGCACCCAGCTGAATGAAAAACCGCAAAAAGAAAATCGCCATCGCCATGCACAGGCGAGCAAAAAAGAGAGCTACCTTGGTCAAAACATTGAGTATACCGCTGGCTACAGAATCAAGCATTGTTTGGGCATGCACCAATCTCACGTCAACAGCAAATAACGCTATACTTAATGACACAAACAAAATCAAAAACACAGCGATATGTTTTTTGGATATGGTCGCTGGGAGACACCGTCGTATATATTGTGCTACACGTGTCAACATATACTCAAACTCAATGAATACCCCAATTTCTCGAAAGACGATCCGAAAGAGGCTCGTCTTCTTTTTCTATATTTTCTATCAAAAAATTTTGCAATGTATGACGCACCTCTACTGGATTTTGATCATAGAGTGGGATACGCAAACGTGGATGCCAAACACCATGTGTCTCGACATACAGTGTTTTTACCTCTGGAGGTTGATAGATAATATAAAATTCTCTCAACTCACTAAATGCATAAAATCGATCAGAAATAACTATGCCCAGATCAGTAATCATAAACGGGACTTCGATGGGGTGTTGTTGTGATTGCAAAAATAAAATAATCGCAAACAAAATAATAATAAGTGAAAACAGAAAATTACCCGTAAACAATCCAAATCCAACCAGCAAAATCCCAATACTCATCATAAAAATGTACCAAAAAGGAGCACGATCGTGATGTTCGTACTCAGTAACATTCCATTGATGCTGTATAGTTCCTATACTTGCAACATCGTTTGTTTTTTTTGGCACAAGTTTGGAAAATTAAAAAGAAAAAGATACAAGGATACAAACGCACATAGATACTACGTTGTATCTTGTGTCCTTTTGATTTTTTCTTTTCATATACAGTATAGCACATTTTGAATAAAGCAAGTATATATATGCCATTGAGATATACACAGGGAGGTGGAAAAGAGAAAAGAAAAAACACAAGGATACAAATCTAATACACAGTACACCGCACAACCTTGTTTTGCCCACAGGTAATATGGTACAATATGCGCAATAATAGATATAAAAACAAACTTAGGTGTATTGTATTTTGCGTCCTTTTTCTTTTCCACCTATGTACGACCTAGAACAAAGAACATCTGAATTTGGAAAGCGCATCGTACGTCTAATCCAAGCACTGCCTAATAACCAAACAAACAAGATACTCAGCGGACAATGTCTTCGTTCAGGCACATCCGTGGGTGCCAACTATCGCGAGGCAAATGATGCTACGGGTACAAAAGATTTTCTCTTTCGTCTCAAAATATCACGAAAAGAAAGCAAAGAAACCACACACTGGATTGAGTTGATAGCCGAAGCAAACCCAACCCTCGCACCTAGGATGAACGATCTACTCCAAGAGAGTAGAGAAATAACATACATCCTCTCCGCCATCATAACAAAGACAAGAGAAAACCATACAAACATGTAGCAAATTGTGTCCTTGTATCTTTTTCTTTTTTCTTTTCACAACATATGCCCGAACGATCTCGAATTAATTTTCTCGACGTACCACCGGAAGAACACACCACACCGCTCGTACAAACAGAATTAATACCCAAAACAATTCCACATATACAGACCAAAGAAACACCCTCTCGTTGGCCTCTTTTTTTTATTTTTAGTACAGGCACACTACTTTGTGTCTGTTTTTTCCTCTACAAAGCAATACAGTCACAGGTCAACTATACCAACAACGATCCACTCCTCTACGACGACATCACACTTGAGCCAAAACAACCAACTGGCTTTCTCAGTCGTCTGAGTCACATCTTTTTTTATGAAGAACAAACATTAAAAGGTGAAAAGGAAGATCGTATCAACGTTCTGCTACTTGGTATGGGTGGTCCAGGACACGACGGCCCCTACCTCACTGACACGATCATGGTCATCAGTATCAAACCATCGAATAACGAAGTGGCTATGATCTCGCTCCCACGTGATATGGGCGTAATAATTCCTGACCAAGGCATGCGAAAAATCAACCACGCCAACCACTTTGGTGAACAAAAAAAAGAAGGCTGGGGTGGTGCATTTGCCAGTGAAGTCATCGGTGACACACTAGGTATACCAATACATTATTATGTACGTGTAGACTTCAAAGCATTTGCAGAAATTATCGATGAGGTAGGCGGTATTACTGTACAGGTAGACAAAACATTTGTTGATCCACTGTTTCCTCTTGAGGGAACTATTGAATACAAAACGGTTCAATTCACAAAAGGAATCACGACAATGGATGGAAATACAGCCCTCACCTTTGCCCGCTCACGACATGGCAACAACGGCGAAGGTTCTGATTTTGCTCGCGCTGCTCGTCAACAAAAAGTCATCCTCGCACTCAAAGAAAAAGTGCTTTCCTACGAAACCATTCTTAATCCAGTGCGTATCAACAATATCATGCAGTCACTGGATACCCACATGACGACCAACATGACGTTTGATGAGATGCTCACCTTTATTCGCAAAGCCAAAACTATCCAAACAGATACATTACACAAAATTGTATTTGATAGTAGTGCAGAAGGCCCACTCAAAGACGCGATTGGCGACGGAGGTGCATATTTATTATTACCAAAAACAGGATCATATGATGACATCAAACATCAAGTCGCTGCCATCTTTGATTCCACATCATCTACACATACATCAACTATTGACGACACACCACCACAGACCACCCCAACACAACCAATCACAAGTGTAGAAATACAAAATGGTACCTGGTCAGCTGGCATGGCAGCCCGTATAGAAAAACGACTCGAAGATGCACATATTAATGTAGCTACCATTGGAAACACAGAGACACGCCCAGTACCACAAAGTGGTATCTACACACTCACCTCTACTGCCCCGCTTGATGTCGTACAGAGCATCTCCTCCCTCCTGCAGATACCACCTCGCGATGCAGACACTATCACACCAATAACTGCGACCGGAACAGAGATTTTGGTTATTTTGGGTGAAGATTTTAGTGAATAAAGTGAATGATCAGATGATTGTATGACCAAATGATCAAAAACTGAAACAGGCACAGGTGTGTCACGATCATTTGAACACACAATCATCAATACTCAGTACCTTGACAAAACCACAAAAATCCGCTATACTCAGACCAATTTATAGAGTGTGTCATATCTTCTTCTACATATATAGCCTACTCTGCTTAGTACTTACTCTGCTTACAAACATTCTCTATGCCTACACTTGGCGTGAAGCAATCCCACAACCTCCCCATCGTTTGTCTCGTTGGGCGTGTCAACGTAGGTAAATCTACCCTCTTTAACCGTCTCATCGAAGAACAAAAAGCTATCGTCTCCCCTATCGCAGGTACCACCCGCACTCGCAATGAAGGCTATATCAACTGGCGAGGTAAACAATGTATCGCTCTGGATACCGGCGGTTTAACATTTGATGACGAAGTATTTTTGGAAAAAGAAATTATTGACCAAACGAGTAAAGCAATCGACGAATCAGATGTGATTGTCTTTGTCACTTCAGCGGAAGGTGTCCTCCCACAGGAACGCGCACTCGCTCGTCTGATCCAAAAACGCCACAAAGACAAACCTGTCATGCTCCTCGTCAACAAAGTAGACAGCGTCAAAGATGAACGTGTCCTCGATCTCTCTGAATGGGCACCACTCGCGTTTGGTATGCCTCGTACTGTCTCTGCCACCAACGGCCGCGGTATTGGTGATTTTCTCGATGAACTCTATACTGTATTTCATCGCAACAAAAAACAAGCCAAAGCATTCAAAGAACCACTCCCCGAAGAAGCAATTACTGTTGCTCTAATTGGAAAACCAAACGTCGGCAAATCATCACTCTTTAACAAGCTCGTTGGCGAAGACAAAGTGATTGTCAGTGACATGCCCCATACGACTCGTGAGTCATACGACACACTCCTCACCTATACCCATGATATTCCCGGTGAAGAAAAGAAAGATTATCTCATCAACTTTGTCGACACTGCTGGTGTGCGACGTAAAAACCATGTCGAAGGTACACTCGAACGTGAAGGTGTAGGCAAAACACTTAAAGCAATTGATAGATCTCAAATTATTTTGCTGACGCTTGATGGTAGTCAGCCAATTAGTTCCCAAGACAAACAGCTTGGTGGTATGCTTGAGCGCAAATCAAAAAGTGTCGTCATCCTCATCAACAAATGGGACTTGGCAGAAGACAACTCAGATACCAAACGTCAGGAAGTAAAGAAAATGATTTATAGCCACTTTCCACACTTGAAATTTGCTCCAATCCTCTTTGTCAGTGGAAAAACAGGATACCGTATTCATGATATTTTTGATCTCTTGGTGCAAATTTGGGCAGCGCGTCATACACATATAGCCAATCGTGGACTTGATAAGTTTGTCCTCGACGCCGTACATCACCGCCTCCCTACCAAAGGTAAAGGTACTCGACACCCAGCGATCCTTGGTATGCGTCAGCTCAATGAGAACCCTCCAATTTTTGAAATCTTTATCAAAGCCAAAACTTCACTCCATCGCTCATACGTACAGTTCCTCGAAAACCAACTTCGCGAACGTTTCAACTTTGTCGGAACACCAATTGTGATCAAGATGACGAAGATGAAAAAGTAGGTAAGAAAATTAAAAATGAAAAGGACATAAGGATACAAACTTGTGTCCTTTTAATTTCTACAAAAACTTTGTATACTACTGACCATTAGACAACTCCATATGAAACTCATAGTCGGTTTAGGTAATCCAGGAAAACAATACGAAAAAACACGCCACAACATTGGCTTCATTATTTTGGATACACTTCACGCTACTTGGAAAAAAGAAGGTATTTCTGACTGGGCAATGGACAAAAAATTCAACGCAATGATCAGTGGCGGCACAATCAACAGTGAAAAAATCATTCTCCTCAAACCACAAACATTCATGAATGATTCTGGTGTGTCAGTACGTGCCGTTTGCGATTTTTACAAACTTACAGAAGCAGATATTCTCGTGGTTCACGATGAAAAAGATATTTTACTCGGTGACAATCGACTCCAAGTAAACCGCAGTGCAGCTGGACACAATGGGAACAAGTCCATCATCGCACATCTAAACACCCAAAACTTTGCCCGCCTCCGTGTCGGTGTCGGACACAAGAACCCAGATAAAATGAAAGATACTGTTGATTTTGTACTAGGAAAATTTGGCTTTTTTGAACGTGGTGCGGTAGAGAGAAGTATTATGGATGCGGTGGACCAAATACAGCACTGGATTAACAAAAAGGATACAAATTAAAAATCCCAAGGATACAATTTTAGCTGATTTAAGATTGTAATTTGGTTTTTGTTTGTATCTTGTATCCTTTTTATTTGTACCCTTTCCAACATATGCGTCTTGAAGCCTTCCTCTCCTATTTTCCAAAAATTACCCATAAACGCTTTAGAGACGTCCTCTCTGTTTGTTCTTCAGTCAACGACATAAGGAATGCTCCCACACAAACATACAAAGCACTCGGTTGGAATGATGAACTTCAGTCAGAATTTCGTTCGTGGTTAGAAAAAACAAATGAAGAAAAAATGGAAACCATACTCGCACAAGAACACATCGAAACCATCACCCAAGACGATCCACGCTATCCAAAACTACTTTTGGATGTCTACGATCCACCCTACTGCCTCTTTGTCCGCGGGACACTACAGCAAGATACCAACATGATCGCTGTCGTAGGAACACGTAAATATAGTCCCTACGGCAAACAAGTCACAGAAATGATTGTCTCTGAGCTTGCAAAACAAGGACTCACTATAGTCAGCGGACTTGCACTTGGTATTGATGGTATTGCACACGAAACGACACTTCGCGCTGGTGGAAATACTATTGCAGTACTCGGAGGTGGTGTCAACACACGACACATCGCTCCGCGCGAACACATCAACATGGCCGAGCGTATCATCAGTACTGGTGGTGCAATCCTCTCAGAATATCCACCTGGAGCTATCCCAAACAAATATACATTTCCCAGACGCAACCGTATCATCGCCGGTATGACACGTGGCGTGCTTGTCACTGAAGCAGGTGAAGACAGCGGATCTCTCATCACCGCCAAATACGCCCTCGACAACAATCGAGACGTCTTTGCTATCCCCCACCCAATCACCACTGAACACGGACGAGGCCCAAATGAGCTCATCAAAGCAGGGGCATTTTGCGTCACCAGTGCAGAAGATATCTTTACTAGACTTTCGATTGTCAAAAGAAATACAGAGTCACCAATCACACCACCATCACTTTTACCAAATGAAGAGGTACTCTACAAATTACTTTCTAGAGAACCAGTGTTGATTGATATGCTTATCAAATCTTCTGCGCTTCCACAAACGACAGTTATGAGTACATTAACACTGATGGAGATGAAAGGGGTGATAAAGAACGTGGGTGGGATGAGGTATGTGAGGAGTTAAAAAAAGGCTTAAGGCCTCTTTTTAATGGTAATCTTCTCTCCCATCACTAATACGTCGCGCTTGCTCTAACGCTTCACTTGGACTCATACGCCCTGACAAAAGTTCCTTCATAATTCCTTCCAATGTACGAGGGTCCATAAAACCAGCACCACTCTGATTGTATTGCTGAATCATCATACGTATTTCATCAACTACTTCTCCTACAGATAATGTAGGACCACGTTCTTTGCTCATATGCATATTATAGCTACAATAAGAAATTATATATTTATCGTAATCTACCTATAAAGACCTGTCAAAAAATCTGTGGATAACCATACAAATATTCACAGATAACATACTCTTTAGCCGATAACAACATCATTGAAAAACAGGCGGTCTACAAAAAAACATGATATACTACTGGTCACTGGATGTATTTTTCTCTCAGGTGAACTACGCCCAACTCTCGTGTCATAACAGTACACCATTGACAAAACCTCCACTTTCCCCTATCCTCCCTACGTATTGACCCCACACTATGAGTAAAACTCTCGTTATCG
Source organism: uncultured bacterium (assembly GCA_937861125.1). Taxonomy (GTDB): domain Bacteria; phylum Patescibacteriota; class Patescibacteriia; order Magasanikbacterales; family UBA922; genus CALMAY01. Next base: position 305,922 of record CALMAY010000037.1, on the reverse strand, counting down.
TCGAGTCACCCACCAAAGCCAAAACAATCTCCCGCTTCCTCGGGAGTTCCTTTATTGTAGAGTCTTCCTTTGGTCATGTGCGTGATTTACCAAGTTCAAAAATGGGAGTAGAGACAAAAGATGGCTCATTTGAACCAACATACGAAATCTCAGAGGACAAAACCGCTCATGTTGAAAAACTCAAAAAGCTCGCAAAATCAGTCGACAATAATATTATCTTTGCAACTGATGAAGATCGTGAGGGAGAGGCCATTTCGTGGCACTTGGCTGAAATTTTTAAAATCAAACCAGAACAAGCACAACGCATCGTCTTTCATGAAATTACCAAACATGCAATTGACGAAGCACTCGCTCATCCGCGCCACATCACCATGCCGATCGTCGATGCCCAGCAGGCTCGCCGTATTTTGGATCGTCTCGTCGGATATGAGCTATCACCATTACTGTGGAAAAAAGTAGCTCGCGGACTCTCTGCCGGACGTGTTCAGTCAGTTGCAGTACGACTTGTCGTTGAACGTGAACGTGAACGTGAAGCGTTTGTGGCTCAAGATTATTTTACTATTCAAGGACTTTTTGAAAAGAACAAAGAGCAAAGAACAAAGAACAATCCAGATAATGACGCACTATTTCCTGCCGAACTTGTTGCAATCAACAAAGAGAAATTGGATAAATTTGCGATTCCTACAGAAGACAGAGCGACTGATATTGTAACAGCACTGACGGATGCAACGTACGTAATTGAAAAAATAGAAAAGAAAGAGGCAAAGCGTCTTCCTCCTCCACCATTTACCACCTCGACACTCCAACAGCAAGCAAACCAAAAACTTGGCTACAGCGCCAAACAAACTATGCGCCTAGCTCAGCAGCTCTACGAAGGTATTAATCTTGGCTCTGACGGTCACGTCGGTTTGATTACGTACATGCGTACTGATTCAATCAACTTGTCAGAAAAATTTAAGACAGAAGTCAAAGCACATATTATAGAGATGTATGGTGCGCAGTATTTTGAAACACACAGTTACAAAAACAATAGTAAAGGCGCACAAGAAGCCCACGAAGCAGTCCGTCCAACTGATCCAAACAGAACACCCGAGAGTGTCAAACCATATCTCGATCCACAACAACACAAACTCTACACATTGATTTACAAACGCACTCTCGCCACACAAATGGCGACAGCAAAAGTTGCCAAAACAACTGTCGACATCTCTACAACCGTACAATCCACATATACTTTTCGTGCTACAGGACAAATGATTTCATTTCCAGGCTGGTTGATTCTCTATCCAGAATTACAAAAAGAAGAAGCACTCCCAACATTGGCAGAAAAAGAGACACTATACTGCTCTGAGATCAGACATGAAAAACACACTACCGAGCCACCAGCTCGTTACAATGACGCAACGCTGGTCAAAATTATGGAAGAATATGGTATCGGCCGTCCGAGTACCTATGCACCAACGATTGCAACAATTGAAGATCGTGGATATGTTGAACGCGATGAGGATAAACGCCTCGCGCCATTACCAATTGCCATGACAGTAACAGATTTGCTTGTTGAGCACTTCCCTACTATTGTCGACTACCAATTCACTGCGCAGATGGAAGAAGATCTTGATAGCATCGCTGAAGGAAAAACGAAATGGCAGCCAATTATCCATGCATTCTACACACCATTTCATGAAACAATTGTCGAAAAAACAGAAGATCTCAAAAAAACCGACATTATCAATGCACGCATTCTTGGTACAGATCCAAAAACAAACAAAGAAATTTCTGTCCGCGTTGGACGTTTTGGTCCGTTTGTTCAACTTGGCACCAAAGACGATGAAGAAAAACCTCGTTTTGCATCAATTCCAAAAACAATCCCAATGACAAGTATTACGTTAGAACAAGCACTCCAACTTCTTTCCCTTCCACGAACATTAGGAAAAACAGACGATGGATTTGATATTATCGTAGACAAAGGACGTTTTGGACCATACATCAAAATTGACACAACGTATTATAATTTAAAAGAAAAAAATCCATATACCCTCACACTCGATGAAGCCAACAATGTTATCAAAGCAATCAAAGAACAAAAAGCCAAAGAGCTCATCAAAACATTTGATGGAACAGAGGTGAAAATAAAATCAGGACGATATGGTATCTATGTCACCGATGGTGAACATAACGCCACAGTACCCAAAGACACAGAACCAACAACCCTGACACTCGAAGATTGTCTTACACTCATCGAAGAAGCAAAAAAGAAACCAAAACGTGGCTGGGGCAAGAAAAAAACAACCAAGATCGCCCCACCAAAACCAAACAAAGAAAAGAAGCCTAGTACAAAAAAAGCGAAGAAAAAGAAATAATCAAACACCCCGCCATTGCGGGGTTTTTGTATACACACCAAGCACTTGCCAACACCCACAAAAACCGAGTATAGTGTATATACACCTATGCAACAGACAATTCCTCAAACACAGACAATTGAAACGCTCATAACCATGGTTGCAGGGTATGCACCCAATGCTGACATGGATTTGTTACGTCTGGCGTATGATTTTGCCAAAAACGCACACGAGGGGCAATTTCGTAAATCCGGTGAACCATATATCATTCATCCACTTGGTGTTGCGCACATTCTCGCCAGCATGCACATTGATCCGACACTTGTTACTGCATCTCTCCTGCACGATGTACCAGAAGATACTCAGGTAACTCTCAAAGAGATTGAAGAAAATTTTGGTACAGAAATTGCCTCACTAGTTGGTGGTATTACAAAACTTGGAAAACTCAAATATCGTGGAGTTGAACGATATATCGAAAACTTACGCAAGATGTTTGTCGCCATGGCCGAAGACGTCCGTGTTATGATTATCAAATTTGCTGACCGTATCCACAACCTCCAAACACTCGACGCACTCCCACCACCCAAACAATACCGTATTGCACTCGAGAGTCTCGAAATCTTTGCCCCTATCGCGAGTCGCCTAGGGATGGATGATATGAAAAGCGACCTCGAAGATCTCTCGTTTAAATACGTCTATCCAAAAGAATATATAAAAATGAAAGCGCTCCGTGATGAGCAAATTGCTGGACGTGAACAATACTACCAACAAATTGTAAGTGAAGTTCGTGAAGCACTCGCCAAAGCAAATATCAATGCAGCAACTACATACGGACGCAACAAACGCTTGTATAGTTTTTACAAAAAACTACTACGCAAAGGAAATGAAATTCAAAATGTTTACGATCTTGTTGCTATTCGTGTTATCCTCAACTCTGTAGCTGATTGCTATGCAACACTCGGCATCATACATAATCTCTGGACGCCAATGCCAGGCCGTATCAAAGATTACATCTCTCAACCAAAACCAAACGGATACCGCTCTCTTCACACAACCGTATTTGGCAAGGACGGTAAACCAGTAGAATTCCAAATTCGTACAGTAGAGATGCAAGAAGAATCTCAGTATGGTATCGCTGCACACTGGAGTTACAAAAATACTAGCGGACACGAATCAGTCCAGCAAACAATTCGCTGGGCGACAGAACTTGCAGAGATTCAAAAAGAAATTCTCAACAAACTATCAGATCTTGAAGAGTTAAAAGTAGATTTTCTTCAAACCCGTATTTTTGTCTTTACACCAAAAGGTGATGTGATCGATCTCCCCGAAGGTGCCACACCGGTTGATTTTGCCTACCACATCCATACTGATATTGGTGACAAATGCAGCGGCGCAAAAATAAATGATAAAATGGCATCAGTAGACACCATACTCAAAAATGGTGATGTGGTCGAAATCATCTTGGATAAAAATAGAAAAGGACCAAGTCCTGATTGGATCAACTTTGTCAAAACACACACTGCCAAAGCACGCATTCGCTCAGCACAAAAAGCATCTATTGCAGATTGGTTACGGAGAGTACTGCCTACAAAAAAATAATACAAAAAACATTCTCGATTCCTCGAGGATGTTTTATTTTTTACACCACCGCCTTAAGATAATATTTCAAAAAGATGTTTCAATTCTTCTCGTGAATGAAACTCAATAGTAATATTTCCATGATCTCCTTTTTGAGCAATGCGCACTTTACTTCCCAGACGTTCCTCGAGTATCCGTTCTTGTGCCATAATATTTGGATCACGCCGCACCGATCCTTTACGAGATGCAGGTCCTTTGTGTTCTACAACTGACTCTACATCACGTACTGACATCTGCTTGCCTTGCATACTCGCAAATACTGACAATTGCTCTTTTTCATCTTTGAGACTCAGCAACGCACGGGCCTTTCCTTCACTCAACTCTCCATCAATCAACGCTCGCTGAATCGCATCAGGTAGATCAAGAAGACGAAGCGTATTAGCAATAGAAGACCGGCTTTTGCCTACTTTTTTTGCTACATCTTCTTGTGTAAGGCCAAACTCATCCATAAGTCTTTGATACGAAAACGCACACTCAATTGGATTGAGATTCTGACGCTGAATATTTTCAATCAATGCAATTTCTAGTTTTTCCTGTACAGTGGTCGTACGAACGATCGCAGGAATAGTAGCAAGTCCAGCAATCCCTGACGCACGAAATCGACGTTCCCCTGCAATCAACTCATACCCTCCATCTTCACGTTCGTTGACCAAAATCGGCTGAATCACACCATGTTCTTTGATAGAAGCGGCAAGATCTTCAAGCTGTTCATGTGAAAATTGTTGACGTGGCTGGTGTGTATTTGCCACAATCTCAGAGAGTGGAATCTGCCAGATTTTTTCTGTCTTGTGTCCAACATCAACTACAGGTTTTTTTACCTGCATAGTGTTTGCGTTTGGAATGAGAGAACCAAGTCCTTTACCGAGAGCCATAGTGATTGGAGTTTGCTAAGTTAACGAAGAGTTGACTACGTTTTCTAAGTTATATATTTAAGAAAGAGCTTCGTGAATATCTAAAATTTCCCGTGCAAGCCGTTCATATGCCTTTGCTCCTTTCCCATTCGGCTCGTAGTGGAAAATAGATTTACCAAATGATGGTGCCTCAGCAAGACGAACAGTACGTGGAATCACACTTTTGAAAATAGTATTTGGGAAAAATTTGTACAACTCATTCATTACATCAGTAGAAAGTTTGTTGCGTCCATCAAACATGGTGATAACTGCACCAAGTACTCCCAATTCAGGTTTGACATGTTTTTGAATCAATCCAATAGTCTCCATCAATTGTCCCAACCCTTCGAGCGCATAATATTCTGCTTGTACTGGAATCAATATCTCATCCGCAGCCACAAGCGCATTGATCGTGAGCAATCCAAGCGATGGTGGGCAATCAATAATGATATAATCATACGCATGACGCATCTCCTCTAGCAAATCAGCGAGTTGAAACTCACGTCGGTTGACGGAGACCAACTCCACAGCAGCGCCTGCCAGGTTTCTCGTAGCCGGTGCAATCCGAAGCCCCTCATGAGCAGTATTGAGGACAATATCATGGATACGTTTCTGCCCTGCCAACGCTTCATAAATACCATGTGGGAGATCAGTATGCACAATTCCAAACCCACTCGTCGCATTGGCCTGCGGATCCATATCTACAAGAAGCACAAACTTTCCTGTTTCGGCCAAAGAGGCAGCAAGATTCATAGTCGTGGTTGTTTTTCCTACACCACCTTTTTGATTTACTACAGCAATGATTTTGGACATAGTGCCCACTATTATACACCCAATTGACAATCCGAGCAATTTGAGATACACTGGTACCCACAAACATACTGCCGCGATGGTGGAACTGGTAGACGCACGGGACTCAAAATCCCGCGCCCGCAAGGGCATGAGAGTTCGATTCTCTCTCGCGGCACATAAAAAGAGCCTATTTGGCTCTTTTTTTCTTCCCCCAATACAACTCTTTTTGTTTTTTAAGTTTCTGCATAATTTTTTCAAACCCAACAATCTTGTATGAACGTGGTGGGTATTTGGGAATATTCGGACATTTCTTTCCACACAACGCCGCAACGGTAGCAAGTACTGAAGACTGTAGAGCTGCAACGCTATACCCACCTTCCAAAAAACAGACAACTCTCCCATTACAGTATGTTTGTGCAACTCGACACACATCAGAAACCATATTGTAGTAGTCTATATGAGAAAGTTGGATCGCAGACAGACCATCATATTCATGTGCATCGTACCCAGCAGAAACCAAAATAATATCTGGCTGAAATGATTCTAAAGTTGGTACCACAATCTCTTTCATGAGACGCGCATATTCTGTACCCGCACACCCTGCTGGCAATTCAATATTCACCAAATGCCCTTTGGCGGGTGCTCCCCCCACATCTTCAATACTACCACCATATTCAGGAAATAACTCTTTTTGATGAAAATCAATATGCAGACATGCAGGATCACCATTGATGATATCTTGTGTTCCATTACCATGATGTACATCGAAATCCAAGATAGCAATTTTTTTAGCACCATGTTTTTTTGCATGTGTAATTGCAACTGCCACATTATTGATAATACAATACCCCATTGCTTTGTGTACACAAGCATGATGTCCAGGTGGACGCAACAAAGCAAACCCACGGTCAATCTCACCTTTGAGAACACGTTCCACTACTGAACATCCAATACTCGCCGCCATATAGGCAGCATCAATTGACGGTGCTGAGGTATAGGTTTCTTTGAGCGCATCCAAAACCATGTTTTTGCCACGTGCTTTTTCTATACGCCGCAGATAGGTAGCACTATGTGTTTGTTGTATCGAATCCAGTGCAAGAGCAACATCACTCTGTTCATACGTATATCCAGATGATGAAAGCGCATGAAGTATCGCCTGTAATCGAAATGGATTTTCTGGTTGACCAATTCCAGGATCATGTGCGAGACACAACGGATGCGTCGCAAGAGCAACGCGATATGTGTTTTTCATATATTATGATAAAAAATTATGGCCACTGATACGATTGCCACACAGACTGTGCCAATGCTAATGCCTCAGTAAAACGCGCCTCATGTGTCTGAGCACCGAGAACGACGACACTGATTGGACGTGTATGTGCTTCATCATATGTTACCATAGTAAAATTATATGCGGCAGCAAGCGTATGACCTGTCTTACCACCAACGAGCTGCAACGTGTTTGGGATCCACCCAGTCAACAACCAATTTGTTGTTAAAATTTCCCGTTGTTTTTTTCGTTCTTTTGAAAACAACACGACACTTTTGGTGCGTACCGTCTGTGCAATTTTTTCTTGTACCATTGCTTTTTGGACAAGTATTGACACATCACGTGCTGTCCCCACATTTCCATCACTAAGACCACTCGCATCTACAAATACAGTACTTGTAGAGAGTCCCAACGTTCGTGCTTTTTCATTCATCAAAGACACAAAAGCACCCTCACTTCCCCCCAGCGCAGTTGCAAGTGTCAATGCCGCCTTATTTGAAGAACCAATAAGCATCGCATCCCACAATTCTTGATATGTATAAGTATCCCCGGCATACATAAACGAATCAAGTGAATCAGCACCAATCACCACTGTCGTTGTCGAATAATCCGGCTGCATATCCAAAATCACGAGTGCAGTCATCAACTTGGTAATACTAGCCAGTGGCCAGACAGCATCTGGTTTTTGTGAGATCAACACGGCCCCACCAACAGTATCCTGCACCATAAATGAAAAAGCTGTTGTGGATGGAGCTACCACCTCTGCGATTTGTGTAGGTACTGGCGGTACATACACTTCTACTTCTGCAACCTGCTCCTCTGGTGTGGGGATACGCAGTAACACCATCACCGCATTGAGAAGTGCGGTATTTGTTGGTGTATACAGAAATAAAAAGAAAATAATGGTAGAACAAATACTAGCAATACTCACCACCAATGCGGTATACATCAAAACAACACGCCAGTGTGCTGATCGTGTGACATCAATATCAGTTGCCAAAAAATTTCCTCGTTGCTCCATACCGATTATGCAGCGTGAGCATCGTCGTCCGTCGGCTCCTCTACTGCGAGCACTGCATCGATATGTGCATGAGTACGCAATGTATCATATTCTGGCAGTTCAGAAATACTGGTCAAACCCAAATGTCGTAGTGCATCAAATGAAAGTGTATACACTGGCATAAATGATGCCTCATCTTGACGTTCTTCGATCAACCCACGAACCAATAGGTTGCGTAAAATCACAGAACAATTGACACCGCGAATCTGTTCGATCTCCGCACGAGTAATTGGTCCGCGATAGGCAATCACAGTCAGAGTTTCGAGTTGTGCTTTTGGTAATTCACCCGCAATCTCATCTTTCATAAATTGCTCAACCACGGCGGCATGTGCTGGATTGGTGCCAATACGAACCGTGTCATCAACAACAAAAATATGAATACCTGAAGACTCAGTATTGTACCGCGCTTTGAGTTCTTCGATTACCTCTGCGACGACTGATGTATCAGCATCGAGCGCTTGTGCAATGTCACTATATCGAAGTGGTCGTGATGCGACGAGGAGAATTGATTCAATGTGTGAGTGCATACATTAGGAGGCTTAAAATGCTTAAGAGGCTTACACGGCTTGTTCTATGTTCTTTGTAATAACGATATCCCCAAACGACTCTTCCTGCTCGAGATGAATTGATTTTAATTTGAGCAATTCTAGAAGCGCGAGGAAGCTTACAATCATATCAGTCTTGTTTCCTCCTGATGCGATAATATCTGAAAACGAAAGTGTCTGTGATGAATTGAGTAGTTGTCGGATAGCATCAATTTTTTCTTTAATATTTACCGACCGATCCATGTGCGTCTTTGGCAACGGTTTTGGTGGTGTGAGACGTCGAATCAATGTCAGCATATGCTGGTACAGCGACTCACCAGACACATTCATCGGCGGGACAAAGTCAGGACTCTTGCGAGGTGGTTCAAACCGAAACATACTTCGTAACGGCGAGAGCCATGTCTTCTCGAGCACTCTACTCACTGCGACAAATTGTTTGTACAGTCGCAATTGATCTTCAAGACTCTCCCCTTTTTCTTCCTCTTCAAACCCAAACTGTGGCAAGAGTAATCGAGATTTGAGCAAAAGCAACCGCGCAGCCACACTCAGAAAATCAGCCAGCTCCTCTGGATTCTCCTCCTCTAGTGTATCGAGATAGGACAGATACTGTTCAGTGATCGTCGAGAGAGATACGTCTGAAAGTGACAACTTCTCCTCTTCAATCAATGAGAGAAGAAGATCATATGGCCCTTCAAATGTTCCACTCTTAAATTGCACTGGCATAGAGACAAAATACCTTCACAGTATAGTCGAAAAAGAAGAGAAAGAAAAGGGCTACAAATCACCATTATCACAGAGCAAATATGGGTCAAGTGTCTCATACAACCACCTTCCACTACGCGCATCATACCACACAAGAGAGATCACCTCTTTGTCAGCACACCACTGATCTGACACTTTCAGCGATACTGACTTGGCGAGGAGTGTTCGTCTATCTACATTTCCCAGTGTCAATACACCATGTGCCACAGAACTTGTCGGAAACCCAATTATATTTTGATCCGTAGAATGCAATGAACACTGACGCCCGCCAATCCGACACGTAACACGCATCGATGCACGCGCTGATGTGTCTGGTAGTTCGAGTACAGATGAGAGGATATACGGACTTTCTCCGACAATCGGCCGATCATACAACATCTTCATACCCTGCATAAATCCATTACGCAACAGATGCGCACCCTGATACGAGTCAGGCAGTCCAAGCACATAGACATACCCCAAATCATCCCATGGCAACTGCTGTGCTTCGTCAAACACCTGGGCAATCCACTCATCTGCCTGACGCCAGTTATCAATCTTACCAAATACGGTAACCAAGGAACCCACCATCCACACGCCAACAACGAGGCACAACCCCACAGACAAGATTGTTTGAACACGTTTTGGTGTCAACGACACTACTTCAGAAACAAAGAAAATAACTGCTGTTGCAAAAAAGAGTGCAGGAAAATAGCCATACCGCTCCCCTTCATATGAATAAAAATTGAGAAATAATGGAACGTATGGAATCAACACGATCAGACAAAGCAGAGAGAAAAAGACAGCATTATGTTGTTTCTTTTTGAGCAGAAATAGTGATACAAGTACCAAACATACAAAGAGAATTTCCTTGTACACAAACAAAAACTCCCAGAGTTCTGCACGCTGACTAAATGGAAGTACATGACTGAGTGTAATCCCAATAATAAACTGAGAAATATGATAATACGTTAATGTATCAAACCCACCGCCATAATATGACACTGTACCCGTCTGCGTCACAACATATCGCAGAACAAGAAAAGTACTCAATGAAACAAACACAGGAATTGCATCTTTGAGTGAATGAACACATGCTGTGTACAATGACACACCCATCTGTTTTGTACGCAACCACAAACCGATGAGCGGTAACAGCAAGATGCTCGTCACACTAATTTCTTTGGTAAACAGAGCAAGCGCAATACTGACCATACCCAGCACATACCAACGTCGGTTCTCAATCTGGATACTTTGTATATAGGCAATAAAACCAACCAAGAGAAACAGTGTCGCAAAAAGATGTACCTGTGATGCTACCCACACAACCGACTCTACGTGTCCTACCAGTGTCAAAAATAGCAGACCTGCAGCAACAGAAAGACTCTTTCGCTTGGTCAGTAACTGTAGGAATACCACAAGCAACGTCGCATTGAGTGCATGTACGACAATACTGACACCATGAAACCAACTAGCACGCATCCCAAAGAGTGAATACTGTGCCTCGACAATCCAGTTCCATACTGGACCATAGCTTCCACCCCCCTTTTGCCCAAAGATATTGGTCACTAGATACGACCACCACGATGACGCCTGATCAGCGACAGAGAGCGCGAGAAAATCATCACTAAAAAATCCGAGTGTCAATGATTGTCCAAACCAAAGGAAGGAAAGAAGCAACGAAGCGATGAAGTATAGCAAGAATGTGCGTTGCAATATATGTCGATACACTTGTGGAAAACGAATGTGAAATAGATCAGTGAGTACAGAAACACTGGAATGCAAAAATGTCAGTCCACCTACACCACGAGCACACTGTGGTTTGATAGTCACTGGAATTGTCTCAACCACATCACCCGATCGAACCAGTGTTGAGAGTACCTCAATATCAAAGACCCATCGTGACGTCTGTAATTGCCCAAAGACACGTCTCGCTACGTCCGATCGAAACGCCTTGCATCCTGCCTGAGTGTCAGCAAACACTCGCACTTCAGTCGGGACAAAAAGACGAAATAGTTTGGTCGCGAGCTGACGGTATTTGGAATACTGGAGCCCCTGCGCACGCGTCCGATCCCCAATAACAGCAGACACCTCACTTCTCTGCTGGAGCACCTCCACACCTTTGACCAGCGGCTCAAACGTATAGGGAATCTCAATATCAGTATATGAAATAGTGCTAACATTTTGCGGAATCATTCCCATCGCATAGGCGATCGCTCCACCCTTGCCCCTATTTTGCTCATATGACAATACCGTCACAGATGATGAAATATTTGCAGGGAGTAGGTTCAAAAGCTGAAGCGTGGTATCAGTACTCCCGTCATTGACGATATAGACGTACCAATCGCTCTGTGTAGCCAAAAAAGCCTCTAATTGAACAAACAATGAGAGGATGTGACGCTCCCCGTTAAAAACAGGAATAATGAGGGCATGCTTGGCCTGCATAGAGTGGGAAATATGGCTGTAGCGTATCAAAAAGATGTGGTATAATCAAGCACAAAAAAACAGCCGCATATCAAGGCTGTTTTTTAATCTTCGCAATAAAAAATCCTTCAATATCTTTTGTTGGCAGGACTCGCAATGCACGCTCTACCACATCATCTCGAATCTGTTTTTTATTCCACTGCTGCACCAACGGCATCGCAGTAAGTCCATCAATTCTCGTCATCTCTAGTTGTGCTCGCTGCCCAACTTTATTGAGAAACTGACTAATCTGATATTCATTTTCCTCCGGAGCAAACGTACAAGTAGAATACACAAGTGTACCACCTGGACGAAGTAATGCAAACGCAGCGTGGAGTAAAGACCATTGTACGCTTGCCATTTCACGAATTTTTTCCTCTCGCCAATATCCATATGATTTCTCATCATTGACATCAAATCGTGCCTCAGCACTACAAGGTGCATCAAGCAACACACGATCAAAATACTCAGGATACTTGGAGACCAATTTGGTCGCATCAGTATAACGAAGATCAAGTGTCCACCCATCCTGTTTGTCAGACACTCCCAATAGGTGCATATTATGTTGCAGTTTAAAAAAACGCACCTTACTCATCTCACTTGCTACCAACTCCCCCCTCTTGTGCATCAGCGCAGCAATCTGAGATGTCTTGCTTCCTGGTGCAGCTGTCATATCAAGTACCCGAAGATTTGGTTCGATATCCATCAGGAGAGGTGGCACCATGCTCGCGAGGCTCTGAAGGTAAATTTCTCCACGTGTATAACTACCCGTAGACATCAATTCTCGTTTTGTTTTATTACGAAGTACGTACGCACCACGACACCACAAAACCGGCTCGAGTTCAAACCCCAAAGAAATCAACTCAGTATACGTCTCTACTGCATCACGACGAATCGTATTGCAACGAAATGTCGTCGGCTTATCCACACATGTGGACAAAATAGTTTCATAATGGTCTCCAGCAAGAAGTGTGAGGCGCTGTAAAAATACACTTGGCAATGGTGACATAAGTAAAAATTATCTCTATAGAGCGAAATTATCCTACCACAGCAAGACAAAAACCGCAAGTATGCACAAAAAGAAAAAGAGGTGTACAATAGGAATATATTTTATTCATTGTATATAGATCCTATGCCAGAATTTTCTTCTGAAAAAGGAAAAAACATCCTTGGTGGCATTGCTGTTGTTGCGCTCACAGCAATTGTCATCGTCTCCATCCTCCGAGACAAAATTGTCAATGAGCCATATAACTCTATCACCGTCATCGGACGTGGTGTAGTACAATATGAACCAGACACCGCACTTATTTATGCTGCGGTAAACTACAATAATGAAAAAACATCAGGTAGTATTCAAGAAAAATATAACGCATTATTCAAAAAAGTATCAGAAAAACTTGCAACACTTGAAGATGCTGAGGTAGAAATATATCCATCAGGCTCTTCACTCAATCCAAACTACGAATACTCAATGGACTACTCAGGCAACCCACCAGCTGTTACCGGATACAGTGCAAACTACCAAGTCATGCTTAAAGTGAAAAATATTACTACACACAAGACATCAGTAGATCGTACACTTGCCCTCATCAACGCAGAAGGACTCAACCAGATCACCTCTGTCACATATACACTCTCTGATATGGATGCTATCCGCTCACAGGCATGGAGTAAAGCATATGATGCACTTGAAAAAAATAAAGCAATGATTGAACAAAAGACAAACAGCGAGCTAAACGATATAGTTAGCTGGTATGAAAATATTCCAAGTACAGGAGACATGATCCAACCACCAGGATACTACGGATACGGCACACCAACATATCTACCACGTGAATATGTTCTCGAGATAAATGCTGGATACCGTGCAGAGGATAAAGACTAATATACCACATAAAAACAAAAACTCGTCTGGTATTCAGACGAGTTTTTTTATGGCCGAAGTCGTTGCACATCACGAGGAAATATCGTTGCCTCTTTGATATTTCCAAGTCCAAGGATATTTTGAGTTAAACGCTGTAAGCCAATGGCAAATCCACCTTCTGGTGGGATACCATATTTATGCATCGTCAAGTAATCTTCAAATTGTGCAGGATCCAATCCTTTTTCTTCTATTCGACGCACCTGTTCAGCATACTCGTGAATACGCATACCACCAGAAGTAATCTCACTTCCAAAACCGATAAGATCAAACGTGATTGTATTTTCAGGATTCTTTGGATCTAATTTTGCATAGAAAGGACGTTTTGTTGCTGGCCAGTCAGTCACAAATACAAAACCAGAACCATGCTGTTGTGGAGCCCACACCGTTGACAACCACCGTTCCGCTGCGGGTGACAAATCAGGTTCGTTTGTTTCATCTATACCAGTATTATCACGATACAGTTCAAGCGCTTCTCGCAATGTAACACGAGGGAATTTAGCACCAAGTGGAGGAAGAGTCACCCCAAGAATCTGCAGCTCATTTGCACAATCTCGCTCTACTGCCGCAAACATTTCTCTTATGGAACCTTCTTCTATCTCCATCAACTCCTCCATATCCTCAACAAACCCTAACTCAAATTCAAATTGATTGAACTCAGTAAGATGGCGAGATGTGGCATATTTTTCTGCTCGAAACGAATACGACAAACCATACACTCCCTCATATACACCCATTGTAATTTGTTTATACAATTGTGCTGATTGCATCAACGTAGCTTCACGTCCGTAATAATCGACTTTGAAAAATTCTGCACCGCCTTCTGATGCAGCTCCACCAAGTACTGGAAAAAAAATCTCAGTAAAACCCTGCGCATCCATATACTCACGATACCCGCGCACAAGTGCAGCTTGCACACGAAAAATGGCACGCTGTTTTGGATGACGAAGTGTCACCACACGGTTATCAAACAGTGTATCGAGCTGTACATCGATCTCAGGTTTCCCAATCTCCACTGGTGTTGGCTCAGTCACCGGTGAGAGCACCTCAAGTGTCTCACACTGCACCTCCACCTCTTTTGCGTTTGGATCTTTTGATTTTTTTTCTTTGACAGTACCAGTAATTTTGAGCACTGTTTCAAATTGTAATCCTTTAAGCTGTTCGAGGTGTGCTGACTCAAGTACGACCTGTACCAACCCAGTACGATCACGCAAAATAGCAAAGCCAAAGTTTTTCATGTCACGAAGGTTGGAGAGCCAACCTGCGATGGTGACTTGTTGCCCCAAATGTTGGGGAAGTTGTTGTACTAATATTCTGTTTTTCATAAAATGTAATACAAATATACGAATGCATACGAATTTAACGAATACTACAATCCATCAAGATACTTGTTTAGTACGTTCCTCCCCTTAGAAAGGGGAGGTCAGGTGAGGTTGATGGTCTAGTGGCTTCGAATCAACCACCCCTATCCCCTCCTTTCCAAGGAGGGGAACGTTTCTACCACACATATGACCACTACGGTCTATTTCGATTCAACATTCTGGCAAACGGAATGGTCTCACGAATATGATGCACACCAGTAATCCAGCGCACCGTACGCTCGAGTCCGATCCCAAATCCACTATGCTCAACTGAACCAAATTTACGTGTATTGAGATACCATTCATATTCTGCAAGCGGATAGTTGCGATCCTGAATTTCTTTGAGGAGCACATCATAGTCTACCTCACGCTGACTTCCACCGATGATCTCACGACCCTCTTCTGGGGCGACGAGATCCGCATTGCGTGCACGAGGTACACCTGCTTCGTCAATATATCGTTTCATATAAAACGATTTGACAGCGAGCGGATAATCTTCAATAAAGATTGGAAGTTGGTATTTGTTTCCGAGGTAAATTTCTTCTTCTGTCGTCATATCATCGAGATGATCTACCGTGAGTCCATCTGCCTCGAGAATCTTTTTCGCTTCTACATGTTTCATGCGGACAAACGGTTCATCTACGAGACGCTGCAGAAGCGTCGTATCGCGCTCCAAAATCGCAAGTTCTTCTTTGCAATCACGAAGCACATCAGAGACGATTCGTTTGACCATTCTCTCCTGCACATCCATGTTCATGCTCTGATCAAAAAACGCCATCTCTGCATCCATCATCCAAAGCTCTGAGAGATGGTGACGAGTTTTACTTTTTTCTGCACGAAATACTGGGCCAAAATCATACACCTTGCCAAATGCCATGATCCCCGCCTCACTATAGAGCTGTCCAGACTGAGAGAGATACATCTGATCCTCGTAGTAATCAACTGAAAACAACTGTGTCGTATCCTCACAACTCGTTGGTTGCAAAATAGGGGTATCAAAACGAATAAAACCTTCCTCATGAAAGAACTGCTCAATGGAGAAAAAGACACGATCACGAATACGCAGTACTGCCCAAGGAGTTTTGGCACGCAAATACAAATCACGATTATCAAAAAGAAACTCAGGGCCGTGCTCTTTGAGAGCGATTGGATATTCTGGTGACAGATGAATGACTTCCAAACTAGATACTTGGATTTCATATACACCCGGTTTCTTTGGATGTGCCGCAACACTCCCACTCACACGCAGTGATGACTCCTGTGTCAATGTCGTAGCGGCAGTCCATACCTCCTCAGAGACCTTTGCTTTTTCCACAATCGCCTGCACAAAACCAGAACCGTCACGAAGCTCTAAAAATGCCAAAGAACCACTAGAACGACTGTTGTAAAGCCACCCTTGGATAGTGACTTCTGTGCCGATAGCGGATGATAGTTGAGAGATAGTCATAATAATCTACGTTATCTTAGTTGGCTAAGTTGACTGAGTTATCTAAGTTTTCTAAAAGCTTTCTAGGCCTACTAGGCCTCCTCAGCTTCATACATATATAAGCCTACAAGAGGAGAAGACTTTTGGCAAGGGCTACGCAAGATACAGGGCCAAACCTATAAGCGAACTCCACCACAACACGTCAGAAACCAATAAACTCAGCGCAATTTTGATCTGCCACACACGATCAAGTAGTTCCTCTGATCTCCTCTGTCGTTCTCGCTCTAGGAGGTATGGACTCACCACAAAACTCAAAAATATCCCATTGAGTATGAGTATAGTAGCCGCCACAACATGATAGAGTACCACCCCGCTGAGCGTCTCAAATCGATAGTAGATACTTCCCCCGATAATACACAGCAGTATGCCAATCCAGATCAGTGGTTTGGTCACCTTGTGAACACGGGTGGTCGTCTGTGTCCAGTAGGCAGACCGTATGCCGAGAAACCCATGGATGTCGATGACTGTCACAGCACCTAGTCCAATCACAAACCCAGACAAAAGGAGAAATAATCCAAGACTGTCAATAAACATATATTATCGATTTCCAGGGAGTGCATCCTCTGGTACGACAATAATAATACCGTTGAAGTATGACCATGCAGTAGAATTGGTTGGCGCACAACCACCTGTACCAACTACCGCTGGATATTCACCACTATACTCACCTGCAGGATTTGGTGTAGAACTAACCACAATTCCATTTACCATACCATCACTCGGTATAGTAGAAGCATTACACCATCCCCAGTTATCAAGTACCTGAACACCCGGTTTATAGACACACACACGATCAGCATCTGACAGACCATATCCAGACTTGAGACGACTATACATATCTCCATTTATACTTTGAATTTGTGAAACTGACATGCCATTTTCTTGTAAATCACCCGCATCACAGCTATACGTGTGCTGAAATTCGAAATATCCTTCTTGACATGCACGGGAACTAT
Source organism: uncultured bacterium (assembly GCA_937861125.1). Taxonomy (GTDB): domain Bacteria; phylum Patescibacteriota; class Patescibacteriia; order Magasanikbacterales; family UBA922; genus CALMAY01. The sequence continues at coordinate 288,460 of CALMAY010000037.1, read as the reverse complement.
TACCGAATGAAACACCTGCATCTATACACTGACCACTATTACCAAATAACCCCTTACACTCTTCATCCAACTTACAAGTAAGCTCTGTATTTCTTAGTGGATCCACATAACTATCTACATTATGAAAACATTCTTTTCCGCCCAATGCGTTTTCACCGAAACAATACGGCTTACGATTCTTTTGGAAACCAAGTACATCTGGTGTCGTACCATTATTATTACTCTCATCCCACCGTACCATCACACGTCGGATCGGCATATGATTGCGATCAGCCATACCAAAGAACCGCACTTGCGCCTGATACGAGTCCACAGCAATTAGATCGGTACCATCAGGTGTATTGACGGCACCCATCTGATCTTCATCAGGTGCACCATCACCATTATAATCTCGCGTATTGGCATTTTTACCATTCACAGTAATATATCCACGCTCACCAGCAGTACATGTCTTTCCACTCTGCTCGTCGTTACAGATAAATGGATTGAGAGAGTAAATTTGTGGTTTTTCTGCGTCAGACACATACGTAGGCATTTGACTTCTATCATCCACAGAACCGATAGAGAATACACCTGTCTGTAAATCTAGAAAACTATTTTTAAACGAAAGAGCAAATAGATCTGCAATGGAATCTTGTGCATTGGTGATAGTTTTTGTGCCAATTTCATTGGAGGTCACAAGCGATGTGCCTCCAAATGTTAACCCAAAACAATTATTACTAAACGCACGTTCTACCATTGACGATTGTGCACAGCTACGTGGTAACCCAAATATAGTCTGTGAGAAAACCGAATTATATAATAATCTTCCTATTGTTGCACTAGAAACATCTGAACTTTCAACTACAAGTGACGCAAATGGTTTTTGTAGTGCTGAGCGATTGATATGTATGTACCCAAAATCTTCAGGTGCTCCTGACCATACACGATCTGTCCATGCTTTATTGTATTGTTCATGTTGGACAGTCTGTTCATGTGTCACTGCAAAGTTTGTACACATGTCATACTGTGTTGCAACAACAGCGTACTGGATACCATTACTACCGCCACCAGAATGACAGAATCGACTAATATACCCCAAAAATGCCCCATCTTCATTGAAATCCATACCAATAACAAACCAGTTTCTTCCATTATTTCCACCCTTACCATCACATACCGTAGCAAAAGGATCTTCAGTGAGCATTCTAGGTTCTCGTTCTTCCGCAGTTGCAGCTGAAAGAAACTGCGGTTTGTATCTCTCAGTATTGCTATAAAATACAGTCACATATCTTCTTTGAATGCGATTTTTTCTATCATTTGCAAATGTAGTGTAAGTAGCATCAAGTGAATACCCATTACCACTATACGAACAATTTGATAATAGACTCCCACAATCTGTATCAGAACCACGATCCAAAACATAACTCCAACGCGCACCATCATTTGTAGTATCATGTCCAAAACGAAAATCCATACGATCGCTTGGATCATCAGTGGCACACCCATCATTACCACTTGGTATTACACCATCCTCATCATTTCCTCCATTACTACTATCACAACTCCTTTGCATATCCTTATTTTGTGCCAAACCAGTCTCAACTTCAGCTAAAGAAGTATTTTCACCTACACCTTCTATAGCAGATCGAAGAATGTCAAAATTAATTTTCACATCTTTTCTTACTAATGCAGGATTGATCCCCTGCTCACCATCTGGATAACTTAAAGGTAAAAAATATACTTCTTTCAAAGATTGCTCATGAATTTCTTTTTCAAGTGGTGAAATAGCCACATGATAAACGCCATTTGTACCGGCATGCAATCCACTAAACTCTGGACCAAATAAATCTGTATATCCAACGCCACTCTTATTCATAATACCCTGCGTAATACTACCAGGACTACTAGACCAGGAACGAGGTGGATGCATACGAACACCACTATCACTATCCAAAGATACATTTGGTGCCAATGTAAATGCTTGTTCAATACCGCCGACGTTAAATTTATCAAAAGAATCACCTGAATTATGATGTTCTATGCGTATTAACGAAGCATTAACCCCATACTCAGTTGCAGATGGTTTAAGATAGTTCCAAGCCCACAATTGAAATGTGGTATACAACAACTGAAGATCATCAAGAGATCCATTTCTACACATAAAATACGATCGATACAAATCTTCGGGCGCGTCATCTGGATCACACTCATATTCATCTCCGTGCCAGTTTTCCCCCCAACTGTCAAAACCGCTACTCCCATCACTCACAATGCGAGGGAAACCTTCTGAAGTAAAGACATCAGACAGTACCATTGGACCTAATCCACTGACTGAATACGTATTTGTAAAATTAGAAAATGTACTCGTTGCTGGATGAGATGCTGTTGGAAACAAGTCCAAAAATTCATTTCTTGTTGAAGTGGCTATTCCTTCCAACTCAAGCACATTATCCAAATAATTTCTTTGTGTATTAGTTAAATGACCAGACTGAAAACATGTCCAAATATTAAAGGAGCTTGAAAAAGATGGACAAACACCCGGTACACTAGTAGGAACAAAATGACTACTTGAGAGGATCAGATTAATCATATCCGCATTAGTAAATACTTTTTGCCCCAAAGCGATAGAATCAACACTCTCGACTGTACTAGGTGCAGGAATTGTACTTAAATACATATCACTAATATACTCTCCACCACTCCTATTGGTACTCTGCGCACAATACACCTGTCCATACCCATCTGCATCTTCATCCGGACTATACCCCGCCAACACATCCTGATTATACGTATCAATTCGTGATGCAGAGATCTCAAGTGGCAACCAAGTCAAACAAGCATACTTCGGTGCATTGATACCATCTGCTCCAGTACCATTGATTGGACGACTCATATCATATTCAAGACAAAATCCGAGTGTCCCCATACGACGTTCTATACGTTCTTTTTGTACACAATATCCTGGCGTATCTGGAACATCAGAACACTCTGTATCAACATCACATGGAGCACCAATCATATCTGGGGCACCTGCAGCACAGTACCCTTGGATACTCTCTGCACTCAATGAACTAGCAGAAAAATAATCTTGTGTTCCATCCTCATACACCACCTTGTTGTAATCACACATACAGTTGCCATCCTGACACACTGCAGATGTAATATATTTGTTTTGTTTGGCACCAAAGATCCATCTCTCTTCTCCTGACGTCGATAGTACTCTTCTATTTAAGATGGTATTATTTTCAATCAACACCGTCTGAGGGAATGGACTATCTTCCTCTGGAAATGCTTTACACTCGTTTGGTTTTGCGTATGTGACAAACTGTGTGTACTGTGACTGTGCAGTGGTACTACTAAACTCAGCTGGGAATGAGCCACTAATTGGATACAAACAACTTCCAGAAAAACAACGTCCACCGCTATTGCTACCACATACCGTCCAATCTGCTTTTGGATTTTCTGTCGCAGTGTCAATACATGAGCGAGCCCCATTTGTTCCCTGCATGAGCTCATTTGGGACTTGGTAGAACAAGAATGGATTTTTCATCTGTTGTGCATACTGCTCATTATTTGTTGGCACTGCGATAGAGCCAAAGACAACTGATTGAAAATCAGCAACCGGATATTTATTGAAAAGTGAATACCCTGAATAATCGCGACCATACCAGCTGGTGTCGCGAGAAACATAATTTTCTTGACTCAAATACTGACCAGTAAAACCGGTGGATGTGTTACTGACAAAGTTGCCACAATTCTCTCCACTCGCCTCATTACACACGTCATAGTCATAACACAGATATTCCTGTCTCCCATCAGCATTAGTATATGGAATACTACTACGACATGCGAGCCATTCACTACATTCACGGTTACGACCGACTTTGAGAATCGTATTACTATCGAGGTTTCCTGTCGTCTCTGGAGAAACCAACGACGGTTGCTCTGCCCCTGTATACTGACCCAAACTGATAGCCGCTTGTTCACTGCGCGCATAGGTAGCAGTAGTATCATACAGACGACTTGGGTTATTTGTTTGATCAAAGAGGACACACCCTTCACGCAGACTTGCCTTGCCACCACACTCACCAGCAGCTTCCAGCGCATTGTCATCCAAAATAGTGTAGTATGGTCTTCCATTTCCACCAAACGCAGGATTGGTATCAGCCCGATCAATAAATTCAGTACAACCGTTTTGGGCAGCAGGACACATACCGACATACCCAAGATATTCATTATCGCCAGCACTGTTGCTATAGAGACCAAACTCACCATTATTGACCAAATAATTTGGATAACAAGCAGTTTTATTGACTGCACGGCACGTAGTGGTAGTACCACCAATGGTATATCCACCGCAATCAACTTCGGTACGACAATACGGCAACGTGGTGCTTGATGCCACATCTACCTCAAGAGCCTCTGGCAATCCGCAACGCCCAATTCCATCCAGATACCACCCAGCTCGCTGAGAAATACCATCACCTTTACTATACTGACACATTAGTGAGCCTACCACAGCAGGATCTTTGAAGTAGCTTAGACCCTTGTCTGTACTATATTCGCTACAACCAATTTCTGCCTTGGTACACAAGGTATCTTTATAAATATATGGAGAGTTGATCAATGTTGTAGTAACAAAGGTTGACTTATCATTTCCTGGCAATGCTTCCGTCTCAAGCCCAACAATTTCACAACCTAAATATTTACTACCGTCGCAAGAGTACTTACTATGTGTCGAGAGGAAGATTGGGATTGTAGTTGGCGTGTCTGACGGAATCACAATGGCATAAGGATCAGAAAACCTTAATCGATTGAACACAGCAGAAGAACTTGTAGACGTAAACTGAGCAGATTCCACCACACACCCTGTTTGTCCTGGCTCCACCATACAACTTGCTCCGGTCAAATCTTTCCATTCAGTACATTCTTGTGGATTACTTCCAAACGGAACTTGATATACTGTTGATATACCACCTACAGTAGTAGTAAGTGTACAATGTAAATTGTACAGCGTCCCAGTCTCTGCCTCAGTATTATATGTATCCACAAGTGCACGACATCCGATTGCCTCTTCACGACACAGCTCTTGGAATCCAGTTGCATACGCAGTCTCACCATTACTCTCTTGAGTATATGCAGTACAGCCGAGTTGTTCACCTGGGAACACATCGACTGGGTTAGTATCACATGCGAGTGGTGCATTATATCCTTCTGTAGTTTTCCAAGAATCTTTGATAAACGCGTATGTATCCTCTACTCGACTCAGACGGAGATTATCGATAAAGTACGCACCACTTCCACTACGAGTAAATCGTACTGTTGTTGAGACACTCTCGCTACCAGTAAATGCAATTGGACCAAACTCATAGCGGCGCCAATTGTCACCAATGGACATGGATGTAGTATTACCAGTAAATGACCCAACCTGCGTATCACCTTGATAAAATTCAATACGAATAGTTTGTGATTGTCCTCGTGCCCACAACGACAACGTATGTACAATATTTCGTCCAGCATCAGTGCTCACATCACCGGGAGCGAGCTCAAATGCAACAGTATTTGCATTAACTTGCAAAGATGAACCACCCACCTGCACCGCCTCAGCAACCACAGATCCACCATCCCAAGACCCACGCGCAGCATTGAGGGCTGCGGTAGTATTTCCTTGTGGCTCAAAATCAAAGAAAGCAACAGTGCGAATATTACTTGCAAAGTTTCCCGTATAACTTCGACATTGATTGGCACTTGCAGGGCAACTATTTGATTCTGATGCCAAGATATTATAGATACACGCACCATCACGATACTCACCACCACCCATACAACGTTCACAAAAAGCTGCCACAGGTCCATTTGTTGGAGTCCACAGCCCTTTTGCATTTTCACATGTTTGAGGTGTGATAATGGCCCCATCCTTTTCTAACACAGGCTGACTAATACGATACGGACTACACTGGTCACTCACACGTACCACTTCACCCATCAAACGATAGTATCGATTACCTGCCTCATCAATAAACTCACGACAGTCTGCATCTGCTGGATTTGCTCCACCATTGATCAGGTCACGATATGATGCTTCATTACATCGTGCATACTGTGCCTCGATTTCTGTTTTTGACAATTGCGGTACTGCAGGAGCATTTGTATTGGCAAAACTACTCTCAGTCGCACCCTCAAGTAATTCAACCAAAATCGTTCTATCTGTATCTGAGACACGCTTCAGACGATGCGTCTTGATGACGTATCCACTTTGCGCAGAGCCTTCCCATGTATAAAATACTTTTTCATTTGACCGTGCTGCGTCAGCAGGCTTTTCACAATATGCAGTGTCGGTAAAGTAGGCGCGTGACTCACCACCACGAGCGAGCTCATCAAGATTGGTAAACTCACTGCACCCAACATATTCCAAACTGCACGCATCCGCATCTTTTGGAATAAAGTACAGCGGATCTTTGGCGGGTTCAAATGTACTCGCTAATTGTTTATATGCAGCATATCCAACACATTGTGCATTACATGCATTTTGACCAATAATCCCTGGCACCTGCACCGTATCATTACCATCTACTGGTGTATACCCATCACACCCTACTTCTTCTGGTAGACAAACAGGTGCGTACTGTGCACACTCCGCCGCATTGGATAGAAGTGGCAACTCACTCAAATCAGCTGGCCACTGCACACCCGGCTCATTTGGTTTTGTGTCATAACAGTTGAGGTATTCTGGCGCCTTTTTGATATTGACTGTTACTTTTTGATTGTTCTGACGGACAAAGTCATAGGCAAATGGTGCGGTGGTAGTTGTTTTGTCGAGCAAGAAGAAAGCGCTACACCCTGCCTGATTATTTGGACAAGTCTTTGCCAAAATGTCTTTATCAAAGAAAATACTACGATTGCGTCCAAATTGTTTAAAGTTTATCACTTCATTTGCATTATTTGTAACAGCAGCAACAGAAATCCATTCACCATTTACCTTTTCAGTACTATACGCGCGACACCCAACAGAATCAGATGTACATTCATCAGTATCAAGAGTGCGAGTCAAAAATGAACTTGCCTTTTTGGTTTGTGTATCAATAAATGTCTCACATGTTGCAAACTGCTGATCACACTGTTCACCTGGGATCTCCCAAACATTTTGCTCACGAGTACAGTATCCATACTGTTCACATTTTCCATTTTCATCAAACGCAACACACGTAGAGACATCAACACACTCTTCACGGCGAATATTTGTATTATTCCCTGCTAACTCTGGGCCGTACACCTCAGCCTCACAGCGAGACACTGGTTCACGCAACACCCAATTTGGATCAATCAGATGACAGAACGGATAAGTCTCGGTATCTGGATTGACAGATCCATCCGGATTGCGTGGTCCACAGTTTTCAAAATTCTCTACCACTTGGCCCAATGTCCATGGTTGATCTGGATCACTACGTAATGCGGCCACCTCAAATCCAAGTGGCAAAATACGCAACTTTCTCATTTTTTGAATATTGGAATAACAATACCGACCATCATAACAATTAAGATCATCATTGAGTCCGTTTGTCGGCGGAATCAGTGGCCAATCACGATTGAGTAACCCTTCTTCAATTGCTTCTGCAATCGTCAAACGTTGTTGGTTGCGGCTCTCACGAATCAATGCAGTATATAAACCATTGTCCATCACACAATTATTAAGTCCAGGACTATCAGATGGACACGCTGCCATCGTCGCGACGATATCAATCTCTTCGCCTGTCCGCGGTGTTGTCGCTTTGAGAAAAAATGATACCGCATCTTCAATATCACGTGCTGTGACACGCCCAGGACCACTGTCTTCACCTGCTTCACCTGGTGTTTTTTGTGGAATCAGGCCTTTTTTAGCAAGTAAATTTTTAAGTCCTTCAGACACGAGAGTATTGAGAAAAATACTTCCTGCCTGAGGAATGATATTGAGTGCTTGCACACCATAGATACCCGCAATCTGATCTGCCTGTAGCTCTCCTTGATCCTTTTGTGTAGCTGATTTTGTCTCATACCGTACTACATCCGCCGGAGTAAGTATATTCCCTGAAATAAGATCAGTAACCGACTTAAAACCACCCCCTTCTAAACGATCGAGTAGGTTGGCCTCTTTTGCAGATGCACGAGCTCTGTCAATATTTCCCATAGCACCAAGAGCAATCCCAAAATCAGAACTATTAGTATCCACCTGAAGAGAACGAGAAAAATTTTCCGCCAACCGATCATGTGTTTGTTCTCTCCAACGACGGCGCCCCTCATCATTCCAATTATTCTGTAATTGTTCAAATGTACATGATGTGGTTGGACCATAACTATCCTCTGGATACAGCTGTGGAATACTCAACTGAAGATATAACTGCAAATTAATATTTGGCAATGAACATAAACTCAGACCAAACCCCTGTCCAAACTCTTCTACTGCTGTTGCACCAGCATCAGCTGCTGTCCGCTCCACATATTTTCCAAATCCATCTTTAAACGCCAATGCAGATTGCCCTTTCCCTCCATTCGCCACCCATTTTGCACTATCATACGCCAATTTTCTCGTAAAATACGATGCACCCTGTACTAAAGCAGAAAGAAAAGATTGTAGCAATGCATTTTTGAGAGAAAGTTTTGTCTCTTTGACCGCATCTTTAGCCGCCTCTTTCATACCCAAACCTACCAACACACCAGTGTTTGCATCTGTAATAGGTACACTTATTTGTGCAGAAACAGGCTGTATAAATCCAAACACACCCACAACATTGACAAACAAAAACAATCCAAGCAAAGAAAAAATACTGAATTGTCTGAGACGATGTGAGTGCGTAAGTTTCATACAAAAAAGTTATTGTGTTTGCTCAGTTGACTGTTCAGTTACAAGCTCTTTGACAGCTTGGAGGAGGGTTGTATCATCAATCTCCTGAAGTTGTTCTGCGGTCAATTGACCACTACTAAGCAAAATCTGACGAGCATATGAAGCATCAGTAAGTAAACGTTGTGTATCCACTACCCCAGCAGCATTTGTGACTTGATTTTGTGATTGTTCACCCAATTGTGTTGCCAACACATCCAAAGGTCCTCCCTCAGATAAAAGAGGAGAATCAACTGATGAAGTAGTACTCGTACCACCCACTACATCAGACTGACACACGTCACCTTCTGCACAAAGAGGATCTGTACCACGATCGATCTCAGTCTTGTCAGAAAACCCATCAGAATCAGTATCAGGGATATACGGACTTGTCTCATGAAACGTCAGCTCTTCATAATCATTGATACCATCTTGATCTGTGTCAATTTGCTGAAGTTTTGTCTCTTCATCAAAAAATGTTTTGACTTGTCCCTCTTCTTCTTGTTCGAGAGCGCTCAAATACAGTGAGGAATAAATTGTCTGTCTCATTTGTACAAACCCAAGTCCAATAGAGAGAAAACCAAAAATAAGCAACAAGACAAATCCTGTCTTTTGCTCAGAGGTCAGACGCCGTTGTTCTAGCTCAGGCATAACGCTTTTTGAATATATAACATGCACGGAACAACATACAACATTATATAGACATAGTATACCACAGAAATAAGAAGAAAAGAACAAAAAAAGGTGCCTCTCGCACTAGTTGTCCACACCTTATCTGAGTTTGTAAAGTAGAAAGTTTATAAAGTTCATAAAGTACACCTGCCATATAAGCTCTTTATGAACTTTTTACTTTATGAACTTGCAACTGTTTCGCTATTTCTATCCACTCCCCCACTCCTACATCCTGTGCTCGCACTTGTTCATTATCAACCACGGTTTTAAGCGTGGCTTGAACTTTTTCTTTTTCAATTCCCAATTCTTCACTCATATTTCTCCATGCCTGCTTACGTTTATGTGCGAATGCTGCTCGTACAACAGCAAAAAACCAATCATCCCGCTCTTTGGTAGATGTATGATTCTGGTTTACCTCAATAGCGATTACAGCCGAATCAACTTTTGGCATCGGCCAAAAATTACCCCGTGAGACTTTGGTCACGATTTTTGGTGTACCGTAGTACTGTACAGAGACTGCCAACAAACTCATATCCCCTCGTTTGGCGCATATTCGTTCCGCTACTTCTTTTTGCACCATCGTCACAATACATGCTGGACGAACGGGTACTTCCTCAAGAAACAAACGAAATATTTGTGATGTAATTTGATATGGGACATTGGCAATCACCTTGTAGGTATTTGGCACGATATTCGCCTTCCCTTGCATCTGATGCAGTACATTACCCCAGACAACCTCTACATTTGGATATTCTTTTTGACGAACATCCCAATACGCTTCAATCTTTTTTTCAATCTCAAATGCGAGCACTTTTTGTACTTGGGGTGCAAGCGCAAGCGTCAATACACCAAACCCTGGGCCGACTTCGACAATGGTATCATTTTTTTGCACACGAGCAGCTTCAATCATCGCTTGTATAGGTACTTCTGAGAGAAGATAGTTCTGCCCATACTCTTTGGATGGACGCAAACGATACTCAGCACAGAGTGCTTCGAGATAACTCGGTTTGAATAGATTATGATAATCGAAATCCATATGTTTATTCTTCATCACGTTCTTGTCCTTTCCGATCTGGTCTTCCTTCCTTGTCCCAACGCAGATACGCCTCGATAAACCCATCAATCTCACCACCAAGCACTGCGTCTGGATCACTCTCTTCGTAGCGTGTCCGCACATCTTTAACCATTTTGTATGGATGGAGTACATACGAGCGGATTTGATTTCCCCACTCAGCTGATTTATGTTCGCCACGCATCTGCAGACGCTCTCGCTCTTCTTTTTCTTCTTGAAGTTTTTCCAATTTTGCAGCCAACAATGCCAATGCTGTCTCACGATTTTGATGTTGACTACGCTCTGTCTGACAGGTCACCACAATACCACTTGGTTTGTGTGTGATACGCACTGCTGTTTCCACTTTATTTACATTTTGTCCACCTGCACCGCCCGCACGATAGGTATCCAGCTCAATATCTTTTGGATCAATAGAGACAATCATACTCTTGTCCGCCTCGGGTAACACCTCTACTCCACAAAACGAGGTGTGTCGCATCTTGTCAGCATCAAATGGTGAAATACGCACCAACCGATGCGTCCCGTGCTCACTTTTGAGATGTCCGTACGCATATCGTCCTGTGACAGAAAATGTCGCAGATTTGATACCAGCCTCCATTCCTACTGACTCTTCGATCATTGTCACTGAATACTCTTTGTGTTCGGCATATCGCATGAGCATTCGACGAATCATCTGCGCCCAATCCTGCGCCTCTGTACCACCAGACCCAGCAAAAACAGATACCACTGCACTACGCTCATCATACTTACCTGATAAGAGTGTCAAAAACTCCAGTTCATCAATCGCTTTTTGGCACATATCCAACTGCGTATTGAAATCAACAGACAAAGAACTATCTTCTTGAACTAGCGGAAGAGTGGCGTGCAAATCAACTACCTGTTTTTCAAGTGCTTGATATGAGGCGATCTCATTCTTAATATCTCCGAGTTGTTTACTCACTGCAGTTGCCTGCGTCTGATTGGACCAAAAATCAGGAGCGCTCATCGCCTGCTCCAGCTGTATCACCTTTTCTTTTTTTTCTTCCAAACGCAACAATGCTCCGATTTCTTTCAAACGAGATTCGAGCAGATCAATTGAATCTTGGACAAGTTCAGACATAGGGAATTACCATGCAATATACATGGAATAGAGTACAAAATCAAACTGTAAGGTGCTCACGTGTTGTCGTGCTCGCATGTTGCAGTGCTGCAGTGAGCTCCGCCACATTATCTGGATTTACAAACGTCACCAACTGCGGATCATACAACTCCAGCAATGACGTGCGATTACTCGTAATAACAGGGGTGCCCACAGACAATGCCTCGGCTACAGGCAATCCATACCCTTCATACAGTGAAGGGTATGCACACGCTTTTGCATGACGATACAGTCCCCATTTTTCCGCTTCAGACACATATCCACGATACACTATACCAGGAGTATGTTCCATTTGCTTTCGCAGTCTCCTAGATTTCCACCCTTCTGATCCAACCACAACAAGTGTGATGTGGTGTGTTTCATATATCTTTGAACACACAAACGCGTCAATAAGTGTCTCTATATTTTTCCTCGGCTCTACTGTACCAATACACAGAACATACGATAGAGGCATGTCTGAGGGAAGTACAGCATCTACACACTTTAACACAGTCGGTGGGACTACCACTATCTTGTCAGGTACAATTCCATATGTGGCAACCACATCATCTTTGGTATACGCCGAAGGTGTCTGGATCATCACCGCCCGCTGACATTGCTGTTTGGGACGCAAAAGTGCATGACGAATTTGCTGCCACATTGTATAACATTCTGGCAAATGCTCAAACGATAGATCATGGATTGTAACCACATGCTCTACTGATTCAGATACAGAAACAGCATGAAGATTGAGAGATAGAAATCTATCAAATGAACCACCGACCACACGAGATACCAAACGATCAATATGTGGACGTCTAAATACCACCAGACTTGCATGCAACAGTTTATTTGGCCAATGTGTTACCACCGTACTCACATGGGGATATTCCCATTGTGGAAGTGTGCCTGTCTGTATACCGTTGTACCACACGACGTACTCATGTTCAGTATGTTCTGCAAACAATCGATGTAACACCGAAGATGCATACGCAGACACACCCGTCGCATGTGGTGTTTGAAAACAGCGTCCATCAACGAGAATACGCATACTACCACAGTTCAATTTTGCATTGCTGCAATCCTCTACTGAACTCATCGTATCGATCAGTAACATACTGTGCAATCCGTTGTTTGAATCGTTCAACTGCAAACTGCTCCGCGCGAGCACGAATCACCTGTGGATCATATTTCTTTGGATCAAACTGGAGCACCATGTCAAACACCGCTTCCCATGATTGCTCCATAAAAAACTCACCTGTCACACCCGGAATCACCGTCTCTGTCACACCACCTACTCCGTAGGCAAGCACAGGTGTCCCAACAGCCATAGACTCAAGCGGAGTAATCCCCAGATCTTCCACCTGTGGATGAAGAAAAGCACGAGCATTGCGCAACAACAAAAACTTTTCTTCATCACTAATACGTCCAACAAAGGTAATATTACTTCGTGCAGACTCTTTGAGTCGCTCGAGCTCAGGTCCATCACCAAAAATAACCAATGGTAATCCTGAGCGATTAAAGGCACTCACCAAAATATCAAATCGTTTGTACGGCACCAATCGACCCCCTGAAATAAAGTAATCTCCTGTTGTCTCTTTTGGTACCCAGGCAGGAAGCGTAACTGGCGGATAGATCACATCACTTTCTTTGCGATAATACTTGGCAATGCGCTGCGCAACAGTGCGAGAGTTGGCGATAAAATAGTCCACTCGATCCACACTCATCTTATCCCAGAGCCGCATCTTGTGAATCAATCTTGGAAGTAGCATTTTTACAAACCAGCTATATTTCAAATCAGCGATATACTCATGTGTATCTGTCCATAAATACCGCGTTGGCGTATGACAATACGAAATATGTAATGTCTCAGGACGAGTTAAGATACCCTTGGCAAATGCACTCGTACTACTGAGTACCACATCAAACTCATGAAGGTTGTGTCGTTCCGTCGCGATCGGCATCAGAGGTAAATACCACTGATACTTCGTTTTGCCAAATGGCAAAAACCGAAAAAAAGATTCTCGCACATCTGTGTTATCAAACGCCGTAATCTTATTCCGATCATGAAATAAAACAAAAATAGGCGCATCAGGATATACCTCGTGAAATGCACGCAGGACCTGTTCTGCACCACCGTCTTGGGATAAGTAATCATGGACGAGAGCTATTTTCACAGCGCTTTTCTTCTCTTAAACAAAATAAACGGAGTCTTCAAACAGATGATAATATCAAGCCACAAACTCCAACGTTCCATATACAGCACATCGAGACGAACCTCATCCTCAAAGGACAAATCGCTCCGACCTGAAATCTGAGACAATCCTGTAATACCAGGTTTGATTGAGAGCACTCGTCGATGATGTGGCTGATACTGTGCCACTTCGCGAGGCTGATGTGGACGAGGACCCACCAAACTCATACTTCCAAACAATACATTAAAGAACTGTGGCAATTCATCGATACTAAACCGACGAATAAAGGCGCCGAAACGTGTCACTCGAGGATCATTGGCAATCTTGTACACAGGGCCCTGTTTAATACTATTTTGCTGTATCAATTCACGCTCTTTTTCTTCGGCTTCTTTACCACCAAATCCATCGCCCGTGGATTGATGAACATACATAGAACGAAACTTGAGAGTAAAAAAATGTCTTCCTTCTGTTCCTACTCGTTCATTTTTGTACAACACCGGACGACCTGTTTCAAACAAAATAATAATAGCTGACAAAAGCATTAGTGGACTTGTCAAAATAATCCCAACAACACTTCCAATAATATCAAACACACGTTTTACTACCCTCCCCCACCCTTCAATCCGAGCGCGTCGCACCTCTATAATCGGTATACCTGCAAGAGGATGCACTGACATGTTAGCAGTAAACGTCGCAAATAAATCTGCAGAATAGCTAAATGCAATATGGTGTTCATTAGCAAATGCCAGGGCAGCCAAAGCCTCAGATTCATTACTACGTGGATTGGCATACACAATACCATCAATAGAAAGTGCTGAAAGTTCCTGTGCAATTGAAGCGGTAAAGGAACCATACGAGGCAACCACCAAATATCCTAGACGTTTTTGCGCCGTCAATTCATGCAAGATCGCCTCTTTGGTGGAACCACTCCCAATCACAGCTACACGACGTAATCCAACCCCAGAACGATAGCACAGCCCCTTCACTCCGCGAACAACCAGACGTCCAATAATAATATACAACACAGCAAATACCCAAGACGCAACCAACAAAAAACGAGAATCAAACTGCTGTTGAGTAAAAAGGAGATACAAAGCCACCATCGCCAACCCACTGGCAGTTGCAGTAAAAATACCAATCACGTCCTGAGCAAACCGGCGAGCAGTTGGTCGATACAGTCCATTGAGTGCAAACAAAACAATCCATGCTACACAAACAAAAACAGCAATCGAGAGAAAATCAACAAGTGAAAGGGAAAAAAGTACTGGTTTGACCGCAACCACAGACGGATGAAAACGAAGAACATACGCAGACATCGCCGCACACAACAGAAGTACAAAATCAAGTGGCACCTGCAATACCATGAGGAATAACTCAAGACGTTTCATAGAAAAAAGAAGAGAAAAGTACTCCTATCGTACCTGAAAACCAACCCACGGTCAATCTCTTGCAAAAGATGAAATACTATGATATAGTGATGCGGCACCAATTGCTCAGATGGCGAAATTGGTAGACGCACTACCTTGAGGTGGTAGCACCCGCAAGGGTATAGGAGTTCGAGTCTCCTTCTGAGCACATGAGTGGTCAAACACTCAATTCATTATGACAATCGCCCTGCTTCGGCGGGGAGGAAAGTCCGAGCTCTATTCCAAACTTGTTTGGGATATACGCAGTGGGTAATACCCACCCTTTTGTACCGTGAGGTACAAAGCGGGAAAGTGCCACAGAGACAATACAAGTCGCGAAGCAATTCGCGGTGAAAGGTGAAAAGTGAATGGGTGTTTTTGTCCCGCGGAGAAAAACTTCTATTCTCGACCAATCGTGAGATTGGTTCGTGGTAAACCCTACGTGGAGAAAGTGCAGCCCTTCGGCTCACATGCGTTCGCTCAGGGCAGGCTCAAGATATACAACATATCAACAGTGTGCTTTAAGCGAATGTATGTGTGATTGATTGGAAAAGTTCGCACGTTTGATTCATCGCAGTAATGCAGTGAACAGAGAAATGATTGTCATTCGATTCGCTACGCTCACTCATGATAAATCTCGCAAGGGAATTTATACTGAGCGAGTCCGCCCATGGCGGGCGAGTCGAAGTACAAAATTCGGCTTATATAATGAGCAAACCCCGCCCTTGCAAAAGAGCGGGGTTTGTATTTTACATATACAATTCTAAAACGTAACTAGATACATAACTCTCCTAAAAAACTATATCCGCCGCATCACAATAAAATCCTCACCTGAATTGTTGATTGATGTGTATACGTACTCCGCCATGCAATCTTCCTGTTTTAAAAGCTGAAGCTCTTCTTGTGTAAACCATTTGACTTCACAAACATTTTCGTCTTCTTTGTTATACTGAGTCGTGACATGTTCGTTACCAGAATACTTTACATCAAAAATAAACAATATTTTAGGGTTTTCTGGCTTACCATAGTGATATATCCAGCTAAGAGTAACCTTATTAATATCTTTTAAACCGACCTCTTCATATATCTCACGAATTACACATTCTTGAAGCGTCTCGCTCGAGATATCATATGTCCCCTTAACTAAATTCCATTTATACCCCTGCACCTCCGTATACTTCTCTTTGATCAGTAATATTTGACCTTCTTTATTTTTAATTAAAGCAGCGACTTTAAGTAAAATATTCATAGTTTTAAAAAATATCTCATCTCAACAATTAAACCCAATATGATGTATAATCTCCACACATCAGCTATACTATTTAAAAATAGAGGTATATATTTTTACATTCTACTAATCTCTATTTTTTGTATACTATTTTTAGTATATCACAAACACTACTTAATCTAAAGTATTTGTGATTTCCAATATATACACACGATGATACAATCCTTTTGTGTCCTCTCTAAACACATAACCAAAAAATAAATCTTCAATCACTTTTTTTCGCTTCTCAGTTTCACCACCCTTTCTAAGATACTTATTATAGTAAGCCACAATCTGAACATCCAGTTTGCTCTGCTTACACAGATGCACCGTCTTATCTAACAAAAAATCAAATAAAAGCAAATACATTCGACCATCTTTATTTACATACTGGCTGAAACCACTGATAATTTTACTAATAACTTCCATACCATCCTTTCCAGAAACGTCGTGAATTTTCCCCCCAAAACCATCTGGTATTCGATTCGACGAGGATGATCTCGACATCAACATAACGTTGACTCGCGATGAGTTCGATGCGCTCACTTCTCCCATCGTCGAAGGCATCATTGGGGAACTCACAAAGTTTCTCGACATAAATAATACAACACCCAACGAGATTACCAACGTCTTTGTGACTGGTGGTACGTCCCATGTATTGGCGTTTCAACGCCGCCTCAGGGATGTGTTCTCCGATCCAAACAAGATCGTTATTGGTGATCCGTTCACATCGGTTGCGTACGGTCTTGCTACCTATGGTGCACAGAACAGCTGAGAAGCTGAGCGTGTCAAATAGCAGGATGAAAGAACCCTCTCCAGACCGGAGAGGGTTCACTGTTTTTTTAATCAATCTCAGATATCTTATTTCACTTTTAACAGATAGGATTTCTAATAAAAAATTACTTAAAACTGCAATCGCAAACTCAAAACTGCCTCTCCTTCCCCACCACCAATGAAATCTTTTCCTTTGCTAGTTTAATTGTAATTGAAACCTCTTTTGACTCTTTCCCATCTGCCACCACCACAAACGGTTTTTTAGCACGCACGACCATTTCAGTAAACGGAAAGATACTTGATTCTTCATATTCCTGCCTCCACCATCCCACTTTTGTTAATGGACGCAAAAAGGCTTCAAGTTTTCCATCCTGAGGATGAATAACAAATCCCTGTGATTTCGTATCTTTCCAAAAAAATGGCTGTAAATTGCACACCACCAACTCAATCTTACCTGTCTGCGACGAGACAACAAACCGATCATCATACTGCACTTCGATATGACTTGGTGGAATATAGAGCTGGTTAACGAAAAACCGCCCATTGAACCACCCTACATCCAGACTCATTTTTCTTCTTCGAGATAATACATCACACGCATCATCGTTGTATGGAATACCCAAAATAGGGGCAATCGTATTCCCCTTTTCTCCAATAGGAATAAACCCAAATGTCACCTGCTGATGTGCCGCCCGCGAGAGCACGTATCCAAACGTCTCATCATTTCCCACCACTACCACCGTCGTCACCCCCTGTCTGATCTCCTGTTCAATAATACTATCTGCATTGGTAAAGTTTTGAAGACGAACAATTTTTCCCGCAATACCAATATCTGTCAGACGGTTTTCTACCTGTTTGATAATCGATGTATATTTTTTTTCTTTGATGTATTGATCGTAGAGATAGAGGTACATATTCAAGTTTAAAGTTCTCAGTTCACAGCTCTCAGTTTACAACAAACCAAAATCTGATACTTAACAAAAAACGCACTGATGAACCACAAACTATTATGCCTCACTGACTGATGATGTCATCTCTTCTCTCATGCGTGATGAGCGCGAGACACGCTCTGGTTTTGATGGAGTGTCTTCGAGGGCACCGCGCATAGACAATTTACCCTGAATCACGGCACCCGAAGCAACAACAAGTGTCTGACACTGAATATCACCAACAATCTGTGCTGTCTCAGTCAACTCAAGTCGATCAGCCACACGTACATTTCCTTTAATATGCCCTGAAATAAGCGCTTCCCCAGCCTTCACATTAGCCAAAATCTTAGCACCATCTTCTACACGAAGTACTCGACTTGTGGTTACATTTCCTGACACTGTTCCTTTGACCAAAATATTTCCATCCGATGCAAAATCACCCTCAACCACAACAGAAGGACCCACGACGGTCTCTACATCATCTTGCGATTGTGGCATGACATCTGGGATTGGATAGGATTGATCTTGGATGGTTTTTCGAAACATACGATAAAAAAAAGAAAATGTATACACATAGTATACATTGTCTTACAAAGAAGTGCAAAATAGTATGGGGAAAACTATTTCTTTTCTCCCAACTCCGGTGCTCGTCCATTTTTCCATGTTTCGTATATCTCACCTGTTGGTATAAGCGGTATCCAAAAACCAAACTCACTTCCCTTACCAATACCATCACTTTTGACATATACCTCTCCTCCATGCGCTTCCACAAACTCTTTAACCACATACAAACCAAGTCCAGTTCCTTGAAAATCTCTAAGAACTTTTGGGGAGCGATAGAATTTTTGAAATAAATTTTGTATATCAAACTGATCCAACCCAACACCCTGATCTTTAACAGAGTAAACAACCCGACCATCGCGATATGCCAAAGTGATAGTAATTGTTGATTTTTCAGGACTATACTTAATCGCGTTATCAATATAGTTAAACACACCATGACGAAGACGCTCCTCATCAGCAATAAGTGTTGATGGGATTTCTCCTTCTTTTAGCACCTTCAGCACGATTTGCTTTGCCTCTGCTTTTGCAGTCAACTCAGTAACTACACCATCCAATAATACGCTCAGATTGGCTGCACCAAAAGAATATTGTGTACGTCCTTGTTCAAGACGACTCACATCCAAAAATTCATCGACCAACTTTACCAACCGCTCATTACTTACTTCTATATTTTGTAAAATAGGGTTCATCTTTGCAGTAGGTTTTCCATATGCACCATCTTGGATAAGAGAAATATATCCTTTAATAATTGAAAGTGGCGTACGTAACTGATGGGCTGCGATAGACAAAAACTCAGATTTTTGTTTATCCAACTCACTCAGTTTACTATTCACTCTTTGTAAATCAGCCGCAAGCTGTAGTGCTTGTTCATGTTGATCTATCTCATGTTTTACAGAACGAACCAAAATAAATCCGAAAATAATAACCAACAAAAATGCAATACCATTGAGCATCATATTTGTCGGATTTTTGATAAATGTAAATTGTGCACCTATCAAAATAACTAACCCAACAACCAATGCCTGTGCACCAAATAGACGTATATGAAACGCCTGATAACGAACAATAATATATGCCAAAATGGCCAAAAATAACACCATTGCAAACAAACCATATATTTCTAAACTATACAACTCATAATTGTCAGCAATGTATCCACCACCAAAAAATACAATAAAAAATGAAATTAATGCCACAAACAATACGAGGGTTTCTCTCCTATTTATCTGTTTATTTCTAAAATATTGCACTAAGCCAAATCCAATCAGTGCAGCAATAGAGAGTGCTTGAGGAATAAATACATACCCACCATACAAATTATCTACAGCATAGCAATAATCAAAGTCAAAACCGACCAAATTTAGATCAGAACTTTCAAACCAAATTAAAGGAAATACAAGAGCAGAGAAGATAAGTTTTAAAAAAAATGGTACATGTCTTTTTGTAACAAATGTATACAAAAATAAAAAACCAAATATATACACGAGCGTTGTAACTAAACCCAACGCAGACCATACAAACATGATGAGGCGGCTATCATGACTTACCCATGCGATAAAATTAAGTAATGTATATACAAAAAATGTAAGAGAAAAAATAAAAAAATATTTTGAAGAAACATCTTTACGTGCTTGTAAAAAAATAAAAAAACCCATGAGTAGGGATACTGCCATGACAGGAATATGCGCATAGTATATCAAACTCGTGTGATTATTCATGAGTTCATTTACCACGTCGACGCATCCACTGATATTCGTAATGAAATTAAATTCCATATTTTTCTTTAATTTCTTTTGGATAAAAATTCCAATACTCAACACCTTGGTCACTATCTAACAGCTGAACAATCAAAGGCTTCACACCAAACATATCACGCACACTTCTAAACGCAGGAAGTACCACATCAAGGACGAAACGACGCTCCTCTTTGGAGGATACATCATAATCTTCAAACAAAACCCCAAATGTGGTAAACAATGTGAGATAAAATGGATAGGTTTCAATTGCACACCTTCCACTTTTGGCTGCAAAATCAGATATATCATACACAATATTTTTGTTTTCAGCAAAAAACATACGATGATGCAGATCGACTAAACTCTCACCACTAAAAGTAGTGATATCACAAAATCTTTTCCCATCGTTTGTGGCTAAATCAAAAATATTTTTTTTTGCAACAATATAATTCCCATGCTTGTCTACACCGTTTAAAATAGACATTCTCCCCAGAGAACGTTTTTCAGGATTAATCGTGCAAAATTTATCTTTAGTAAACTCTATATACAGCAAAGGCAGACCTAATATGTCTGATTTCCGTGCCGCTAACCCAAATTCAAAATTGGGGGTAGCAACGTAACGAAACAAAACGGCCTGAGGAGAATTACCTAAAAATGGTGCAGGTACCTCACCAGCAAGAGCGTTTGATGCTATATCACGTAACACAGTATCATTCCACCTGTTTAAAATTTCATCTTTGGCCTCACCAATTGGTGTATAAATTTCAACTAGAGCTTCTCGAGTAAGCTGTATTTCTTCTATCTCATTATCCCCTTGAGGTGTAACCACCATACAATTCTACAGATTATTGTGTACAATATGTTCCATCTTCTACTGTCTCTTCGTTACATACTATAGTAGTACAACTTTTATCGCCCTCACATGTTGGATATGCACAATCTTCACTTTGCGGATCACAATCAGGGAATAAATATGCCTTTTTAAGTAAATATTTATAATACATTACAGAGTCGCCGCTATCTGTTGTTACACATGCATCTGCGACACCACTGACCTCGCATGGAGCAGCAAAACAACTCTCAACCACAGGATTGCACTCTACTTGTACATGAACCAAAAAATCTCTTTGTATCATATATCGATAATACGTATATCCAATAGACGTTATACCAGCACACAACATGAAAAAAATAAGAATATTTGATTTTGTAAAAAAATTCATATGAAAAAACTAAAAAATATTTTTTATAAAATTCACAATGGCTGTAATCACCTGTATACCTACGTATGATACTCCCATCCAATATATGTTCGCAACAGCCGCGCTGCCAAAAAATATTTTCCAGTCTCTCTTACTCAATCCATTGTATTGATAACTCCCATGCCTCATGTACGCAGTCGTAATAAATGGATCAAATTGTATAGACAAAAGAACTAAAGCAGCAGTATCCCCTTTATTTAAAATCCAGTTAATAAATCTGCGAGCTTTACTGTGCCCGACCTCTTCTCGAAACTCTTTGAGAGTCTCAATACCAAGCCAGTCTTTTTTTGACCAGTCATAAAAAAGTAATAAAAAATAGCAGACCAGTGTAGACGTGACCATCATAATAATACCACCATATACAGGACCAAGCCTCCAAATCACGTATGGGTATAGTACATAATCCCAACCATAATTAAAAATAACATTATTTACTATTGTCCCAATAAAAAACACGAATACTCGTTGTATTTTGGATCCAGGATTGTATTGCGGGACAAATGATATATCCATACACCTATTACATAGGAAATTCTAAGCCACGTTTAACTATCTGAAGCTCATGTTTTCCAAATCCAAATGTTTCTTTAGTATAACTCATGATTTTATCCACCTCAGAAGCAAAATCACTACATGAATAGACGTCCATCGTAAAAAAGCCTTTGTCTGGAAATGTGTGAATTGAGATATGCGATTCAGCAATAATCACCACACCAGTATACCCACCTGTATCAAATCCAGTACCTGTATCAGTCGCCTCGAGTACGACCGGTGGCATCAGCGTATGCATCCCGATCCGCGGTGGCAAATCTCTCAGAAATCGAAACACGCGTGCCATATCGTTGAGTTTGTCATGGTCAGCCTCATACGCATCGAGCATGAGATGAAGACCAAACTGGGCTTTTCCATTTACTACTGGAAATTTACTCGGAATAGACATATATATTACTTAGTACGTTCAAAAATTAAATATCCACTACTAATATTATCTTGTGAGGAATTCACATCATACTTTATATCAACCCCAACCCAGCCCTCCTTAAACAACCCATTAAGCTCTTCTATAGAAGAATTCAATGGAACCTCTCTCCATTCGTATTTTTTTATAGACACCTCAGTGACCGGTGCAAGATCAGATGGTATAGGAAGTTGCAACTCTCGCCACTTAGCCTCATCAGTATACTCTACCGGCCGCACACCTACCAAATAATTATCTGGCATACCATGACTAGGTGGAAATACAGAGACAAGTATAAATGGATTGTCCTTATCTCTCAATTGGACATTAATCGCACGAGGGTTTTCGGTACTCAATTCCACACACACATAGTCCGCACCTATAGCAGACGCCCACTCGTTTCTTTTCTTTAACAATTCTCGATGTAAATTTTTTCCTCGAGCATCCGACTTCACAAACGCATATTCAAACACCACACCTTTTTTATTTGAAAAATGAGGTGGCAATCGAAAATAATCTTCAACCTCACTCTCTTCAATAATAGCTGCCTTTCCGCCCGCAACAATCTCATGACTATCTGGATCTCGAAAAACAAAAATTTTTGTTTTTTCTGGTTGAGCTATTGCATAATCTGAGGTATACGCCTCTGGCGTATGACCTTCCCAATCAACTCCTAAAATAGGATTTGCAACTGTATAAAACTCATCTACACTTTTGGTGTCCATGAGTTCTTCTTGAAGCATCCCACGTTCTACATCTCCTCTTTGAAATTCACTCATATTATTAATATATTACATTTTTTCAACCCGTGGAATACCCAAAAGATCTAGTCCATGCTCCAACACCTGTCGTGTTGCGTCGATGAGGGTCACGCGAAACTGCTGCACATCGTCTGTGGCCTGTGAAACCGGACAAGCATCATAAAACGAACTAAACGTCTGTGATAGACCAAAGAGGTACTTGGCCACCTCTGACGGATCATGACTCATCGCGGCACGCTCTGTCACCTGCGGATACTGTGCGAGCATGAGAGAGAGCTGATGTTCCTGAGCCTCAACGACTGATGGTACCACAACACCAGTAGACACACCCATCTTGCGCAAGATACTTTTGATACGAGCGACTGTATAGAGAATATAGACACCACTATCTCCTGTCGTACTCACAGATTCATTGATATCAAAGGAGATATCATTGTTCACACCCGTTTTTAGCATCGCATATTTGACTGCACCGAGCGCAACTGAGCGGATGGTCTGCTCCTTGTCATCCATCTCACGATCAACCATCACCTCTGCAATGGTCTTTTCCACCTCATCAAGCAACCATTCACCAAGTACAACATTGCCTGTACGAGAACTCATCTTGCCATGTTTGAGCGCCACCCAGCCGTATGGAATGTGACGTTCTTTTCCTGCCAGTTCTGGAAACACACGATCAATCGCAGCAAACACTACCTTGAAATAATCACTCTGTTCACGGCCAGTGATATGGATCACCTCATCAGGAGCAAACTCTTTGTTTTGTAGCTCTGCTAAACCAATCTCTTTTCCCTCATAGGTAGGGAATCCCTTGCTATTGATGAAGACACGGTCATGTAACCCCACTTTGGAACCTGCAAAAATAACGGCACCATCGCTGTGCTCAAAAATACCATTGTCGATATTATTTAACACGAGCTCTTTTCCACGCTCAGCCACTTCTGATTCAAAAAACAATCGCTCAAATCGTGTTCCCACACGTGCATAAATCGAATCAAAATATTCAAGACTCCACTGACGCGTGAGTGTATAGAGCTCTGCGATACTTTCGTCATATGTATAGATTTTTTCATTATACCCAATGATTTCTTTTTGGACCGATTCATTCTCTTCAAACGTCGTTCCACCTAGTGCATAGGCACGTCCGAGAAATGAGACACGCTCTGCGAGACTCTTCTCTTTTATTGTCTCAAACTCTTCATGAAGCTGTGTAATCCCCCACAATGCTTTAGCAATATGCATCCCCACATCTCCCTGATAGTTTACCGCTGTCGCACGGTACCCGACGTTGTTGAGTAATCTCAAAATACTCTCTCCTGTTGTAATGTTACGCAAATGTCCGATATGGAATGCTTTGTGTGTATTTGGATGTGCAAACTCAACAAGGACTTTTTTATCTGCACCAAAAGTGTGTGTGCCGTATGCAGATCCAGATGTATACACATCTCCCAATACGAGCGCTGCCGTAGCCTGTGGGTTGAGATAAAAGTTAACGTATGGTCCTACCGCCTCAACACGCTCAACCAACTCATGTGTTGATGACGCAATAGACGACTCAATATCACGTGCCAACTCGGCTGGATTTTTTCCAGCTTTTTTTGCCAACTCAAAACATGGGAGTGAGATGTCTCCCTGACCTGCTATTTTTGGTATAACAAAATCATCTACACCAACCTGGGTAAATCCTACGTCATGACACAGCAAAACTAACTGATCTATAATTATCTTCATACCTAGACAATTTTTACAAAAAACCGCTTTCCTTTCTGAACCACATCTCCACTTTTTACCATAGCATCATATCCATCAACAAGCACATCATTGATACGAACACCTTTTCCATCAATCTGCGCTCTGGCCTCTGATTTACTTTTGCAAAATCCTGCCTCTACGAGCACGGTAACAATATCATACGCAGATGGAGTGAGGTCAGCAATTTCTTCTGGTTTATCTTTCTCTTGGATCACACTTTTGAAGTGATCACGTCCCTGCTCCGCAGCAGACTCACCCAAAAATGTTTTGGTGATCTCAAATGCAAGACGAAGTTTGGCATCGCGTGGATTTGCACCACCATCAAGTTCTGCTTTAATACTCTCAATCTCACTCATTGGCACACGTGTTGCTAGTTCAAATGCATTGACAATCATGCCATCAGAAAAACGCATAACTTTACCAAACATATCTTCTGGAGAGTCTGAGAGAAAAATCGCATTTCCTTCACTCTTACTCATCTTTTTTCCACTATCATCTGCGAGCAATTTGGTTGTCAGAACAAATTTTTCTTTTGTCTTTTTCTCTGCTCCATATTTACTCATGATCGCTTCGTTGTTCATCATGTCGCGACCAGTAAGCATGTTGAATGTCTGGTCGTTTCCACCGACTTCACCATCAACATTCATCGCCACTGAGTCAAAGCCCTGCATGAGTGGGTAGAGGAATTCGTGCACAAAGATTGGCTTTTCTTCTTCAAGACGCTTTTGGAACATGTCACGCTGAATCATCTGCTGCACTGTAAAGTTCGAACTAATCTCAAGCCAATCACTCGTTGTAAGTTTACTCAACCACTCGCCGTTATAGCGAACCTCCACAGGATTCTCCCCTTCAAAATTGAGAATCGCACTCGCCTGTTTCATGTACTCTTTGGCGTTGGCGACACACTCATCATGGGTCAATGTTTTGCGAGCAGTTCCCTTGTCAGTCGGGTCGCCGATCATACCAGTAAAGTCGCCAATCAACATCACAATCTTGTGTCCGAGATCCTGAAACTGACGAAGCTTGACCATCGTAATACCGTGACCAATATGAAGAGACGGAGCTGTCGGGTCATATCCTGTGTAGAGTGTTAGATGTGTTCCACTTGCGAGACGTGCAGCCAAAAAATCACGTTTTGGATAGACGTTTTCGACACCACGACTGAGAAGTTCTTCAATATGTTTTGGATCAGTTGAAATCATACAAAATTAGACAAGTGATGAACGTTGAGAAACTAATTTCTCATATTTTTCTTTTGCATCTGCCAGTTTCTGTCGTTCTTTTTCTACAATTACTGGTGGTGCATTTGTGGCAAAATCTCCTGCGAGTTTTGCTTCGAGTTGTGTGATATATGGTTCCACCTCTGCGAGTTCTTTGGCAATGCGAGCTTTTTCTTTTTCCACATCAATTGCACCTGAGACATCAACAAAAATTTCTACACCTGATTCCACCACAGCCACTGCACCATCTGGTTTCGCAGCACTTGCTTCAATCTGACAGTTCTCCAAACGTGCGAGCGCAACAATAACGACAACATTTTCTTGTAACAATTGTGTCTGATCACCCGCACTCATTACGACGTTCACCTTTTTCGCTGGTTCGATTTGTTGCTGTGCGCGAATAGAGCGGATAGCCGTGATCACCCCACAAAGCAAACCAAATGAAGAGATTGCCGCGTCGGCTTCGCCTCCTCGCAATGACACGTAAGGCCATTTCTGTACCATCAATACAGACTCTTTTCCATACACCTCCTGCCAGATTTGCTCTGTTACAAATGGCATATATGGATGCCATAGTTTCAATATTGTATTGAAAATGTAATTAAGAACTTCTGATTTATTTCCTTCTATTTTTGCAATTTCCAAATACCAATCTGCTAAATCATTCCAGGTAAAATCACGGAGCATCTCACCTACTGGGGAGAATTGATATGACTCGAGTCCGTCCGTCGCCTGACGAACCACTTCATCGAGTCGAGAGAGAATCCACTTATCCGCAAGTGTCGTACCAGTAGGACGAACAATTTCTGTACTCGGTGACTCAATATTGAGTAACATGAAACGAGAGATATTCCACAACTTATTTGTGAAATTTCTAAACCCTGCAATCTTTTCTTCAGAAAGTTTGACATCGTTTCCTGGGCTACCACCGATCAACAGAGAAAGACGTGTCGCATCAGTACCGTATTTTTCAATCATCTGAAGTGGATCGATAATATTTCCCAGTGTCTTACTCATCTTTCGCCCCTGTTCATCACGAACGAGACCATGCAGATACACATCTTTAAATGGCACATTACCGATCGCATATGTCGTCATAAGAATCATGCGTGCAACCCAAAAGAACAAAATGTCATACCCCGTTTCAAGCACTGCTGTTGGGTGATATGTCTTGAAATCATTTGTTTCGTTTGGCCAGCCTAGTGCAGAAAATGTCCAAATACCAGCACTAAACCAAGTGTCAAGTGTATCAGGATCTTGCACCCACCCATCCCCATCCAAATCTTTTATACTTACAGTCGCAATATCACTCAATACAAAAGTATGAGGTTCTCGTTTGGCAGGACTTGAAAGATACTCTATACTCAACGGAGTATTTGTCGCAAGATGCTCAATAATTTGATAAGTGCCTGTGTGCCCAATAATAGCAATACGTTTTCCAGAATACATTTCTGAAATATCATCAAAGAACTGTATTATTCTTGCTTTTACATCTTGATAACTTTCTCCGTTTGGATACGTGCCCATTCTTAACTCATCTACAGCATGATCATCAGCACCATTAAGGTCACCGTAATTAATTTCTCGCAAACGTGCATCATAATGAATCTCAACATCTGTACCAAAAATAATAGTGGCCGTTTCTTTTGCACGACCTAGATCAGAACAAAATACTGCATCATATTGTGAAATATCTCCAAATAGTTCTTTTGCTTTTTGTGCATCTTCTCTCCCTTTTTCAGTCAAAGATGTCTCCATGTGACCCGCAGATTTATGCAACACATTCAGCTCTGACTGCCCATGTCGACACACCGTAACGGTAATTGGCTTTTTAAATGTTTTATACCATACAGGAATCTGATGCCCAAACCAAATCTGACGTGAAATACACCAGTCACGCAAATTATCAATCCAATGAAAATATGTTTTTTCAAAACGATCCGGAACAATCTTGGTATGCCCACCACGAACGGCTTCTTGCATCATTTCTTTGAGAGAGACCTGTCGTCCTGCAAAGATTCCTTTACCAG
This sequence comes from uncultured bacterium, assembly GCA_937861125.1. Classification (GTDB taxonomy): domain Bacteria; phylum Patescibacteriota; class Patescibacteriia; order Magasanikbacterales; family UBA922; genus CALMAY01. The sequence goes on along the minus strand of CALMAY010000037.1, from coordinate 259,909 downwards.
CAATCTTTTTGTTTACATCGATAAACCACTGTGTCTTTGGTAATGGTTCTACGACATCAGAAAATCGATCAGAGGTGCCGACGTTTTGAGTAATATCTTCTTCCTTTTGCAATCTTCCACTTTCACGAAGCCAAGAGACAATCTTTTCTTTGGCATCACCAACAGAGAGGCCTGCATATTCGCCGCCTGCATGAGCCGTCATGTTTCCATCCTCACCAATCACCGAAATCAACCCGATATCATTGCCCAGTGCTTTTTGTTTTGTATACATTTCAAAGTCAATCGGACTGTGTGCCGTAGTCACACCGAGCGCACCAGTACCAAAATCATCTTCTACTCCTTCATCGCCAATCACTTTCAACGTCAGTGTGTGACCTGACTGTCCAAAATCAGAAATCGTAAATGTTTGTCCAATGTACTCTTTCCACCTTCCTTCAGGATGCACTGCAATCGCAGTATCTCCGAGTTTTGTTTCTGGACGAGTCGTTGCGATCGCAATCGGACATTCTGGTCCGTAGGTAAAGGTATAGAGTTTTGCAGGACGTTCAATCATTACAAGCTCATCATCACTACACGTTGATTGTCCTTTGACAGACCAATTGACGACACGATAGCCACGATAGATCAAACCGTCAGCATGCATCTGCGCAAACATTGTCCGCACCGCGAGGTTACGTGCTTCATCAAGTGTATATGCTTCACGAGACCAATCCAGTGACGCACCCATCTTCTTGGCCTGGTTCACTATCGTATCATGAGAATCCTGTGCAAATGCACGAACACGTTCCAAAAACGCTTCGCGGCCCAACTCTTCTTTTGGATTAGTATATCCCTCTTCTTTAATCATTTTTCCTTCAACTTTGACTTGAGTCGCCACGGCAGCATGATCAGTTCCTGGCACCCAAAGCGTTCTATCTCCCTTCATGCGGTGGTATCGAATAAGCACATCCTGAATGGCAAGCATAACAGCATGACCCATATGCAACGTTCCAGTCACATTCGGTGGAGGCAATACTATTGAATACCCTGTCGCATTTGGCTCTGTGTAGCCTTTTTCTACACAAATATCAGGGTTAAACAGCCCTGATTCTACCCATTTTTTGTACAAGAGATCTTCGTACTCTTTGGCTTCGTATGATTTTGGTAATTCAATAAGAGACATAGTATCTGGTATCGTACCCTAATAAAGGGCGAAAATCAAGCATTTTTAGCGTATTTACCCACAGATTTTGCCTTGACAGCACACTTCGTATAGGATATAGTGAGCTGTCGACTTTCCGACAAACATGAGGAAGGATGACCCAAGAAGACGATCCGATCATCATTTTCCATTCCGTCGAGACGCCCGTCGCCCTCGTCACTACCACGGTAATTACAGGAATGCTCTTTTCCATAGGAGCGTTTCCGGATGCACCGCGGATGATGGGGACGTCGTTCGTTCTATTCGTCTTTATTCGCGCCTATCTCTTTTTGAGGAAATGGCGCCGACAAAGGCGAAACCGACGTCCACCCGTTACCTACGACCCACGTCTCGCACGAGCGCGTGGTCGCAAACTGTAGCCCAAATCCAAGGAGGAAGGAGGGGCTCACCAGAGACACCGCTTGTCGTCTGTGGTGAGCCAAACAATATGGTACTCGAACAAAAAGAACAAATTAAAAAGCTGATAAGCGACAAATCACATATTCTGATTGCTATTCCCCGCTCTCCACACGGCGACGCGATTGGGAGTGCTTTGGCATTGCTTACATATCTATCAAACATGGGCAAACGAGCAGATATCGTCTCGCCTGATTTTGTGCTCAGTAGTAATTATCAATTTCTCAAACACAGTGACCGTATCGCACCCTCGCTAACGCAAGTCAAGACATTTATCATCACTTTAGACGTCACAGAGACAGGAGTGGATGAACTCCGATATGATCTCGTCTCAGACAAACTTCGCATCTTTATCACACCCAAAAACGGCATCATGAAACAAGAGCAAGTAAAGACTGCAGAATCAGACTTCAAATATGATCTCGTCTTTACACTGGGGGTTCAAGATCATGCACAGCTGGGTATCGTACACAGTGCGCACAGTGAGCTCTTTCACAAAACACCTGTTGTTAATATCGATCACGATAGTAGTAATGAACATCACGGACATATCAACCTGGTGGACATCACTGCAACCGCGACCGGAGAACTTCTTTTCTCACTCATGAAAGAAATTGGAAAAGAATATATAGACAAAACAGTAGCTACTGCATTACTTACTGCTATCATCGCCCGTACTCGTAGTTTCAAATCAGAAAATGTACGTCCACACACTCTCTCAACCGCGAGCGAACTCATCCGCATGGGTGCAGACCGAGATGATATCGTCAAGCACCTCTACCGCACACGCACCGTCTCTGCGCTACGACTCTGGGGTACTGCACTGACACATCTCAAACTAGAAAAAGATATTAATCTCGTCTCAACTACTATCACACGCGAAGACTTTACACGCTCAGGTGCAACCAAAGAAGATCTCATCGATATCATCGATGAACTCATTATCAACTCTCCTGAGGCAAAACTCGTAGCACTCCTGTACGAACAAAGTGAAGCAGATAAGACATTTGTCACCGCACATCTCAGTACAAGCAAAGAGTATAACGCACTGGATCTCCTCAAAGGATTCAATCCAGTTGGCACAAAACGACTTGCACAGATTAAGCTAAGCAATAAAACACTTAATGAATCTGAAACAATACTCATTGAGAGTATCAAACAAAAAATGAATCCATAAAAACACCCACGGTATCGTGAGTGTTTTTGTCTATACCAATGGTCTCCCTGTCATCTCTGGAGGCTGCTCTATCTCAAGTAATCTCAAAATAGTTGGCGCCACATCTGAGAGCATACCTACTGGCGGCATCAGTGAGAGATCGCCATTTGGAGGATCTCCTGCTGGACCAGCAAGTCCTCGATACTGATTGCCAATGATAATAAGTGGAACGGGATTGGTACTATGTTCTTTATCCATTGCTCCTGTTTGCACATTGGTCACCTCTTCTGCGTTGCCATGATCTGCAGTGACTACCAACACACCATTTTTTGCCAATGTGTGATCTGCAATTTTTTGCAAACATTCATCCACAATTTCTATCGCTTCAATCGTTGCTTTAAGATTTCCTGTATGCCCCACCATATCTGGATTAGCAAAATTGAGAAAAATACAATCGTATTCCTCCCCATCAATCACACGAATCACCTCTTTGGTAATTTCGTATGCTGACATGGCAGGTGCCTGATCATACGTAGCAACTTGCGGAGAAGGAATAATCGCTCGATCCTCTTTGGGAAATTCATCCTCAATGGTCCCATTTAAAAAGAACGTAATGTGTGCATATTTTTCTGTCTCAGCAATATGAAACTGTTTGAGCCCAGCTTTACTTACCACTTCTGCGAGTGAATTGACCACCACATTTGGTGGATAGGCCACAACAACTGGCGTTTCTTTTTCATATTCTGTCATCGTCACAAAAAAAAGATTTTCAATATAGTGTCGCTCAAATTTTTCAAATGCAGGCAACACAAATGCTTTGGTCAACTGTCGAGCACGATCGGGACGAAAATTAAAAAATATAACTGCATCTCCATCAGCAATGACTGTGGTAGGTTTTCCTTCTTTTCCAATCACTGTTGGTAAAAACTCTTCATCAAATACATTATTTTTATATGACTCAGTGATCGCATCAAGTGGATCTTTGGCATATGCTTGCCCAATTCCCTGTGCCATTGCCAAATATGCTTTTTCAATACGATCCCAACGATTATCACGATCCATCGCATAGTAGCGTCCACACAGTGTCGCGATTTCGCCAACTTTATGTTTCTTCATCACCCCCTGAAGTTCTTCGATAAACGTCGCCCCACTATCACGTGAAGCGTCACGTCCGTCGAGAATCGCGTGGATATACACTTCATCCAAATCTTGTTGTTTTGCAAATGCTAAAAGCTCATGCAAATGATCTTGACTCGCATGAACATTACCATGACTCACCAATCCAATCAGATGTAATCTACTGTTATTTTTTTTAACATGTTCAGCGGCTTGGACAAACGCACTATTGGTATGAAATGTTCGGTCGACGATTGCATGATCAATACGCGGAAGGGTCTGATAATAGACACGCCCCGCACCAATATTAAGATGCCCCACTTCAGAATTCCCCATCTCACCAAATGACAACCCAACCTCAGCTCCTGAAGCAAACAATGTCATACACGGATACTCACGCAAAAAACTATCCATTGCTGGAGTCTTGGCATGCATGATAGCGTTACCCTCACTAGGCGGAGCGACGCCCCAGCCATCGAGGATGGCGAGTACAAGTGGTTTTGGTTTCATAAAAGACTTTTTCCAGTCATCTCCTTTGGTTTCTCAATTTCTAACAATCCCAGCACCGTCGGCGCCACATCACACAGCGCGCCACCCTTATGTAGTTTTTTCCCATAAAGTCTGTTCGAAACAAGGATAAACGGTACAGGATTAGTCGTATGCTCAGTGAATGGAAGTCCAGTTTTAAGATCAATCATCTCCTCAGCATTCCCATGGTCTGCTGTGACTATACACAATCCATGATGTTGACGCAAGCAGTCTACCAATCTTCCTAATTCTTTGTCCAATATCTTGACTGCCTGCTTGGCTGCTGCAAAATCGCCCGTATGTCCCACCATATCAGCATTTGGTAAATTGACACAAATAAAATCAAATCTCCCTCGTTCAATATGATGAATAATTGTATCAATTACTTTTTTGATCTCCATCTGTGGGCGTTCTACATAAGACACATGACTCGTAGACTGAATAAGTTCTCGTTTCTCCCCATCAATTGGATCTGGATATCCACCATTGAGAAAATAGGTAACATGAGCGTACTTCTCTGTCTCAGAAATATACAGTTGTTTTCTCTCCATTCCAATCGCCTTGGCCAGACACATAGAGACGTCTGGACTCGGAAACGCACTAAGTACATGATCAAGATCTGGACCAAAATCAGTCATCGCCACAAAGCGAATGTTTTTTGGTGCGTCACGACGAACAAAAGCACCTGGGTTAAGTTTAACAAACTCTTTTTGTACAAACGCTTTGGTGAGCTGTCTCGCTCGGTCACTGCGCGCATTGAAAAAGAATACTACATCATTGCTCTCAATCGTCCCAACCGGACCATCATCTGTAACAATTGCAGTAGGGAGAATATATTCATCACTCTCTCCATTATTATACGCATGCATAATAGCTTCCTCAGCACTACGAGCAATACGTGTCGTACCAACAGGATGCACCAACGCTGCATATGTTTTTTCGGTACGGTCCCAATTTTTACCTCGATCCATCGCATAAAAACGGCCGGAGATAGAGGCAATACGTTCATGTGGTAACAATCTCAAACGAAGCTCCTTGAGGAACATCACCGCAGCATGCGGTGGCGCATCACGTCCATCGGTAAACAGATGAAGATACACTTTTTTAATTTTCTTTTTACGCAGATATTCAAGCGTTGCATACAAATGTTCTGGTCGTGCGTGTGCACTTTGATTATCTGTCAAAAGTCCCATTACATGTACAGCGCTTTTATATTTTTGCACATGATACACCGCCTGTTCAAATGCAGTATTTTTGAAAAAAGTCCCATCACTAATCGCACGTGAAATTCGCACCAAATCCTGTTCAACCACCCGTCCCGCACCAATATTAAAATGTCCCGCCTCCGAATTTCCCTCTTGATCCTTGAACAACCCCACCGCTTCACCATGCGCCGTCAACGTTGTCGTCGGATAGTGGTGCATGTAGGCAAAGATATTTGGAGCTGTTTTTTTGGTAATTGCGTTGCCTTTGTTTTTTTCATTTGCCAAACCGAATCCATCCAAAATAACCAAAACAACAGGTGTTTTTTTGACACGTCTTTCTTTCATTTTACTCACCTTTTTCTTTTGAGTAAGGCGAGTAGGCTTCTGACTCTTTTTTGTGTTCATAATATAGATATAGTATACCATACATGGAACAAAAAAGAGAGTAACGTTACTCTCTTTTTTGTTTTCTTTTCGTTTCTTCACAACTTCTTTTCTTCGTCACTTATTACATTTCCTCTTCAATCTCTAACATCCGATTATACTTCTCAATCCGCTCACTACGAGAGAGCGAACCAGTCTTCATATATTCAGCATTCACAGCCACAGCGAGGTCAGAAATAAAGGTATCCCCCGTCTCACCAGAGCGATGCGACATAAAGATCTTGTACCCATGTTTTCGTGCAAGTGCAATGGTATCCATTGTTTCTGTCAGCGAACCAATTTGATTGACTTTGATCAAAATCGTATTCCCTGCTTTTTTCTCAATTCCCATTTGCAAACGTTCAACATTTGTGACAAACAAATCATCTCCGACAATTGGCATTTTTTTACCCAATATCTTGGTAAACTGTGTCCACGCACTCCAATCATCCTCTGCAAATGGATCCTCAATAGAAACAAATGGATATGTTTTTATCAACCGTTGCAACTCAGTTGAAAGTGCATCTGATGTCATCCCGTCTTTTTTATTTGCAAAAAAATATTGTCCCTTGAGATAAAACTCTGATGCCGCAACGTCCAGTGCAATCCCAACCTGTTTTCCAGGAATATACCCTGCGAGTTTGATTGCCTGAATAATATATAAAATTGCCTGCTCATTATTGGAAAGTTCTGGTGCATATCCACCTTCATCTCCTACACCAATATGAAATCCTTTTTTACTCAGCAACGCACCAAGTGTATGAAACACCTCTGCGCCGACACGCACACGCTCAGAGACAGTCTTCATCAGTGGTACAATCATAAACTCCTGCACTGTCAATCCGTTATCCGCATGCCTACCGCCATTGATAATATTCATCCCAAAGAGTGGAAATGAATATCCTTTTTCTTTGATGCGAAACGCGGTGCGTAGATAACTATACAGTGGTTTCTTTTTACTCATTGCAGCCGCACGAGCAACTGCGAGCGACACAGAAAGTATCGCATTTGCACCAAGTTTCTTTTTGTTTTTTGTCCCATCCAGATTGACCATCACACCATCGATAAACCGCTGCTGCGTCGCGTCGAGCCCGCGCAATGCTTTGGCAATCGGACCGTTGACATGGTCTACTGCTTTTCGTACACCCTTACCACCATACCGTTTGCCCCCATCACGAAGTTCACACGCTTCATGTGTGCCCGTACTTGCCCCGCTTGGGACAGAAGCCACGCCGATAGAACCATCTACGAGGGTGACATAGGCACGAACTGTTGGATTGCCGCGGGAGTCGAGGATTTCTAGGGCGTGCACTTGCTTTATTGTTGTATTCATACAATCAGTTAATAAGTTGGTAAGTTGGACAGTTGAAATATGCACCAACTATCCATACCCCTATAGTGTACAACACGCCTAAGAAAAAAAACAGCCCTATTGTAGCAGGACTGTTTTTTAGAAACTACACTTAGCGAACTTCGAAAGCAATATTTACTACTACGTTTACATCTTGACTGCCTGGCTCTACAGTGGACTCCATTGTTTTTGCCATTGGCATCCCAGCGTTATATCCATAATCATACATTGGATACCCACCATTATTAGTCTCATAGTAACTTGACATACGAACAATTGAAATACCGAGCTGTTGTGTCAGCACACGTGCTTTTTCATATGCTTCATTGATTGCTTCTTGTCGAGCCTGTGCTTCATAATTTTTTGGTTCGTCTACATCAAAGGTAAGTGGAGAGACAGTGTTTGCCCCTGACTCACCAGCGAGTCCGATAATGTCTTGTGATTTTGTTAAATCACGTACCTTTACTGTCACATTTTGATTGATATCATATCCATTTTGTGTACTACTTCCATCTGGATTCCATGTCATACGTGGATTGGTCTGAGGACCACCTGTTTTGATATCACCCTCTGCGACACCCAGTGCCTTGAGACCTGATACCATCTTATTGATAATCTCATTATTTTTTGCAATACCTGCTTTGAGATCATCAGCCTGTGTATAAAAACCGAGGTTGATAGTACCAACATCTGGTTTGACTGTTACCTTGCCTTCACCAACTACGGTAATAGTAGTAGGCATACTGTCTACCTGACCGATCGTATTATACTTTTGCATGTTATTGCGGATCATGGTACCGACGAGTACGATAACATACACCAACAAAATACTCACTAATGTGGCCATAAATTTACGGCCGAACTCACCAAAAAATGGTTGTGGTTGCTGCGTATTGGTTGCCATAAGACAAAACAAAAATAAAAAATGAATAGAAAAATATAAAGATAGGCGAAACAGAAATTATACAAAAATGAAACAAATATCTAAAAATAATTTATGCTTAATTTTTGTATAATTTTATTTCATTGGAAGTATACCATATTTTTATCGATGATACCATTTTTTTGTCACCACTTTTACACCAGGCAGTTGTTTCCCTGACAAAAATTCAAGCATTGCACCTCCGCCAGTAGAAACAACGTCGACATACTGTGACATCTTGGTCTGACTAAGAGCGGTAATCGTCTCACCACCACCTACTACACCATATGCCTGACCACGTGATCGCCCTGCGACGAGTCGTGCGACAGTGAGTGTGCCCACATCATACGGTTTGACCTCCATATACCCCATACCGCCATTCCATACAATCGTCTTTGCTGCCTGTATATACGTAGCATAGTGCAAAAGTGTTACAGGTCCGAGATCCAAAATCATCTCCCCTCGTTTGCAGATCTGATGCGGCTTTTTTTCAATTGACACCACGCGGTATTGTTTCCCGTCAGGCGTGCCCACCACCACATCAACTGGCAAAACCACTTTCTTTTGTTTTGCATATCGCACAATCTCCTTTGTATATGCACTATCAATCACTGATTTTCCTACTCCATATCCTCGTGCAGCAAAGTACGTATTGGCGACACCTCCACCGAGCAACACTGACTGTGTTTTTGGTAACAGTTTTTTTAGTACTGGAATCTTGGTTTCCATTTTGACACCACCGAGTACCAAGCAAAATGGTTTTTTGGGTTTTTCCATAACTTGTCCAAGACTTTTGACCTCACGCTCCAGCAACACCCCAGCATACGCTGGTAGATACTGCGCCACACCAGACACTGACGCACTATCACGGTGCGACACTGCAAACCCATCGAGTACAAACGCATTAGCAAACGATGCAAGTGTTTTTGCAAACGCACGATCATTTCTCTCCTCCCCTTTGGCAAACCGAATATTTTCAAACAAAGCTACATCGCCCGCGTTCATCTTTTCTATCTGTACACGAATAGAGGGAATATCAAAAATAACTTCTTTACTCGAAGATACAACTTTATAGCTTTCTACCTTTATAACTTTATAACTCAATATTTTTTCAAGTACTTTTCGAACTGGTTCAAGAGAATACTGTACATCGATCTTGCTCTCTGGTCTGCCCAAATGTGACACAAGCAATACTTTTGCTCCCTTTTGTTGTAATGCATGAATGGTTGGGATTGAAGCTCGAATTTTTTCATCCTCTACTACTTTTTTGTTTTTTATCGCCACATTATAATCAACCCGAACCAGCACCACGTCACCTGGTGATATATGAAGTGAAGACAAAGAGCGAATCGCCATATATTATCTTTTTGCCACTAATTTTGCCATCTCCACAAGACGATTTGCATATCCCCACTCGTTGTCATACCACGCAATTACTTTGACCAGATTTCCACCAACCACATAGGTCAGCGGTAGATCAACCGTCGCAGAATGCTCGTCACCAATAAAATCAGATGAGACGAGCGGCGCTTCTGAGACTGCCAGTACTGACTTCATTGGACCTTTTGTTGCTTTTATAAATGCACTATTGAGCTGCTCTTTGGTCACCTCTTTTTTGAGCACCGCAGTGATATCTACCATAGATACTGTAATCGTTGGCACACGCACAGAGAGACCATCAAATTTTCCTGCAAGCTGCGGGATCGTCAGCGTGGTTGCAATCGCCGCACCAGTAGTCGTCGGTACCATATTTTGTGCCGCTGCACGTGCTTCACGCAGATCTTTGCTTGGACCATCTTGGAGTGGTTGTGTGGCGGTGTAACTATGCACAGTAGTGAGCATTGCTTTCTCAATTCCAAATGTATCTTCGAGTACTTTCATCACTGGTGATGCACAGTTAGTCGTACACGATGCATTACTGACGATACTTTCGCCTTTGTATTGTTTCTCATTGACTCCGATCACAAAGGTTGGTACATCAGCACTTTTAGTTGGAGCAGAAATCACTACTTTTTTCGCACCAGCTTTGAGATGAAGCTCAGCACCTTCTTTACTCGTAAATCTTCCGGTACATTCGAGCACCACATCCACTTTCAATTTTTTCCATGGCAACAGCTGTGGTTCTTTTTCTGCGTACACAGGAATTTTTTTCTTTGCAACGATGATATTTTTTTCATCATACGACACAGCAGATGCGAAATCAGGATAGGCAGTGTCGTATTTCAAAAGGTGTGAAAGTGTTCGACTATCAGTAAGATCATTGATCGCAACTACTTCCATTCCTTTGGTCGCTGCGATAATTTTGAACGCATGACGACCAATACGACCAAAGCCGTTGATTGCAATACGAGTAGTGCCCATAGAAAAAAACATAAAGAGTGGAATTACCACTCTAGTATACTCTTTTTTTTGTGTTTTGTGTAGATTAAATTATATATTGATAATGACCAGCAACAATCTAAAGTATAAAAAAGTCAAAGTATCAAACTATAACGACATCAAAAGAACAAAACAAAATACTACTTACTGAAAGACGAACGAATAGTGAAGACGAACTCTCTGTCAGAATCCCAATTGAATTGCGGCGCGCCCACGAAGCTGATGAGATCCAAATTATTGGCATTGCAATGGAGACCAAAAATGAACGGAACATGTTCCACTATGACTGGATCCATAGCAATCACCAGCCGTTCATCCATTGGCTGATCGACATATCGCAGGCGATAATGGGGGCCGAAATCTAACGGACACAGACCAAGACCAAGTTCTTTGGCTTTGTTCCATATTTGTTCGGTGGTGTGGGTATTGGCATCACCAAAGAGATCGCGGACAGTAAGGCGGACAAATTCAGTTTTTATTTCTTGTTTGGGTATAGTGAAGTCTTTGTGATACATCATCTTTTTGGCAAGTCCACAAAACCTAAATCCGAGCTGTGCCATATCAACTACAAGCTGACCTGCTGTTTTGTTACCGTGCGTAATTTGTTCTTTTCGTACTCTGCGTTCGGGAAAACTGATGTAGATGTGTTCGACGTCTTCTAGATCGATGAAGATGTTGGGGTAAAGTGATCCGACGTATGCCTTGGTTTCAATGTTTTGCTCTTTGTTCTTTATTATCTGTTCTTTGGAAAATGCTATTTGATTTGGTTCGCAGTCAAAGATAGTAAGCATATCTGCTTCAAGCAGGCTGGCGTCTTTGCGAGCAGCTCGGAGTTCATCCACTCGTTCATCTTTACCGCCAAACTGATCAAAACCAACAATCTTATCTTCTATTTCATAGAGAAATACCAGTTCATCTTTAGTGAGCGGACGTTTCCACTGTTTAGTTTCTGGGTCATATTGGCTGTAGATGGAGGTCATCTGTTTCATGTCTCTGCCTTTTTTAGCAAACTTGTCGCCGCCTGGTAGGGATTCATATTTAGCTTTGGCAATATCCAAAAGTACAGGTTCTATTTCTTGCTTCTTTCCACCTTGTATTCCTTGTACATCAGACACTTCGCCATTACTCATATGAATTGCCAAGCGTGGTTGAGTATATCCTGATTCTGTTTTAGTGTAGTATACATACGCATCCCCTCTTTGGAGATAGCCTGGTGCTGATCCTTCGGCAGTGCACCAGCTGGTTTTTTTGTTTCGTAAATCTGCTTCGAGAATACTAGGATCGCTGCCTTGTTTGTAGGTTCGCCACTCACCGTCAATGGTTTCTTTGTTGGCTTCACCTGCGGTTTCAAGAGTAGCTATAGCGTAGAGAGAGGCGAAGTCTTTTTTATCGAGTGCTCGTACAAGGACATCTCGATGAGTAGCAACTGTCTCATCGCGTGGGACATACCAATCTGATGGTATACTTTCGCCATCTTTGTTTGTGATACGTTTAAACACCCAAGCAAGTGCCTCAGGATCAAGATCTGGAAATGGTACAGCGGTATTTTTACTCCGACGTGTGTATGTGAAATGATCGGTGTCAATATTACCCATTTTTTTGAGCTCACGGACGACGAAGTATTGGAACCACATGGGGTAAAACGCCTGATTTTGATTGAGGTAATCCAACCAATCACTAAGTGATTCTTGTTGTTTTTTGGCTTTTTTCAATACCAAATCATGATATTTGGTGTATATATCCTGTGGACGCAGTGTTTCCAACTGTCGCACTTGTGCACCATGACCATTGTCTCTGGCAGTCTGTTTTTCGGATTCATACAAACTACGAATAACTGCTTCTACTGTGACTTTGTCTGTCGTGTCGAGACAGTATTCTTTGAGGATACGGTCTTTGAGGTATTCTGCAGTACGTTCTGGATGCTGTGCATGTTGCTGGGCCGTATGATCGGGCGTTTCGTCTACTTCTTCAGTTCGATCGTACGCAAACAAGGCACCGCGTTCGGCTGGTGTTTGTCCGTCTTTCTTTTTGGTGATTGCCTCCAGACGAGCGAGGTATCGCTCGACTCGGTCTACTCTGGTATTTGGTCCTTTTTCACCACTAGCAATACTTTTTGTAACTGCCGCCTCTACTGGTTTTGAACCAGCAAGGTCGGGGTATTTTTCAACAAGATATTGTGAATTTCGTTCCATATGTCAGTTACTATAGTGGATCGAGTATCATATATGCAAACCGATAACTACCGTGAAATAAATCCCACCGTCAACGCAATCGCCAATGCATCCGCCATATCATCCTGCATTTTTTTATTTTTCAAACCCAACTGCAATGCGACCATGTGTTGTATCTGTAATTTATCCGCCTTACCATACCCTACCACTGACTGTTTCACCTGCATCGGTGTCGCTTCAGTAATCGGCAGTCCTGCATCAAAAAGTGTAACAAGAATCACGCCACGTGCCTGCCCCACATCCATCGCCGTCTTGGCATTTTTGGCAAAAAATAATTGCTCGACACCTGCACGATCTGGTTTGTATGTTTTTATTACATGCTGCAAACAATTACGCAACTCCTGCAAACGTTTAAGAAACGGCGTTGACGCCTTGGTTTCCAGACACCCTGAAGAGACGAGTTTCCACCCGTTTTTGTTTCCCTCTATCACTCCCCAACCCATGCGGCCATAGCCGGGATCGATACCGAGTATTCTCATAAAACTTCAAAACACTAAGATATTTTGCCACAGCATTATCCAGTCTCGCGACGGACAAACACCAAGATAATTTGTATCTTGTTTCTTGTATCTTTTAATTTTCATTAGTAAACACTTCTTTCACATCATCGAGCTCATCAAGTGCTTCGACAAACGTCGCTACCTGCTCAGATACTTCTGCTGACACAGGCACAGTATCTTTGGCAATCCACTCAAATCCAGCACTTTCTGTCGTCACACCAAATGATTGTACCACCTCCATCACTTTTTGAAATGCAGGAATTGAACAACGAATTTCTACACCATATTCACTCTCAATGAGATCACCCATCCCAGCATCCATCAATAGCAATTCTTTTTCCTGATCCCTGATCACTGATCCTTGCTCTCTGTCGAGGCGAATCACGCCGAGACGTTGAAACTGCCACTGAACCGCTCCGGGAGCACCCAAAGACCCACCATATTTATTAAAGAGATGTTTCATATCCCCCGCAGTACGTGTCACATTATCCGTCATTGCCTCTACCAATACTGCCACACCACCTGGTGCATATCCTTCATAGAGGAGCTCGACGATGTCAGCCCCATCTTTGATATCCCCCGTCCCACGCTTGACTGCACGTTCAATATTATCCTTTGGGACACTCGCCTCTTTAGCTTTTTCGATTGCGACACGCAGACTCACGTTGGTATCAGGATCTCCCCCACCTTCACGTGCTGCTACCGTCACCGCCTTACACAGTTTGGTAAATATATTAGAACGCAGCTTATCTTGTTTTCCTTTTCGAGCGGCAATATTGTGCCATTTGCTATGACCTGACATAAAAACATTGATTACACAGATATAGATACAATATACAATATACACAGAACAGCATGCAATATAGGACGAAATTACATACCCTTTACAACCATTTTAAATCGGTGTACTATACTTTCTAATATGCTCAAACAACTCCACAACTTCAACACTTTATTTTTGAGATAACATCCCGACATGCGGGATGTTTTTTTATAGATATATGCATACAAAACCCACAATCTACGTCTGTCCACCCACCTCATTTACACTCGCATACGAAATCAATACATGGATGGACACCACGAACCAAATCGATACAGCTGTTGCTATACAACAATGGCAGATACTCTGTGATACACTTATCCAAGCTGGCACGGACGTCAAACCAATTGCAGGAAATCTCTATCCTGACAGTGTTTTTATTGCCAATGCAGGACTCATCATCAACGACACATTCATTCTCTCACGTTTTCGTTTTAAAGAACGCCAAAGAGAAGAATCAGTCTGGCAAGAATTGTTTGGAAAAGAAGGATATACAGTCATCCAACCACCAGAGAAACATTATTTTGAAGGAGCGGGCGACGCTCTTTTTTTTCGCAATCACCTCATCGGCGGTACCGGATTTCGTGGCACAAAAAATACATACAATTGGATAGAAAAGACGCAACCGATTTCAACACTTCCAGTAGAACTTGTTGATCCACACTTTTACCACCTCGACACCTGTTTTTGCCCCCTTGATGACAGCACTGCCCTCATATATCCAGGTGCATTTTCCAAAAAAAGTTTTGATGATATCAAAGCACTTGGCGGCACGCTCATCGAGGTGTCAGAAGAAGAAGCGCACCGGTTTGCATGCAATGCAATCGCTATACAAAAACATATCATTCTCCCATCACATAATCCAAAAACCGCAACACAATTACAAAAAAACGGATACACACCGTTCTTTGTCGAGATGGCTGAATATATCAAATCAGGTGGCGCAGCCAAATGCTGCACCCTCTCACCTTATCGTGGAAGCTGATCAATCAAATCTTCAAATCCCTTTCTATCTACCTTATTTACTTTATAGGATTGAGTATCTTTGTATATTTCACGTTTCATCTTGTTGCGCATACGAAGATCAAACCCAGATCCAGTTGGCAAACTTTTGGCATACCGACGTACCAAATCTCGAAAATATTTTTGATCTGCAGCACTGAGATTTTTGTATTTACCCGGCATCGACTTTACCATACTAAAGAGACCTTTCTTAAACTTTTTTGCTGTCCCAGCAGCACGACCCGTTCCAAATCGACCCAATACACTTCCCTCATATGAACCCTCTTGCTCTTGACGTTGGCGAATCATTTTTCTCGCATAGCGATATCGTGCATCGTCACGAATTTGATCACGCATCGCATCATCACTTGTCTGTGCTGCCACATCACCATTTTGAATATGTGTGATAGATGTTGTCCCTGATTGTCCATACCCAGCAGGATGAAAGATAGAGGTAGAACCACGCTGTGCAGAATATGCTTCATGAAACACAGAGCTAGAGGCCTTGGCAGTCGTAGCACCCAGCGCTGAAGACACTGCTTTATTGGTACCAGAAATATTGCCAATACTACTAACAGGTCGACTCAAGTTACCGCGAGAAAAAATAGAGGAGATTGGAGACATACGAGTGAAAAATTCAAAAGAAAAAGATACAAGATACAACACAACCTAACGTATTATTTGTTTGTATCCTTGAGATTTTTAATTTGTGTCCTTTTATCATATTCTATCACCTTTTCAAAAACTCCGCGACACGCTCCTCCATCTCCTCATACACCTTACACCACACAATATCATTTCGTCGTTTGAACCATGTCATCTGTCTCTTGGCATACTGCCGTGTATCGGTTTTGAGTTTTACGATCGCTTGTTCCAATGTTTCCTCTCCCTTTACAAACCCCTCAAACTCTCTATATCCAATCCCACTCATACTTGGCAAACTGAACGGATATTTTTTCGCCAATTTTCTGACCTCCTCTACCAAGCAACCCTCCATCATCATATCAATCCGTCTATCTAACCGACGATCTAACTCTTCTTTTGGCACAGAAACGCCTAAGTACAGCACGTCATACAGTTTTTCCCCTTTTATTCGCTGAGCAGAAAATGGTGTACCAGAAAGTAATGACACTTCAAGCGCACGAATCACACGACGAGGATTGTTTCGATCAATCATTGCTCCGGCTTCTGGGTCAACTTCATTCAATTGAGTCAAAAGCTCTTCCAAAGATTTCTGAGAAAACTCATCTCGTAATTTCTGATTCGCTACCACTTTTGGGAAAGACAAATTATCTACCAACGCATCAATATATAATCCAGTTCCGCCGACCACAAACGGTACTTGTTTCTGTTTCAAAACACGGCCGATCCACTTGCGTGCTCGCATCTTGAACTCAGCAGCACTAAACACCTTTTTTGGACTCAACCAATCAAGATTGTAATGCTCGATTCCTTCCACTATGTACACACGACGAAATCCTCGCCACTGCCACCTCCCGATAGGCTTGGCCGTCCCTATCGTCATCTCTTTGTAGAGCTGTCGTGAATCAGCAGAAACAATAGCACCACCAAATCGTTTCGCCAAACGAAGAGAAAGATCAGTTTTTCCACTCCCAGTCGGACCACACAGGACAATCAATTTTGGTACATTTTGAATCATACGACCATAGTATACGAAAAAGCAGCAATAGATACAACGGCGTATATATTGACAACAACCGTATTTTATTGTATACGTGCCTGTTTTTTAGTATACTATCTCTATCTTTTTTTCCATATATTTATGGCATCAGAAACACATTCACCAGAACAAAGAAGGGCACGCATAGAAGCTGAAGCAAAAGCATTGCGTGATCAGCGTGATGCAAAACTACGTGCAGCAATACCGATTGAACCTGAAGTTACTGAATTGGAACCGGGTGATTTTGAAATTATTTCAGTTACAGATGATACTGATAAAGATGACGACGAACCTGATCTTCCTATTGTAGTAGAAGACGTGGATGCGACCGATTTTGAACCAGTTACTGCACAACTACCAAGACAAATACGAGATAGCTCTAAAGTTGTCCCAACAAAACCTACAACCACACCACCACGTCAACGCACCACTCCTCACGGCCTGCCAACCATTAACGTAGGCCCAGACGAACCAGCTGCCTCCACAGAAGAACAAACTACACCACCCTCCTCTACAACAAAAAGTACCCAGCCCCTCTCAACAGTTAGACCAAGAAGTGATAGCACAGAAGAAATAAAAAGAAAAATAAAAATACTACAAGACATAAGAGATAACATTGCAAGGAAATCAGCAAAAACAACAGGAGACGGAGTGCATGTAGGCAAAACACTTGTCGCAGAAGAGAGAGAAATAGCAAAACCATCAGATGATGTTGCTCGTTTACTTGCAGAACTACAGAATGATACAAACCAACCGACACAGGGCAGTGAAACGCCCCCACCCCTCACAGAAACAGAGCCTATACGAAACCCATACGACTATAGCATTGTACTCTGGCCACTAAACACAGCTGAAACAGAAGCCAATAGAGGTGCACGAAGAACTACAGGAGAAATCCCCGGTTTTGTTTCCTATGTAGGAGAAACTACCGCTGGTGGCCCAGCAAATAAATTACCAAATAAACGCAACGAAGATGCATACGTTACACTCGTTGACCCAGAGGGTAACTACTCTGCTTTTCTTATTGATGGGTCCAGTGACTCTGGTAGTAAGTCTGGCGTAACACACCCTGGATATGTCGCTGCTGAAGTTGGTATCGGTTCCTTTGTGCAACAGACAAATAATGGTACCCACACATCATTGACAGATATAGTAAACGCCGTTTCTGGTGAAATTCTCAGTCATGATGCATGGAAAGACGAAACAGATCCAAACAAACGGGGATACGCATGCGGTGCAGCCATCCGAATTGACAAGAAAACAAGAATGATTGAAATGGTAGGTGCGGGAGATACTCGCGCACTCTTATTTTCCCAAGACGGCACATTAAAGGCAGCCACAGAGATGCAAAATTTAGCTGCTGCCCACACAAACGGAGATACAGAACTCTCATTATTACGGCCTAGCAAAGAACAAAGCACTGTACTCAATACACTCGGATCATCCTTAGGTGATGTAGGAGAGGCACATTTTAAACAAATAACAGACAAAAATGTCACTAAACTAGATACACACGAAGTTCCAAGTACTTTTGGGGATGTCGCTATACTTTTTAGTGACGGTGTAGGTGATGTGATAAGCGAAACAGAACTATCTGACCTTGTCGCACAGTACAGCCATAACCCAGCACAACTCCAAGAAGAGATACTCCATCTCGCGTATCACCGAAACAATCTTACTAGAGGAGTTTCCTATGAAATGAAAACCAAAAATGGTACAAAGATCACACGGGAAAGTAGTGGCAAAGGAGACAATATCACTGTCCACGTCACAAGAATTGAGATACCATCAGTTGCTCCTATAGTACCAAAAACACAAGCTCAGCAACTTCAAAAGAAGTTGTCAAATATACCGACACCACAACAACCGCCAACCAGAGAAAGTCAGGCAATCCAAATCATTCCTACGAATGCACCCGTTAAACAGCCTCTATGGAAACATGTTGGTAAATGGGCTGCTGGAGTTGCACTCGCTGGCACGGCAATGTTTGGTATTTTTGGAGGCAAAGAGAAAAGAAGTGAACAATCTGAACCAGAAAGTCCAGCACAAATAGCCCAAACAGTGGATACACCTGATGCAAATAGGCTCGCACCAGAGATGAACTTTGCAGATGATGAAGGATTTATAGCCGAGACAACAACAGCTACAGCACCACAAAATGAAATGGTGTCTACTGACGAAGAGGTAGGAGATTTTCGAGATGAACCACAACAACACGAACATGAAGATGTACCACCAACCCGCATCAACAGACAACATTCCACCGAAGCCACAGGAGTAGACTCACCTGAAGTCCAACGAGCACTCAGACACATCGAAGAACGCGGCGGTGATCAACAAAACACAGACCGTGTCGCACGTGTCATTGCAGGAGAACGTGGAAGAATGACAGCTGAACGTATCGCAAACAAAGCACAAATAGTTGGCGACCTCAGCACACTCAATGAAACTCCTCCTCGTCGTATCCCTATAGAAATACCGGCCCCAAATCTCAGCCGCTATGCAGTACGTGCTCCGCTTGAGCGAACACACGTAGCACTAGTACCTGTACCACGTCCACCAGAAATAGCGCCAACAAACATACCCACTCCTGAATCCGATGATGATATCATAGAACTCGATGACAGTGATTTGGAAGAAATTACTCCAGAAAACCCACCTCAGCCAAACCAAGTCGCACCAACAACCCAAGCAGAACAACCACGCAGTGAACAAACACCGTACCAATACAACGGACCATCAATTGACTATCTCAACTCAAGACTTGGCCTCACACTAGAAAAAATTGCACAGCAATATCCAAATGGTATACAAAATCTTCCGCCGCAAACCATTCGTGATCTCCGCTATCGATTACGTGCCAACTCACCAACACTGATTGATTGGATACGCATAAATAGAGCATTTGAAACCATGCTTCGTGGAGAATAATAAAATCAAAAATAAAACCTCCGATCTCTACTTCGGAGGTTTTTTATGTATGATATTTTTATAATGATCGAGATGAAATTTCTTGTTGTAATCGACTGACAAATACATCCATACTCATACTCACTTGTTCTTCTTGCCCTCGCACACGCACCATTAAGTCTTCGCCACCTAGCTCTTTGTCACCCACGACGAGGACGTATGGAATCTTTGCTTTCGCAGCATTGCGAATCTTTTTACCCACTGACTCATCCGCACTATCTACCGACACACGTAGACCATACCCACGCAACTTCTGCGCCATTTCCTCTGCTCCAGCAGTATGATTATCACTTGATACTGGAAGGATTGCTACCTGTACTGGAGCGAGCCACAGCGGAAACGCCCCCGCAAAATGCTCAATGATGATACCCATAAATCGCTCGAGTGAACCAGAGATCGCACGATGGATAACCACTGGACGCTCACGTTCACCAGATTCGTTGACATACGAGAGATCAAATCGTTCTGGGAGATTGAAATCACACTGGATTGTTGCCAGCTGCCACTCACGACCAATCGCATCCTTGAACATAAAGTCGAGTTTTGGACCATAGAACGCTGCTTCACCCTCTACACGACGATAGTTGAGTTCCATACTTTTGGCTGCATTCTCCAGCGCCCCCTCTGCTTTTTCCCATACCTCGTCTGACCCCAGATATTGCGTCCTATCCTCCCCACGCACAGAGAGACGCACCCAGTAGTCCCTCATCAGTCCCATCGTCGTATAAAACTGCTTGATCACTGAGACAATGGTCGCAACCTCATCTCCAATCTGAGACACACGACAAAAGAGATGCCCATCATCCTGTGTAATACTGCGCACACGAGTCAGACCACCGAGCTGCCCACTCTTTTCATCACGATACACCGTCGCTGGTTCAAAGTAGCGCACCGGCAAATCACGATACGAGAATTGATTATCTGCAAAAATCTGCATGTGATGTGGACAATTCATTGGTTTGAGAAAAAACTTTTCTTCCTTGCCCTGCACACGAAAGAGCTCATCACCAAACTTGACAGCATGTCCTGAGGTCACATAGAGATCTTCTTTGGCGATATGCGGGGTCCAGACACGGTCATACCCCTTCTCTTTGTGCAATTCCCACAAATAATCCTCAATCACCTTACGAACAATCATTCCTCTTGGTTGCATCAATGGCAAACCAGACCCAATCAACGGTGAGAGCGTAAATAGACCTAGCTCACGACCTAGTTTTTTGTGATCACGTTTTTTTGCCTCCTCCTGTTGCCAAATGTAGTGAGTTAACTCTTCTTTGGTAGGAAATGCCGTACCATAGACACGAGTCAACATCGCATTCTCCTCACTCCCACGCCAGTACGCACCAGCAACACTGAGTAATTTGAAATTGCGCAATTCTTTCTTTGGCTCCTCGCAGTGCCCACCACGACAGAGATCTGTGAAATTACCACACGTATACAGTGTAATCGCTTCTCCACGTTCAACAATTCCATCAATCAATTCGAGCTTGTATTCATTGCCCACAAAGATCTGCCGTGCCTCATCGACAGACACTTCACGATGTGTAAATTCACTCCAATGCTTAACAAGTTCTTCCATCTTCTTTTCAATCTTTGGTAATTCCTCTTCAGAGAGTTTCACGTCACCAAAATCCATATCATAATAAAACCCATCTTCAATCGCAGGACCGAGAGTTAGTTTGACGTTTGGATATAATTCCAACACTGACGCAGCGAGAAGGTGGGCTGCAGTGTGGCGGAGATGTTCGAGATTCTGTTCTGACATATATAAAAAGATTAAGATTGAGATTGAGATTAAAACTAAATATATAATTCCTATTGGCTTCGAACTACTGGCTATGAACTAGTAAATAAAAAAACCCCGACACAACACCAACAACACTGTTGATACCGCATCGGGGCCTTTCGGCGGTTCCACCCGAGATTATACTTTTGATACATTGTCAGATCTCCAAGAGTGGTACCATACTATTCTTGAGACTAGTCTTTCGGCTGTACTCCGGGCAAGCTGGGCTGGTTCTTTGACGAATATATCTATACTATAACCTTACAGAGCTATTGTCAAGGTTCAAAAAAATTGCTAAGAGGCACAAGCAATGCTATACTCACATAAAAAAGCAACATCAACTTCAGACATGCGTTATGGTACTTTCAAAAAAACAAAAGCACATATTATACTACGTCAGTACATCTCTTGGGATACTTGCTATTGGAAGCCTAGTAATACCGTTTATATATGAACACAGAGGATTTATCAGTTACCAGTATGATATAGCCACATCCAAACAATACTCATCATATCAAGACGAGCTCATCGAACTCGTCCGCCACGACCCTCCTGCAGCATTTCATCGATATCGAGAAATACTGGCAGCCACTCCTATAGCACATAACACATGCCACGGCATTGCTCACAAAATGGGGCACGAAGCATTTGAAACATTTGGATTTTCAAAAGCCATGTCATATCAAGATGGTATCTGTGGTGGTGGATATATACATGGCATCATTGAAAGTCGCTTCGGTTTACTCCAAGAAAAAGATATTATTGAGCAACTCCCCGTCATCTGTCCTATAGGTGATGGTTCATGTTACCACGGTATTGGCCATGGACTGATGATTGCCACCAAACTTAATACACCCGCATCATTGTCATATTGTGACCTACTCCCAATAGTAGGCCGTAGAAACTGTTTTGATGGTGTCTGGATGCATGTATTTGACTTAGAAGAAACTGGTATGCATGACACAACAAGTACTACTCTAACCACAGACCTCTCAACTACCGCACCCACTTACTGCATAAATACCAAAACGCCATACAAAACAAGTTGTTATTTTTATCTTCCTCGTATATACGCACATCAAAAAGAGGTATCATTTACCTATTATCAAGACCTGTGTGAATCTGTAGAAACAAACTACATGCCAACCTGTGCAGCAGGGACTGGTCATTCGCTCATGAAATATCATATCGACCATCCACCAACAGCACTTAATACCTGCAAAAATTTTACCAACACGACATTGTCAGATGCATGTATAGAGGGTGGTATTTTGTACTATTTCTTTGACATTGAAAGTATGGAACAAACTACACTAACCAATGAAGAATCCGAGCATCTATGCGACACCACATTCAGTGACCCCACCCAACACACACTATGCAAAAAAGTAGCAGTATATAGAAACAATGAATAAAACACACAAGCTGGTACAAAAAAATCTCCCAACAGCGGGAGATTTTTATATTGTTTAACAATATTATTTCACTTCCTTAATCACCACATCTACATGATCTGCCACATGTGGTACTGTCTGCATCCACGCTGGAGAAAAATGTATATCTACTCCATGGACATGATCCATCGTGAGGACATAGCGACGAATTTCATCTTTTGTTTTACCAAAAAATACTGATTTTTCAAGTTTCGGACTATCTGGATTGAGTGTCGCTACACCTGAGAGTACTACAGAAAGTTCAGTTGTCTTTGGCTCAGTTGTGAGTGACCCTATTGTAACAACAGGCTCCGCACTCCCCAAATCAATATGTTCTGCATCATCTACCACACGTTCATAGAGCGATTCCGTGGCTTTACTTTGTATCATAGACGCATCATAGTACACACGAGTAACATCAGCCGTAAGAGAGCCACCAAACTCACTAACCGTATCTCCTACTTTTACCCCGGTACTAAACTGTGTGTTATGTACTGAATATAACGCGTTTGTACTCGTACTTACCAAATCTGTAAACAATGTTGCTGCGGTATCCAATATCTTTTGTTCAAGTGTTGCCTGAGCAACATCAAGATCTTTTTGTGACACCACCCCTTGCGTACGAATACCACCCTGCATTACACTTTCTGTTTTCCCATACACCTCTTTTTGTCTCACAGCATCAAGTCCTGGAATAGTAAAAGAATCTGGACCAATGTTTCCTTCTTTTCCTTCTTTGTCAGCAGCTACTTCTGCATCAATAAATCCATTTGCAGGAACCACTACTCCTGCTTTGAGACGAAAGAGAACATTACCAGTTGAAAGAAAACGTGTCGTGGCTACCAATGGCTGCGCAGTAGCAGAGGTATTGTAAATTCGCATCATTCCTGTAGCCTTACCAGGGACTTCAGCACCCCCAGTAACAAAAAATGTTTGTGTTTGAGTAGTAGTGACCGTTGAAATACTTCCATTTACGTCAGAGAGTGCGACACGAACATTGGTCTCCACCGGAGTTTCTTTGGTCGTGATGGTAATCGTCGCACGCTTGGAAGACATAAACCCAATCACCGCAAGAAGAATCACAGTAATAGTGAGAAATGTAATTGCAAGTATTTTGTAAACGCGTACTGGCTGTGTGGGTACACGTGTCTCGATATGTCTGGGTGTCATAGTGACAACTAGTATAACACAAAAAATAAAAAATAAGAAATTATCCCGCTACACGCAACACCTCATCAAGTGACGTAATACCATTGAGTGCTTTAATTAATCCGTCTTGTGCCATTGTCAGCATCCCCTGCTTTTTGGCCACACGCTCGATATCATACTCTGACACAGATGGTGAAAGCATCATCTGTGAAAGCTCTGGCGTCACCTCAAACATCTCATAAATACCAATACGCCCCTTGTACCCAAGCTCTCCTGATTCTGTATACTCTGGTGCGGTATAAAATATCTTTGGCTTTTTTTCCACCTCTAAACGGACTTCTTCTGGCATATCAGCAATCAGCGCATCCACACGAGCCTGCTGCTCTGGTGTAAGTGTTGCTACTACTTTGTGTTCTGGTGCGAGTGTTCGTACCAAACGCTGCCCCATCACACATGTCAATGCTGGTGCGAGTAAAAAAGGCTGCACCCCCATAGACAAGAAACGTGGAATTGCACCAGCCGCACTATTAGTATGAATTGTCGAGAGAATAAGATGACCTGTCAATGCTGCCTGCACTGACACTTCAGCAGTTTCCAAATCACGGATTTCTCCCACCATTGCAATATCAGGATCCTGACGAAGTACCGAACGAAGTGCTTTGGCAAACGTATATCCTTTACTATGATCAATCTGACTTTGGTTGATTCCATCCATACGATATTCCACCGGATCTTCCAATGTGACAATCTTGACTCCTGGCTTATTGAGAAGATGCATGCAGGCATACAATGTTGTTGTCTTACCACTTCCTGTTGGTCCTGTGGTGACAATCATACCATTTGGTTTTTCAATTGCAGTCATCAATACCTTGTAATCACGTGCGGATAGACCCAGTATATCAAGCCCAATACCCTCTCGCGATTGACGCAATAGACGTAACACAATGCTCTCACCAAACACAGTCGGAATAGTCGACACACGCACATCAACGTCGCCTGATTGAAACTTAATAGTAAAACGACCGTCCTGAGGCACATTGGAAATATTCATCTTCAGCGATGAAAGTAACTTAATACGTCCTACCAGCTTGGTATACATCTCTCGAGGCATCTCTGCTGCATCATGCAATATTCCATCGAGACGAAAACGTACCACCACACGTGTTTCTTCGGCCTCAACATGTATATCTGATGCATTAAGTTTAAATGCAGCTCCCAGTATCAACGTCAAACTACTTGACGCATTCGCATGAGCGAGTAACGCTGCAAGTGACTGCATATCATTAATATCTGCAGATACTTTTTGTAAATCTTCCTCAGAGATGGATACATCTTTGGTAATCGGCTTGACATACGGCATCGTCTTGTACATCTCCATCACATGATCAAAACTATGCTGTGAAATCATATATACTGAGACATGTGCGCTTGTCCGAGTATGTAGTTGATCTACGATATTGGCCACACTACTACTCTTTGGTTCAAGTGCTCCCACACGAACATCCGTTTCAGTAGCAAAAAAACAAACAACACCATTGAGTCGTGCCTGATCTTCACTGACAAGCCGCAGAGCCGCATGAGAAAGTGGAAATTTATCTAAATCAATATATGGCACCCCATATATTTGTGCATTCTTGATTGTCTCTGCTTCTCGCTGTTTCACACCCACTTCATCCATTTTTTTTTCAAAAGCCTTTTGCACCTCACTTGTAGAGACAGCGATAGTTGGGTGCGACAAATCACCTGTATCATGTGACACTGCTGTTGGAATTTTATTTGGAATCAACGACTGACCAAACCCATTCATACAAAACACTATTTTTTATATGCACCGGCAGCGTGAAGTACCCGACTGACGATACCCTCTTTGTGCATACGCATAAAGAGATAACTCCATAATGCCGTGGTAAATACCGTCATTCCAGACCCCACAAACATAACAAGTAATACTGCCAACGTCGCCACAATAGCAATACTGAGGACAAACAAAGGGAATGAAAGAAGCATAATAACACTAGACCACAAATATATCGTTGGTATGAGTACTACAGAGAAAAATGCCAATACAAGAAGACTCACAATAACATCTACTGCCAACACAATCAGACCAACCTCAAGAGAGACAATCCGGTGGTTCATAAACAATCTCCATGCTCTATGTAACGCTTCCACAGGTCGATATTCCTCAATCACAATATAGAGTGTCGCATACACACAGACAAATGATACGACCATCGCCACAAGTACTGCGAGGATAAACAATGCAATAAAGAGGAACAAATCAGAGAGTGTTGCGTCTATCACCCCATTGACCAACGCAAATCCCACTGCCATCATAGTAATAAACAAAACCAGCTTGCGAACAATATGGATACTGAGTAATTTCCAAAAATGAGAGAGTCCTACATGCCACGAGACACTCATATGCGGTGTACTCCCAATACGACGAAACGTCTTGGCAGTCGCATATACCAGTGCACCATGAGAAGTAACAGAGACAAAAATCAGAAAGAAAAAAAATCCAGCACAAACAGTAAGAAACAACCCCACAGCTGCCCACTGTGGTGCAGACAGATGTAATGATGGAAGCAAAGAAAGTGGTGAAAAAACAAAATCAGGCATCACTACCCACCACGGCACCATCGAACGCTCTGGATCGACAAACGCCACACGTGTCACTACTTCCAAAATACCAAGCTGTCCGACAAACGTTGCAAAGACACCAAGCAACAATAAAATAGGATGTGCGGTAGTACATCTCCACGCAGCACGAAGTGCATCGCGGTAGGTGGGTTCATGAATCATATGATGAAAATTAAAAGAAACAAGATACAAGAAACAAATTAACTTTATGCGCTCTATTTGTTTCTTGGTGTTTGTATCTTTGGATTTTCCAATAGTATACCACAAAAACAAAAAACGCGCTTGTCGCGCGTATATTTTGTTCCCTACTCTTTGCTCTATGTTCTTTAAAATTTAATTTTCATCGCCTCCTTCATGCTATCTGCCACACCGCGTGCAATCGTACGAACTTTCTGGCTTCCCTCCAGTGCAGACGCAAGCAATTCAGCTTTTTTTCCCTCTGCCTCAGCACGTCGCTGACGAATCGGAGTAAGCACTCGATTCATTGCAACAAAAAGACGATCTTTGACCTCTGCGTCTCCTACAGTTCCTGCACGGTAGCGAGCTTTGAGCTCCTCCACCTCAGAGAGATTGTCGTTAAAAAGATCATGATAGGTAAATACCGTACTATCCTCGACCACACCCGGATCAGTCGGACTCTTACGATTTGGATCGGATTTTGTTTTTTTGATTTTGACACGAAGTTCATCCTCAGTGTCAGAGAGATAGATAGCGTTCCCGAGACTCTTGCCCATTTTCTCTCCTCCATCAATACCTGGCACATTTTTAGAAACACCAAAAAGTGCTTGTGGCTCATGGAGTGCTGAGACAACATAGGTCGCATTAAACTTGCGTGCGAGCTCACGACAATCCTCGATCATCGGTGCCTGATCACGTCCAACTGGAACCAAGTCAGCATTGACACAGAGAATATCCGCCGCCTGATGCAGTGGATAGATGTAGAACCCAAGCGGAGTGGATGATTCAAATTTCTTTTGTGCAATTTCTGTTTTGAGTGTTGGGTTGTGTGAGAGCTGCTGGAGTGTTGCAAAGTTGGAAAGATAAATAAAAATCTCATGAATCTCTGGTACTTCACTTTGGATAAAAACGGTACTTTTGGTAAAGTCGATTCCCACTGCGTAATAGTCACACAGCAATTCTTCAATATTTTCTCGCACCTTCTCTGGATGAGCAAAGTTATCTGTCAATGCCTGCACATTAGCAATCATAATAAACTGCTCATACTCATCTTGCAGTTTAACGCGATTTTGCAGGGAACCAAGATAGTGCCCAATATGAAGTTTGCCGGTAGGACGGTCGCCTGTAAGGATTCGTTGCATAGTAGAGATATCGTACCCTAGAGTAGAAATAAAATCAATCACGATTACACAATAACTCTATACCCCCTCGAAGATCTGCATCAGTTCCCCCAAACGACAGTCGTACATACCCCTCCACCCCAAACGCACTTCCTGATACCATCGCCACACCTTTTTCTTCCAACATTTTTTCACAAAACCCAACAGAAGTCATATCGGCTACACCAAATGAACTCAACGGAACAAACGCATACAATGCGGACTGGGGCATGGGTATTACAACGTCATGTTTTTCAAATGAAGAAACAAGTACATCACGACGCTGATGCATCTCGGATCTAATATACCCAGAAATTTCATCTGCATGCTCACACGCAGCCAACGCGGCATACTGGCTGACGATAGATGGTCCACTCGTACTCTGTCCCTGTATCGTACCGCAGGTACGAATAATATCTTCTGATGCAAATAAAAATCCGACACGAAGTCCAGTCATTCCAAAATTCTTTGATACACTTTGTACCACCGCAACACTCTCTTTGTGCTCGGGAAATGAACCACACGAAACATACTCACCACCATCATACACCAATCCACTATACACCTCATCAGAAACGACAAATATATCATGCGCCTGTGCCCATGCCAAAATTTCTTGTATCTCTTGACGAGAATACAGCACACCTGTTGGATTGCTCGCATTGTTAAACACCAACATCTTTGTTTTTTCACTTCGCTGTGCCTCAAGCAATGCAACCGATACTTTCCACTGCTGTTCATACTGCGTCTGCACAACTTTTGGCACACCACCAAAAAAGGAAATCATCGGTGGGTACGACACCCAATATGGTGCGATGACAAGTACCTCGTCCCATGGATTTATCAATGCGCCAAACAGTGCAAACAACGCAAACTTTCCACCTGCAGTCACGAGACACTGTGATGAAGTGTAGTCAGTGTAATATGCACTATTCATCCACACACAAGCAGCCTCACGCAAGGTAGGAATACCGTTGACTGGTGGATATCGAGTATCTCCTCGCCGCATCGCAGCATCTGCCGCTTCGATAATATGAGCAGACAGCGAAACAAGGGGTTCACCAACAGAGAGATTGTATACTCGCTCCCCACGCGATCGTTTCGCTGTAGCAAGAGCATTGATACGAAGTGTATCAGATTCTTGAATTGAAGCGCGTTGTGCAAAATTCATCATACAAAAACAATCATAACAAAACACCGTCCCTCTGTATAGAGGAACGGTGTTTAAAAAATCTATGTAATCCCCTGTTGCAAGACAGGATAACGCTGTGGCGAAAAATATTTACACTTCGATAACTACTGGCAAGATCATCGGACGTTTCTCCGTCTTTGTGTAAACATACTGGCCTATCTTGTCGCGAATATTGTTTTTGATAATGTTGACATCTGCCCATGTCGCTGGGTTTGATTGAATCACCATCTCAGAGACTTTGTGACGCATATCCTCAATCAATTTCTTGTTGTCCTTGAGAAAGACAAATCCACGAGAGATAATATCTGGATTCTGTACCAGTGCACCAGTGCGATGATTCACTGTCACAATCACCACCACCATTCCCTCTTCAGCGAGGAGCTGACGATCACGTAATACGAGATGCTGTGTATCTGACACTCCGAGTCCATCGACAAAAACATAATCAGTCGGTACTTTTTTATCAAGCACCTTGGCACCATTTGGCAACACTTCTACAACAGTCCCATTGTCTGGCACGATAATCTTGCTTGGATCAAATCCATTGTTGCGTGCCAATTTTTCTGTCTCTTTGAGCATGAAATGGTTAGCGTACACCGGCATAAAGTATGTCGGTTGTACCATCTGTATCACCTCCAAAATATCTGTTTTGGTTGCATGACCAGAGACGTGCACATCCATCACTTGTCCGTGAATCACATTATCACATTGACGATACATGTTGTCTTTGAGACGCTGAATCGTGCGCTCGTTTCCAGGAATGACAGAGGATGAAAATACTACTGTGTCATTTTTGATCAAACGTAATGTACGATGTTCACCATTGACAATACGTGAAAGCACTGCATTTTCTTCACCTTGTGCGCCAGTACAAAGCACAACGATTTGTTTGTCGTCATATTTATTGACATCTTTGATATCCACGAGCACTCCTTTATCAATTTTTATATACCCAAGCTCTTTGGCAATCTCGATATTGTTTTTCATTGAGTATCCATCAAGAAAGACTTTTTTATTGAGTCTCTGTGCGGCTTCGATCACCCACTTGATACGCTCGATTTGAGAACTAAAGGTACCAATAATGACACGCCCAGGCGCTTTGCGCAAAATGTCTTGGAGCGAATCATACATCTCCTGATAACTCACACCACGTTTGTCGTGGAGCACCCCCAGACTCTCAAGCATGAGTACTGATGGTTTTGTGACGTTGCGCAAGTGTGTATAATCAAGTGTTGATTTGCCGTTGGCATCACGCTCAAGTGTCCAGTCTCCTGGATGAATCGCACTTCCTGATGGAGTTTCCACTGTCACACCCACCGCATCCATGATTGAGTGTTCGACTTGAAAATACGAAATCTTGATTGCGCCAAATGTCATCACCTGATCAATACTGTTGATACGTACAGTTTTGAGTTTTTTGCTCGTACCTTTTTTATAATCCTCTACTTTGTGCTTGATCATTGCCAACGTCAAATCACGACCAACAATCATTGGGTTACCCAGTTTTTCAAGCAAGATTGGGGCTGCACCAATGTGATCAAGGTGTCCATGACTAAAGATAACAGCACGAATATTTTTTTCTTTTCCTTCGAGATACTTGGTGTTTGGAACGATATAATCAATTCCAGGCATATCTTCCTCTGGAAACTGCACACCCATATCAAGAATAACAATATCATTGCCATATTCAAAGACAGTCATATTACGACCCACCTCTTCGCATCCACCAAGTGGAATAATACGCAAGGCGAGCGGTCCTCCAGCGACTGGCACTGAGGCGACTACCTCAGGACGTTTTGGCTGGTTGTGCTCAGCACGAAATGGTGCTGTTACCTTGGCACGTGGACGACCACCAAATGATGAACGACGTGATTGTTGTGATGCACTACTGGTACGCAGATGATTCTGCGCTATTGATGTAGTAGGGATAGCAGCTACTGGTGATGGTTTTCTCGTTGGAATAGGCGGTACCGGTGGTAGCGTATGACGTCGTACCTGATTTTGTGTATACGACTGAGTATTCTGCGCTGGACGTGGACGTGCTGTATATTGCTGCGCACGTTGCGGTGGCACAGTAGGCACACGTGGTGCTACAGGCTTTGGCTTGTTTGAATGAAAAAACATAAATACTACTTCAAAATATCGGCACAAAGGCCGTAAAAAAACAATTAATAATTGACTTTTAACAATTAACATTCACACCCATGACGACCGCTTACGCTCTGTGCAACGAGAGTGTATAGAGTGTCAACGGTTAATAGTTACCAGTCAACAGTTAATTGTCGGTGCGTGCCGAGAAGAGGACTTGAACCTCCATGGGGTTGCCCCCGCTAGAACCTGAATCTAGTGTGTCTACCATTTCACCATCTCGGCGTTTGTAAACGATAATGAATCGAAAATTATACAGAAATCAAGCAAATATTAGACGATAATTTCTGTTTCATTTTTGTTTTATTTTTATTTAATTCCTGACTCAGTTTCTCATACTATTTATCTTACTTGTCTCTGTAACTCCTTACTTGTTGTTCGTATACTACTGAGACGGTATATCTTTTTTCCACTGCCATGACCCCTCTGTCTTGGTATACCAGTGAATCACACCAGCAAAACGATCAGATGGAACAAAGATACGACTCAACGAGGTACCTTGCATGTTTGATGGCAACACATATGTATACGTTGGCGAATACAAGAAAATTGCTGGTTTATCTTTTTTGAGTGTCTCTGCTAGCTTTTGATATAGCGGCTCCTGTGCAGTCAGATCAGAAGCTGCTCGTGCCTGCAACAACAATGCATCAACACTTGCATTGGTATACTGTGACAGATTTAGTCCTGGATGTGCCACCTGTGAAGAATGCCAAAAAGCAAACTGATCGGGGTCACTTCCCAAAACTACTCCATACAAAAGTACATCGTATGCACGTGAACGCAGTGCTGTTCGAGAAAAATCTTTAGCAGGAACAAAAGAAAGTTCTGTCTTAACACCTATTTCTTGCCAAAAGCCAGATATACGCTGTGCGACGGCTCGATATTCTGACGTATCTACTGTCACAATAGATAAATGAAGGACTTCACCACTCTTACTTTTGCGATAAAACGTCTGTGCCTCAGATATATCTGCTTGCAATTGTGCGTCTACACTCGCCACAATATCACTTGGCAATGTCGATGTAGTAAATGGTGTGGTCGACACAGTAGACGATGTATCACTTGCAGTATATATATTTGTATTTGCACTTACTACTGCCGCAGCCAGCAACTCTTCTCGTCTTTGAGCCACATAACTCTCTGCAGTAATACGAGGATATGCTGCATCAAGTAACGTATTTGCTTGTTCAAGAGAAAACACAGGCGTGGTCGTACTCTCTACATACCCAGGGAATCCAGGAAGAATTGGGCCGTCAATAATAAAACCATTACCATCAATTGCCTCCTTCAATAATCGTTCTTTATCAATAGCCAAAGACAATGCATCGCGAACCGCACTTTGCTTAAGTGCAGGATGTTGTTGATTAAGAAACAACGCGGTGTATTGTGAAAACTGCAATGTATGCAACTCAATACCACGACGAGCTACCTTATCCTTGAGTTCATTTGGAATTGCATGCAACCCATCAACATGACCCTGACGAAGTGCTGCAATTGCACCACCATCTCCATCATAATCACTAAAAAACACAAATGACAATTCTTTTAAAAAAGGAGGTTGACGATAATACTCATCAAATCGTTTCAAATTGATACGAGTAATTATACCGTTTTCATCTTTCACCAATGTATCTAATGCAAATGGACCAGTCCCAACCGGCTGAAGATTTTTTTGTACAATGGGCAATGTAGCTAGTGCAGTATCACTCCAAATATGTTCAGGAATAATACCAACTGTCAATGCGTTGAGAAAAGCAGGAAATGGTTCAGAAAGTGCAAAAGTAATAGTATGATCATCCACTACAGTCACCACCACTCCTTGAAATGACATGAGCAGAGGGCTCGCTGATTCTGGACGTTGGATTGTCTCAATCGTATACGCAACATCTTTGGCAGTGAGTGGCTCACCATCATGCCAAAGCACATCCGTACGTAATGTAAATGTATACAACTTTTTATCTTCGCTCAACGTATAGTTAGCCGCAATATCTGGAACTAACCTTCCTTTACTATCAATACGCATCAAACCAGAAAACAACAAGCGAGAGACATCCATCTCAGCATCAGAAAGTGGAGCATACAATGGATTGAGACGTTGTACAGTCCCCACCACACCCTCAACATAACTACCACCCACAGCAGGCACTTGTACACGAAACAAAGATAATCCTAATATAGCACCCCAAAACAAACTCACTACCATGCCAGTAACACCGATGGTATACAGTTTTTTCTCATGTGAACTGCACATGTGTATGGTATGCCGAATTTGACGAAATGACGGAAAACGAATTCCTGACACACGTCGAAGCAGCGTCATATCATGATGCAATGATCGCAACGGCGATCGATGGCGATACAATGAAAATACTGATGTAATGCGTCGATAAAGAGACACAAAAAAAGAGATAACACGACCCACTCCTCCCAAAATAAAGAGGTGAAGACGATGATATTAGAACAATACCACTGCGAGTGATACAGCAAAAAAGAGAACAGCAATAACGATAGTAGCAGTAAAGAGAGCTTTTTCAGGACCACGACGAGTGGCACGAATACCACCATTGGAACCACCGCCAAATCCAGCACCCAAACCAGAATCACGCTGCTGGAGCAATACTGCACCAATCAACAAAAGAGCGAGAACAAATTGACTAACAAGAAGAATCGTATTGAGCATAACAAAAATAAGTATATACATACTATACCACAACCCAACAAACAAATCAAGAGATAGCACAGTACGGCTCACAAGACTTAAAATCGTCTGCCCCCTACGTATGCTACACCTCATAGACGTCTGTCAATCTGAGGAATTGCCCTTGACAAGCTAGCCAACCCATGCTAAGATAAGGCCACTTTTGATACTTTTCTATGAAAAAAGATACCCACCCAACCATCTATCCAGTCGTCTTTGTAGACACCTCTTGTGGGGCTGAATTTGTCAGTACCTCTACGCTCAAGAGTTCTGAAACACGTATGATTGACGGTGTTGAACACTTTGTTATCAATGTAGAAATCTCAAGTGCATCTCACCCATTCTTTACTGGTCAGCACCGCTTTGTCGATACTGCCGGTCGTGTGGATAAGTTCAAAGAACGCCAAGCCAAAGTGGAGGCAGCAGCCGCTGTTCGCAAAGGCAAAAAGGCAAAAACAGTGGCTACAAAAGCAAAGAAAGCTGCAAAATCAGACGAAAAATAGCTTTTACATTCCAAAGGACAGGTTTGCCCATCAGCACCTGTCTTTTTGTTTCAATGTGGTACAATAGCATGTGAAGACTTAGTAAGCTCAGCAAGCTTACAAGGCTTAGGAGGCTACCAAATGAAGTGGAAAAGCCTTGTAAGCATTCTAAGCCTCTTAAGCCTGTTAAGCCTTAAAAAGTATGAATCAAAAATACACCGACATCAAAAACCGATTTCACTCCCTTGAAACTGATTTGCAAAATCCAGTTATTCTTGGTGACCAACAAAAACTCAAAGAAACATCACAAGAATATACCGAACTCAAAGACACTGCAGAAAAAATTATTCGCCTCGAGTTGCTCGAAACCCAGCTCAAAGATGGGGCCAACATGCTCTCACAAGAAACAGATAGTGAAATGCGCAGCATGCTTGAACTCGAACAGGCCGACCTGACAGAAAAATGCTCTTTACTCAACGCAGAGCTTGAAGAGGAAACGAGGCCAAAAGATCCGCTTGATAAAAAAAATATCATCATGGAAATTCGTGCTGGTGCTGGTGGAGATGAAGCAGGTCTCTTTGCAGGAGACCTCATGAAGATGTACATGCGATATGCAGAAAAACACGGCTGGCGTGTGACACTATTGGACGAGAGTATGAATGAACAGGGTGGATACAAAGAAGTTATTATCCAGCTTGAAGGAACCAATGTCTATGGTGCACTCAAATTTGAGATGGGCGTACACCGAGTGCAGCGTGTTCCACAGACAGAAAAAGCTGGACGTATTCACACGAGCACTGCCAGTGTCGCAGTCATGCCTGAAATAGAAGAAACAGAAGTAACAATCGAAGCCAAAGACCTCCGTATCGACACA
Source organism: uncultured bacterium (assembly GCA_937861125.1). Lineage (GTDB taxonomy): Bacteria > Patescibacteriota > Patescibacteriia > Magasanikbacterales > UBA922 > CALMAY01. Next base: position 224,283 of record CALMAY010000037.1, on the reverse strand, counting down.
TATCGTGCTGGTGGGGCTGGTGGACAAAATGTGAACAAAGTGGAGACAGCGATACGTATCGTTCACTTACCAACTGGACTGATTGTGCAGTGCCAAAACGAACGCAGTCAGCAACAAAACCGTATCAAAGCAATGCAGATTTTACGTTCACGCTTGTTTGAAATGGATCAAGAAAAAAAACGTGCAGAACTCAGTGCACAAAAAAAAGCGCAGATTGGTACCGGTGATCGAAGTGAAAAAATTCGCACCTACAACTTTCCTCAAGATCGTATTACCGATCATCGGATTCACCAAAGTTGGAACAGTATTGAACGTATTTTAAATGGTGATCTCGAACCGGTGATTGAAGCATTACAAAAAAAGAGTATCGAAGGGTTTGATACAGTAGGAAGTGAGGATGAGGAATAATCTCCTCATCTTTTTTACTATGAACATAGACGCTATTCTCAAACACAGTACACCCAGACGAGAGTCAGAACTCTTACTTGCATACGTACTCAAAAAACCACGTGAGTTTTTGATTGCACATCCAGAAGTGAAAATTTCAAAACTCCAAGAAACAAGATACAAATACTTGTCATGGAAACTACGACGCGGATATCCGCTTGCGCATCTCACTGGCCATCGTGAGTTTTATGGACTAGACTTTTTGGTCAACAAACACACACTCGTGCCACGACCTGAAACAGAGCTGATGGTGGAACTTGCTGTGCAAGCAATCAAAAGTCAAAAGTTGCAAGTTAAAAGTTGTGTGCTGATTGACGTAGGCACAGGCTCTGGATGTATTCCAATATCTATACAAAGAACACTGAACAAAGAACAAGGAGCAAGCGAATGTATTGCCATAGACATCTCTAAGCCAGCACTTCGTGTGGCAAAAAAGAACGCAAAAAAACATGGCACAAACATTACTTTTTTGCACGGAAATCTACTACAACCACTCACCAATCATCGATCACTGTTCACTGATCACTGTTCACTTACTATCACCGCCAACCTTCCCTATCTCACAAAGTCTCAATTCGACTCCGAACCCTCAATCCAAAAAGAACCCTACTCCGCCCTCGTCGCCGACGATAACGGCCTCGCACTCTACAAAGAATTACTAGAACAAATCAAATTGTTCGTTACTCGTTACAGATTACAAGTTACTCTTTTCATGGAAATCGACCCAGCACAAACAGTATCACTTACCACACACTGCACAGAACAATTCCCTCATGGTACAATAATGACACACAAAGATCTCCTTGGTCATGACAGAATTGTGTCACTTACTCTATGAAAAAGATAATTACTAGAATTGGATTGTTTATAATTAGCATACTCATTGCTTACACTCTATTAGTTATTGTTCGTCGCCCGAGTAACGACCGCAATTGGAATACTGACCAAGCAATTCTCCCAATAATCACAATTGACGGTGACACGGTAGATATCAAAAACATTCGCAACTTCACCTACCAATCTACAACAGAGTATACTCCAAACTACTACGATGCTACCTACAACATTTCAGATATCACTCGCGTCTGGTTTGCTGTCGAGCCATTTCTTCAAAACAAAATTGGTGCCGCACATACCCTCGTTTCATTTGAATTCCGTGATGGACGTTACCTTGCCATCTCAGTAGAAATACGAAAAGAAGTAGGAGAATTATTTTCTCCACTCAAAGGAATACTACGCAACTACGAACTCATGTACGTCATCGCCGACGAGCGTGACGTGCTCGGACTCCGCGCCATTCATCGCAAGGATGATGTCTATCTCTACCCAATCAAAACCACGCCTGAACGCGCCCAACGACTCTTTGTCTCCATGCTCACCCGTGCGCAGCAACTTCAACAATATCCAGAAATATATAACACAATCGCAAACAATTGCACTACGAATATTGCAGCACATGTCAATGAATTATTTCCAGAAAGAATCCCATGGGACAACTCATTTCTTCTCCCAAAATCAGCTGACGAGTACGCACTCAGTATCGGTCTCCTTGACACCGACCTTCCGATTGAAAAAGCAAGAAAAAAGTATCATATCAATGAACGTGCGATGCAGTTTGAAACCGATCCACTCTTTTCTCAAAAAATACGCCCGTAAAAGACACGCAATAAAACCGCCCTATCTGAGCGGTTTTATTTATTTCACCTCTGTCCTCTCATTGACAACCTCCACCCAAATCTTTCCCCGCTGCAACGGAATCTCCGCTCCCGCAGCATCATAAAACCTCGTTCGGTCATTCACTGATTCCTTTTTCCACGTACCAGTCACCTTGTATCCACGACGCAGCACGATCACCTCACCACTTCCAAGCGTCTCAATATCAAGTCGTCCCACATCGTCCAAAACTTGCGAACTGACAAACTGAATAACTACAGTATCAGCCGTCATCACACCACCGAGACCATCAGTATGTGGATCACCTGATTGATATCGCACATAGTCCATTGTTGTCGTATTGTATCGCCATTGTACGCTATATGCCAATCCGTTAAAAACAATGGACGTCGTAACAGTACAATTATTGACACATGGATCAACATCTTCAAACTTCCATCCATGAGAAAAATTGGTCGTATACGACGATGCGTATTTTGTCAGTGCTTCATTCCAATTGGTACTGTTGGTATAGACATTGTGCGGAGCGAGACGATCAGTGCCACGCCAAAAGAGCCATCCGCGATAAAATTCATTAACATCAAAGACACCACGCTCTTTGAGTATTGCAAGCGCCTCGTTACTCCCGCCCACATGCAAATATGGTGGCGTACCGTACTCCGCAAGCCAATCGAGATAGTATGGTCGTGCACTGCGCACAGGCCCAATTTGTGACACCTCAGCATTGGCTGGATAAATCGCCATAAAGCGGGTGAAATTTGCCTCTACCGGTGATTCATAAACAATAGACGCTTTACTGAGTCCATACTGTGGACGCGCTTCGAGTGAGTTCTCAATCATGATCGCTACAAGCTGTGGATTAGCCTCAGCTTGAGTTGTCACACACACACCATCAAGCACTCGCTCATAGACACACTCACTTACTTTTTTGTTGTCAGGATTTTCTACGATTGCATCTGGATTTTGTCCGATCGTCCCACGCAACACAAACCACAGAATAACCAAAATAGCTAACCCTATACACAGCGCAGAAATGCGATTAATAAGTTGGGTTGTTTCTGGTGTGTATTTCATAAACACTACAGATTTCTCTTCTATCTATCTTACAAATATGAGCGAATAACTTCTGCTGACTTCTGAAACTTCTTTTTTTCTACAGCAGACAATTCTGTCGTCCAAATTTTTTCTACCCCATACTGACCGATCACAGCTGGTACCCCAATACAAACACCCGATACACCATGGTACTTTTGTACACACGTCGAAACAGGGACAATAATATGCTGATCAAAAATAATTGCTTTGAGAATATTTGTCACCACCTGTGCAATACCAAAATATGTTGCCCCTTTTTTATTGATAATTTCGTATGCCTCACGTCGAACAGACTCTTCAATATCTTTGGCGACAGTAGTGGTAAATCCAGGAATTTTATTGATCGGTACACCACCGATAGATACCGTACTCCACGCCACAAACTCACTATCTCCGTGTTCACCCATCACATAGCCATGAATATTTTTGGTGTTGATGCCAAACGCATGTCCAAGCTGTGTCTTGAGACGTGACGTATCAAGTGCTGTACCAGTACCAAACACTTGATTGACTGGTAAACCAGATGCTTGTTGTGCGACATGTGTGAGTACATCGACTGGATTGCTCACCACAATAATAATTGCACTCTTTTTTATCTTGCCAATACTTTTGAATATTGATTTGAAAATAGCAGTATTTTTTTGTACCAGATCCAGTCGTGTCTCTCCTGGTTTTTGTGCGGCTCCCGCGGTAATAACGATCACATCAGCGTCCGACGCAGCTCTCATATCCGCCCCCTTGATACACCCAGTCTCGACAAAACACAACCCATCATCAATATCCATCACATTCCCCTCTTCTTTTGGTGTATCTTTATCAATCAACACAATCTCTGCAGCAATATTTTTGATCGTTGCGGTATATGCGACGGTGGAGCCGACTGCACCTGCACCAATGATAGCGACTTTAGAGCGAGATGTAGATTTTTTATGTGAAGAAAAAATATTCATATACACATAGTATACCAAAACTCGCCCAAAAGGGCGAGTTTTCTGTCTAAATCTTTTTGAATCAATTACATCAATGTTATGCTTCCACTTTCACACCCATCTGACGAGCACTTCCTGCAATTGTTTTCATTGCCGCTTCGACATTGGTCGTATTGAGGTCTGGCATTTTTTTGATAGCGATCTCACGAAGCTGTGCTTTGGTGAGTGTCCCGACCTTCTCTTTGAGAGGGTTGTGTGCGCCACTTTTGATCTTGAGCGCTTGTTTGATAAGCTCAGATGCTGGAGCCACCTTCATGATGAAATCGTAGGTACGATCTTCATACACGTTGATAACCACTGGCACGACTTCACCTTTGCGATCTGCGGTACGATCGTTGAATTCTTTACAGAATCCTGCGATGTTGAGACCATGTTGACCAAGTGCTGGACCAACTGGAGGTGCTGGGTTTGCAGCGCCACCCTGAATCTGAAGTTTGACTTGTGTAATAAGCTTTTTAGCCATATACATGTAACGTTAATGAGACTTATAAGGCGTGTGATATAGGCAACACGAGTGTGAGAAGCGTCTCCCTGCGGGAGACCACATGTGTTGTATACATCATAGGCCCTAGAGCCTATTTAGATTTTTTGTACTTGGAGCGCATCGAGCTCAACTGGAGTTTCACGACCAAACATATTGACCATGACTTTCACCTTGCCACGAGTCGCATCAGCTGCACTGACTTTTCCTTCAAAGTTCTTGAACGGTCCATCGACAATTCGTACCGCATCATTGACTGCGACATCCAACGTATGTGTTGGTTGCTCGACTGCGACACGTTTCATCAGTGAATCTACCTCTTTTTGATCAATCGGAGTTGGTGTGGTACCTGAGCCGATAAATCCAGTCACATTTGGAGTATTGCGTACGACGTACCATGAGTCATCAGTTACAATCATCTCCACGAGCACATATCCAGGGAAAATCTTTTCCTCAATCGTCTGGCGTTTTCCATTTTTGATTTTAATTTTCTTTTCTTTTGGTACCAATACATTAAAAATCTTTTCCTGCATTTCAAAGGTATCGATACGCTGTTCGAGATTGCGTTTGACATTTTCCTCGTAGCCACTGTAGGTGTGGAGCACATACCAGCGACGTCCGAGGTTGAGGGTTTGTTTTGCCATAGTGTTGAAAGGCTTAGGAGGCTTACAAGGCTTAAAATGCTTAAAAGGCTACTTATTTGAGTATTTCAGTAAGTCCCAAGTTGAGAACGTAGTCGAGTGCGCCAAAGAAAATCGCCATACCAACAGAGAGACCAATCACGATCGCTGAGTAGACAGTGACCTGTTTTTGGGTAGGCCAAGAGACTTTGCGGACTTCTTCGAGTGCACCACGGAAGTAGGTACTAAGAGATTGAACGAGGTTCATACAGTATAAAGCTTAAGAGGCTTAAAAGGCTTATGATGCTTAAGAGGCTATTTTGTGAGCTTTTTGAGCTTTTTAAGCCTATTACGCCTTAAAATGATTGGTACTTAAAAACGGCCCGCGGCCGAATTACAGAGATACTATACACCTTTTGGGTGAGAAAGTCAAGAGGCTACTTTAATATCTGATTAATACCCAAAACTGGCTATTTTTAGAAAAAAAGTGTAATATTTTGAGTAAAAAATATGATTCCAAACACATACAATCCCGTGCTATTTCTTAAAAAAGGCATAACATGTCCGCTTGATGCCCTCGTAGAAACAAACTTTAAATACAGAGATAAGGAATACTTCATTGTAAATTCTAACGAAATTCTTGACTACTCGATCCCCCATGCACCTGGAAAATCTGGCCAATTCGGCCAATATACCTATTTTTGGATGGGAGTACAGTATGAACCAAATGATGTGTTCATAGTATTCGAGAGAAGTTTAGAAATTGCCACTATTCTTTCCTTACTCATTAACGAATATATTTTTGATACAACATGGCACGGATACTACAGATATCCAGGTGTATTGTCAGCCAATGTACTACTTACTTATCCTCAGAATTATAGGGGAATTGAAATCAGAAATGCCACTACAATAAGCAATGAGTTTATTAAAAATATATTTGATAAAATTGACAAACTGACAATGGAAGATACTGGATACTTTACGTCCGCTACATATCTAATACATGAATCAAAAATAAGATTTTATAAAGGGGAGGATAGCTCTTCCATAACTTCCGCCATCTCTGCAGTTGAGGCTATATATACGAGACCAAATAAAATGGGGATCTACTCAGATATTGACACAAGATTTTCCCTCAAAGAAAGAAAAAAAGAAAAAAGATTTAAAGAAATTTTTTGTAACAATACATACTCTGAACTCATATACAACTCAATAGAAAACAATTTTGGTGAAAATCCATATGCAGTGAGATCTGGACATCTCCATTCTGGAAAAATAAAAAATTATAACTCTTCTCATCCTAGAAAAGATGAAGATAATGATACGTTAAAATTTATTTTACGTTGTCAAGAGATAGTACATACTAGCTTGGACAAACTCCTTATACAATAAAAATCCCTCCGCAAAAACGGAGGGTTTTACAACTTAGCCAACTCAGAAAACTTCCAAAACTAAATATCAAGATTCTCCACCGTCATCGCATGTGTCTGAATAAATTTCTTGCGTGGAGCCACTTCAGATCCCATCAAGATATCAAAGATTTCACTTGCTTTTTCAGCATCTTCAATCGTCACTTGTTTGAGCACACGATTGTCTGGATTCATCGTTGTCTCCCAGAGCTGTTCAGGATTCATTTCTCCCAAACCTTTATAACGCTGAATGTTGAGCTTCGCTGATTTTTGATTTGCGATTTTAGATTTTTGATTAGATTTTTGTTCAACTTCGTCAACTTCTGCAACTCCGCCAACTTCATCACCCTCCTCAGCAACCTGCAAATCAGCATCAGAAATACCAAATTTCTTTTTGTAGTCCTCAAGCGCTTCGGCATTGTAAATCCATGTCACCTCTTTACCACTCTTGATACTATACAGCGGTGGCTGTGCGATATACACATGGCCCTGTGTAATCAAATCTGGGAAATAGCGGAAAAATAATGTGAGTAACAATGTACGAATATGCGCACCATCCACATCCGCATCGGTCATGAGAACAATTTTGTGATAGCGCAATTTTGAAATATCAAACATCTCACCAATATTGGTTCCCATCGCGATGATGAGTGACTTGAGCTCATTGTTGGTAAGGATGCGATCAATGCGAGCACGCTCTACGTTGAGCACCTTTCCACGTAGTGGCAAGATCGCTTGGATTTTGCGATCACGCCCTTGTTTTGCACTACCACCAGCAGAGTCTCCCTCTACGATAAAGAGCTCAGAATCCTCGGCCTTGTTACTACTGCAATCAGCAAGTTTACCAGGCAACATAAACCCTTCGAGTGCACCCTTTCGGAGCACAGATTCGCGGGCAGTACGAGCTGCAGCACGTGCTTTGGCAGCGAGGATACATTTACCGAGAATTCCTTCGGCATCTTTTGGATGTTCTTCGAGATAGATTTCAAATGCTTCACCAAACACACCCTCCACTGCTGGGCGTACTTCTGGATTTCCCAGCTTCGCTTTGGTCTGTCCTTCAAACTGAGGCTCTGGTACTTTGACCGAGACAATCGCAGTGAGACCTTCACGTACATCTTCACCAGTGAGATTTTGATCTTTTTCTTTGAGAATTCCTTTGCGGCGAGCGTAGCTGTTGAGTGCGCGCGTCAGCGCAACACGAAACCCAGCAACATGTGTACCACCATCAGGGTTGGTGATATTGTTGGCAAATGCAAAAAGTGACTCGGTGTAATCATCCGTGTACTGCAATGATATTTCTACCAAAGTATTTTCTACCTGTTTTTCAACATAAAAAATATTTTGGTGTTTTTTCTCTTTATTTTTGTTGATGTGGCGGACGTAACTCTTGATACCACCTTCAAAATAAAATTGGTACGTGTTGGTATCATATTTCTCAGCACTACTATCAACTCCTCGTTCCTCCATGGTACGTTCGTCAATAATAGTCAGTTTAATTCCCTTGGTCAGATATGCCTGCTGGCGCAAGTGCTCAATAATCGTCTTCCATGAATAATCCATGGTCTCAAAAATAGTACTGTCAGCACGAAATTTGACAGTAGTCCCAGTACGATCCGTCTTGCCACAAGTACGAACTTTGTATTTTGGTTTTCCGCAACTATACTCCTGCTCCCAAAGCTTTCCATCGCGATGCACCACAACATGCACATGAGTCGACAGCGCGTTGACCACAGAAACACCCACACCATGAAGACCTCCAGAGACTTTATATCCACCATCACCAAATTTTCCACCCGCGTGGAGTTTGGTAAGCACCACTTCGAGTGCACTCACTTTTTCTTTTGGATGAATATCGACTGGAATACCACGACCATTATCTTGTACCTCGATATAGTGATCTGGGAGCAAACGAATGACGATATCATTACAATATCCCGCCATCGCTTCATCAAAACTATTGTCAACAACTTCCCAAATCATGTGGTGAAGTCCAGAGGCACCCGTACTACCGATATACATGCCCGGACGCTTGCGCACCGCCTCAAGTCCTTCCAAAACGGTAATCTGCTGGGCACCATAGTCAGCTCCTTTTTTTGTTTTTTTGTCGTCACTCATAAAGATAATATGTATCAAGAACGAGGGTAGTATACAAAGGATGCAAGAAAAAGACAAGGCTGTTTTTCAAAACTCATAGATTGCTGTATACTATCATCATTGACTATGAATTTCTTTGGCAAAAAACCAACCGATCCATCAACGCTGTATCAACCAACAGACGGTGATTTGTCAAACAAGCAACTTGCCATCTCTGTTTGGCTTCTTAAACACAAGGAGACATTTGTCAGTATTGGTACATTTTCCCTCGTACTTTGGTGCATTATTAGTGTTGGATATAGTACCTATCGTTGGGCAGAATATGCTATTCTTGGATATTGGCAGGACAAAAAACTACTTGCAGAACAAGCATCACTCACACAAACAAACACACAAACATTCTATAGTACCAAACCACTCAACATATCAGCTCCCACAGTCGTTGTCAGTGCAGACGACACATATGACCTAGTATCAACAATCACCAACCCAAACACGCGCCATATTGCCTTTGTCACATTTACATACGCACTCAGCAACACGACAACCCCCACCAAAACTATTGCAATTCTCCCAGGACAAAAACAGCTTGCAGCCGAACTTGGATTGAGTACAAATATATATCCAAATAAACCATCATTTCGCATCCTCTCTACGAAATGGCAGCGCATCTCTCCGCACACCATCTTTGACGTCCCATCATACACCAAAGAACGCCTTCATATCGAAACAACAGATGTCTCCCATATCCCCGCAGGTGGACTCTCTGGACCGACCGATCGCCTTTTGTTTACACTCCACAATAAAAGCGCCTATAGCTTCTACCAAGTCAATGGATATATCGCTATCTATACCAGCAATACATTGACAGGTATCAGACCTATCACAATCGATCGTTTCCTCTCAGATGAAGCGAGAACGTTTGATATTCGTTTTCTCTCTTCTTTGGGCCAGGTTGAAACCATTGAATTTTTTCCACTCGTAAACATTTTTGACCCAAACAGTTTCATCGCACCAAGTATCTAAATGGGTATGCGTCCTTTTTTCTCTGGATACAAGACATTTGATTGGATATTACTGTGCGCCCCCCTCTTTCTCACCTGTCTTGGTTTTGCCGCACAATATAGTATCGATCTCTCACTCCAGCACACATTTAGCAATTCGTATCTACGAACACAGCTCATCGCGTGCATGATTGGATTATTTGTGTGTATATCGCTTTACCTCACACATGCGCGCACACTATACAGCACCGCCACACTTCTTTACAGCACATCACTCCTTCTTTTAATAAGTGTGCTTTTTTTTGGAGTTGAAATTCGCGGCACCCAAGGCTGGTTTCGAATTGCTGGCAATTCATTTCAACCAGCAGAATTGGCCAAGATATCACTTATCCTCATCCTCTCATGGCTCATCACACGATACGGAAGAAACTTTATGCAGTTTCGTTTTATCGCTGCCAGCGCCCTCTTTACAGCGTTCCCTGTACTGCTCATCATGCTCCAGCCAGACCTTGGTTCTGCTCTCGTACTCTGCTGTATCTGGTTTGGCATGCTTGTCACGCTCCAAGTACCCTATCGCTATACATTAGGAACAATATTGATCAGTATATGTACCGCTATTGTTGGATGGTTCTTTCTCTTTGCCCCATACCAAAAAGAGCGTATTCTCACCTTTGTTGACCCATCGCGCGACCCACTTGGCGCTGGCTACAACGTCTCCCAATCCATCATTGCAATCGGATCTGGTGGTTTTTTTGGTCGAGGATTGGGATTTGGCTCACAAAGCCAGCTTCGCTTTCTCCCTGAAGCGCAGACAGACTTTGTCTTTGCAGTGATTGCCGAAGAACTTGGATTTATTGGATCGGCCTGTATTTTACTCCTATTTGCTCTTTTTTTATGGCGTCTCATCACCCATATCAAAGCAGCCAAAAGCGAATTTGGTGCCTATGTACTCACCGGCATTGCATTTGTCTTTTTTATCCAATTCGTGTTTAATATAGGGGGTGCAACGGGGCTTCTCCCTATTACAGGGGTAACATTACCATTTGTAAGCTACGGAGGTTCATCTTTGCTCATTAGCTACACACTGCTGGGTATTGCCCTCTGTATTAGTCGTGGCCAATACACGGACTAACGAACCCTCTTGACGAACTTCCTTTTTTTTGATAGAGTGACGCCACTCAATTGGCGCTCTTTTCTTTCATATTGTCCTATATGAATCCTGCCAAACAGAGCAATGAAACACCAATTTCTCGCGCATTGACACTCCTACGTCAATGTCCGATTTGCAACACGCAATACGCGGCAGAAATGTTTCGTACCATTGATGAGCATGATGGAGCCAATTTGCTTCACTGCACCTGTAGCGTATGCCATCAAAGTGTGATGGCACTGGTGATGACATCACATACTGGTGTGAGTTCTGTAGGTATGATTACCGATCTTACAGCACAGGACATCGCTCGTGTAAGTCGTAAATCATCTATCACCGAAGAAGAACTCCTCTCTTTTCATTCATTATTAACTGACCAGCACGTATTTGAACAATCAGTACTTGCCGCATACCAACAATAATCATTTGATATATGCAATATAGTCTCATCGTAAAACCACGTAGTACCGAAGATCTCAACGAGCTTCGTGCAAATGGCATGGTTCCAGCAGTTATGTATGGACCAGGATATGCATCACGAAGTGTGAGTATCGATGGTCGCACTTTTGACAAGCTTGTAGAAACAGCTGGATATGCTAGTTTGATTTCATGTTCTATCGAGGGAGACAAAGAGCCAGTCATGGTTCTTATCCAAGATGTACAATATGAACCGGTCAAAGGCCGTGCACTTCACGCTGATTTGCGTACCATTCCAATGGACAAAGAAATGACAGTAAAAGTTGCTCTCAACATCATTGGCGAAGCCCCAGCAGTCAAAGCACTCGGTGGTACGCTCGTTACTATGCGTGATGAAATTGAAGTAAGTTGTTTACCAAAAGATCTCGTATCACACATCGACATCGACGTTAGTGGTATGGAGACATTTGAACACCGTATCTCTGTCTCTGACTTGGTGGTACCAACTGGTATTACTGTCAACGAAGAACCAAGTCTACTCTTGGTCACCGTAACAGCACCGCTTACAGAAGATGAACTCAAAGCACTCGAAGAAGAAGGAAGTAAAGGAGTTGATGCAGTAGAACAAGTAGAGAAAAAGAAGAAAGAAGATGCTCCAGCAGAGGACGAAGCAAAAAAAGAATAATATCTATACACAAAACGACTTCCGTATGGGGGTCGTTTTTTTGTTTTAAAAATGATACACTGTTACAATAAGATAGTTCCTCCCCTTGGAAAGGGAAGGTTAGAAGGGGTTAATGTCCACGGCCAATCAACCGCCCCTGTCCCCTCCTTTCCAAGCAGGGGAACGTATCTAGGTCATTCTACTCTTTATTCACATGCATCTCTCCCAAAAACATCTTATATATATCAGCATTACTCTCATTATAGTGAGTATTGTTTGGTCATACCTACGCCCACCGTTTAGTCCACCTGGATCACTCGACAATCCCAACACACCCTATGTCGAAAACAATGATTCGTTGATGATTGGACACATCACCGACATACTCTCAACAGAAGAAAAAACGTATGACTATGATGGTGATGGTGATGGCACAAATGATACAAATATAACTACCAAATTTATTGCTCGTATCAAAAATGGTGATGATGCCAATACGCACGCGCCAATTACACTCACACAAACACAAAAAGAAGCTGACAGTATGTCTCTTCACGTAGGAGACACTATTATCATAGGCAAAACCACACCATCTGACGCTCCAACATCATACTATTTTTATGACTTCTATCGTCTCCATGCCACACTCATACTCGGCTGCCTCTTTTTTATTCTCACCGTCATATTTGCAGGATACCGCGGGTTTACATCATTGCTAGGCCTACTCAGCACTGCTGGTATCCTCTTTTTCTTTACTATCCCATCCATCCTTTCTGGATACCCACCACTGCTTATTTGTGGCATCAGTAGTATTTGTATTGGTGTATTATCTGTCTTATTGGCACATGGTAAAAACAGACGCACCATTCTCGCTATCATCAGTACAATTCTTTTAATTGTACTAACGATTGTGTTTGCATATATCTCTGGCTGGTTTCTAACGCTCACAGGACTTGGGACAGAAGAAGCTTTTTTCCTCCAAGCAGTTCCAAATATGCATATTGATGTTAAAGGACTTCTGCTTGGTGGCATACTCCTTGGTGTACTGGGTGTTTTGGATGATATTACGACAGCTCAAGCAGCGATAGTAGAAGAGCTTCATCGTGCCAACCAAAATTTTTCTTTTGTGGAACTCTATCGTCGTGCCACGTCAGTAGGCAAAGAGCACATCACTTCACTCGTCAACACACTCATCCTTGCCTACACTGGCGCATCGTTTCCACTCCTCCTCCTCTTTTTTGTCTACCCACAACCATGGTGGACAACACTGAATAATTCGATTGTGATGGAAGAAATTGCTCGCACATTTGTTGGAAGCATCACACTCGTTCTTGCAGTTCCTATTACCACAGCACTCGCAGCATGGAGCTATGCACATACACCACTAACAGAAACGGAACGAGCCGACGACCATCATCACGGGCATGGACATCACCACCACTAAACGCCATACTAAAGACCTCATACACCATACATACATATTATGAATCCTATCTCTTTTATCTCCTGGCTCCTTCCTACTGGTGGACTTATTATCTTGATTCTCCTGATACTCCTCCTCCTGAGTTACGCAGTTGCGACACGCAGTAGTGCAGTTCAAAAAATGATCAAACCAGTACAGATTTTTATTGCACAATATAAGATTGAAATACTCTTCTTTTTTTCATTTACTAGCCTCTTAGGTAGTTTGTTTTATTCTGAAATTCTCAATCTCGTCCCATGTGCACTCTGTTGGTATGGACGGATCTGTATGTATCCAATTGCGATCATTACAGGCACAGCCCTTCTCACACAGCGCAAAGACATTACCATCTTTACCTACCCATTCATACTCGGTGGCATTGCTTTATCGAGTTACCATATCGGATTACAGCAAGGTTGGATTCCAGCATTTCTCTGTTCAGCAGAAAGTGGTGTCGCTTGTTCTACTCCACCATTTATAATGTATGGTTTTATCACGATTCCAAGCATGGCAGTCATCGTGTATATAACAATGCTCGTCACTGCCCTACACACACGGAAATCATAGTAAACAAAAAACCCGACTATTACGTCGGGTTTTTTGCTGTTTAGGGAACATGCGTCTATGTGCAAGGCGCAAAACTATTATACTGCAACTCAGTTGCAATAGTCAATAGTAATATGTGAATAACGTACTTGACAAATGCAACTGAGTTGCATATACTAGACATATATACATTGTACACGTATGACATTGACAAAACAGATCTACGAAACTCTCTCCAAAAATGGATACAAGCAAACCCCTCAGCGTGATGCAGTCATTCGAAATATCATCAAACAGAAATCACTTTTTTCTGCCAATGACATCATCACACGCCTCACTGAGGTAGACCGTGTCTCCATCTATCGCACCATTGACCTCCTCACGGAGCTCGACGTCATCCATCCAGTCACAGTGCGAGATGGCGAACAGCTCTATGAACTACACATGCATAACAAAGCACATGCACATCATATCGTCTGTAACTCATGCAATAAAACAGAGAAAGTGTCATGCGCCATCCCCGATATTATTCTCAAAAGTTTTGCCCATATTCACCACACACTCGCTCTGACAGGGCTCTGTCGATCATGCGACAAAAAACTTCACAATCACTAATCATGTATATTACGAATATGAAATATTCTTTCCTCTTCGTTGCAGCAGTACTCCTGATGGGCGCGGGGTGCGCATCAAACAGTACTCTAAAACCAACAGAAGTAAATACAGAAAAACCAACCGTCGTAGCAACCTTTTTCCCTATCGCTGAGGTGAGTCGTGCAGTTTTGGGTGATCTAGCCAATGTGGTTGTCATCACACCAGAGGGCACAGAACCACACGATTACGAACCAACGCCAAAACAAATTGAACAGATCCTCTCTGCTGATGTCTTTTTTATGAATGGCGCAGGGCTCGATCCATGGGGTGAAAAACTGCACACTGATCTAGAAACAAAACAAGTAACGGTGCTCGAACTGACAGACGGTATGGCGCTCAAAGAAGGTGGTGCGCACGAACACCATAATGACGCAGCACACAAAGAGACAGTAGAACATCATAATGAGGATGAGCACGCAGCAGAAGAATTTCATGCAGACGAAGTGGGACACACTCATGAAGATGAGACAGGAAAAGATCCACATGTCTGGCTAGACCCAACTGTGATGATGCGTGCAGCGACTGCACTGCGTGACGAAATGATGTCAATTGATCCAAACAATGCGACACAATACGCACAACAAACACAGGTATTTCTCTCTGCGCTCGAATCACTTGATCAAGCATATAAAACAGGACTATCGACATGTGAAAAAGACAGTATCATCGTCTCACATGATGCGTTTGCATATCTCAGTGGACGATACGGATTTACTACTCACGCAATTGCCGGACTCTCACCAAGTGCTGAACCATCTGCAAAACAACTATCTCAGCTCGCAGAAGAAGCCAAAGAAAACAAGACGGAATATATCTTTTTTGAATCACTTGTCAGTCCAAAATTAGCAGAGACACTCGCAGCAGAAGTAGGCGCAAAAACACTCGTCCTCACACCAATTGAAGGACGAAATGAAGAGGAAGCAGCAGCAAATGCAACATATATTTCACTGATGGAACAAAACCTCAATAACCTCAAAATAGCACTCGCATGCAAATAACACCGCAACCACTCATCACCGTACGTGATCTCTGTGTCACACTCAACGAGATATCAATTCTCTCTGATATCTGTTTTGAGTTGAATATGGGAGAATACGTCGGTGTGATTGGTCCAAACGGTGGTGGAAAAAGTACACTGATCAAAGTACTCCTTAATCTACTACCCCAAACATCAGGCACATTTCATATTGGAAATGAACAGATTCCACACCCAACTATTGGATATGTCCCGCAACGTCTTGTACAAAATGATGTTGTCTTTCCAGCCATAGTCAGTGATGTAGTAGCCAGCGGACTCACCAAACATGTACGAAGAAAAGAAAAAAAAGAGCGTATTCTCGCTGCTCTAGAAAAAACAAATTGCACTCACCTCATCGACCGACACATGAGCGGGCTCTCTGGCGGTGAACGCCAGCGCGTACTCGTCTCACGCACACTCCTGATGAATCCACACATTCTTATACTGGATGAACCAACTGCTGGCATGGATATCGCCTCTGAGCAACAGTTTTTTCAACTCCTCAAAGAACTCCACGATGAAGGCATGACGATCCTCCTCGTCTCACACGATATCGATCGAATCGCCAAAGAGGTAGACACAGTGCTGTGTATCAACCACTCGATGATGTGCTTCTCAGGAACGAGTCACCTAGACATGTCTGATGCTATCAACAAAATGTATGGCGGACACGTACACGTGCTGCATCACGACCACCATCACCACTAGTATCTATGTTTGATTTTCTCTCATTTGAATTCATGCAACGTGCTGTCATTGGTGGTACCATCATAGCACTTATCGCACCGTGGATCGGTTCGTTTCTCGTTGTACGCCGTCTTTCACTCCTCTCAGACACACTCTCTCATGTCTCGCTCTTTGGTATTGCGCTAGGACTCCTCACGGGTATCCACCCACTGCTCAGTGCATTTGTCTGCGCACTTGGTGCCGTCGCACTCATAGAGTACACACGCACCAAACGAAGTGTCTATCCAGAATCACTCCTCGCACTCCTCCTCGCTGGATCACTCTCACTCGCCATGATTCTCTTTTCTCTCTCTGACACGGCGTATGTGAGTATTTTTCAGTATTTATTTGGTAGTATCGTGACGATTACTTGGTCTGATATTGCGGTTATTGGCACCACCGCACTCATCACAGCACTTCTCCTCACTCGGTTTTACCGACAATTCTTTCTCATCTCCTTTGACGAGGATATCGCCAAATCAAGTGGACTTAATGTGACTATGTACAATGCACTCCTCTTGTTTTTGGCAGCGGGGGTTATCTCATTTTCTCTTCGCATTGTCGGCGCACTCCTCATCGGCGCCCTCGCCATCATCCCAGTAATGACTGCGGTCCTCTACAAAACCAGCTTCAAAAAAACCATTCTCCTCGCTATCGGATATGCGGTTGTCAGTGTCTGGAGCGGTATCTACCTCTCCTACACCATCGACACCCAGAGCGGCCCAACTATCGTTGGCATCTCAATTTTGCTCTTTGTTATCACATTTTTGTACAAACAACTCCGTCGGACACATCAAAAATAGCCCCTTGACAGACCACCCAAAATCCGCTACACTACGCCCATTATTCATGTGGGACCCTCTCGTCTTTATACAGAGGGGTTTGTACCACATAACACATATTTGTATGTCAAAGAAAATGACAGCAGCTCGCGCCAAAATTGACGCGACAAAAAGTTACACTCTTGCAGAGGCAGTAGCACTGGCAAAAAGTACTAGTACTACCAAGTTTGATGGATCAATTGAAATCCACGTACGCCTTGGCATTGATGTCAAAAAGAGTGACCAGCAGATCCGCTCAACCGTATCTCTCCCACACGGAAGTGGTAAAACCAAAATCATTGCAGCCTTCGTCGGACCAAACGATGAAAAAGAAGCAAAAGAGGCTGGTGCAGATTTTGTCTACACAGAAGCAGATATCAAAGATATCAAAACATCTGGAAAAATCGCATTTGAAGTAGCAGTGGCTACTCCTGAAATGATGCCGAAACTCGCTATCGCCGCTCAAGTACTCGGTCCAAAAGGTCTCATGCCTAACCCAAAGAACGGTACAGTGGACAAGGATGTCAAAAAAATGATTGCCGAGCTCAAAGGTGGTAAGGTTGCTTTCAAAAATGATGAAACTGGCAACATCCACGTAGGCGTAGGTAAAGTCAGTTTTGACGAGGCAAAACTTATTGAAAATGCAACTGCATTTATCGAAGTGCTCCAAAAACTCAAACCACAGGCAATGAAAGGTACCTATATCAAATCAGTACACGTCTGCAGTACTATGGGTCCAAGTATCAAAGCAACGATCTAAAACCTATACAATTTCAAAACACCCTTCGAGCAATCGGAGGGTGTTTTTTGTCTCTTTTGGCTATTGCCTCATACCATCATATTTGATACGATACAAGCACATTATTACTACACAAATATGGCTACAGAACCACGCACAAATGCACTCTCCTGGGACGAATGTTTTATGCGTATTGCTCGCACAATGGCAGAGCGTTCCAAAGATCCTTCTACCCAAGTTGGTGCTGTTATCGCCACACGAGATAATGTGGTTGTTGGTATTGGCTACAATGGTTTTCCACGAGGCATCGATGCAGACAAATTTCCATGGGAACGTGAAGGTGAACTTCACGAAACGAAGTACGCCTACATCTGCCATGCTGAAGAAAATGCAATCTATAATGCCAATGCTGATACCCATGAATGCAAAATATATTCAACACTATTTCCTTGTAATGAGTGCACTAAAGCGCTTATTCAAAAAGGAATTACAGAAGTGATTTACGAAAAAGATTTATATCACAACACCCCAGCATGCATTGCTGCACGCAACATGCTTGATGCGGCTGGAATTACTTATCGACAATATATCTGTGATTGGGAATAAAACATATGCAAAAAATAATTGTCGGCTTTGTCGGTGACCTCGCTGCGGGCAAAGGAACTCTCGCGAGCTATCTCGCACTGAAATACAACTGCAATACGTACCGCTTCTCTACCATGTTGCGTGATATTTTGGATCGTATCTATATCGAGAAAACACGAGAAAATCTCCAAGACCTCTCTACCCTTCTGCGCGAACGATTTGGTCAAGATATCATGAGCAAAGTGATTACCAAAGATGTACTCGAAGATGAAGGACAACTCGTCGTCGTTGATGGGATTCGACGTCCCACTGACATTAGTTACCTCAAAGAAATTCCTGGGTTTCATTTAATATATATCACCGCTGATCCACAGATTCGCTATGAACGCATGAAACTTCGCAATGAAAATCCAGGTGACGCAGACAAATCATTTGAACAATTTTGTACTGATGAACAAAGTGAAGCGGACAAACTCATCAAAGAGTTAGGTGCACAAGCAGAAAATACCATTCATAATGATGGAAATTTTGACACACTCTACACACAGATTGAAACACTCCTCAAACACTATGGATATCAAGGTTAAACGCCTCCGACCAGATGCAAAACTCCCCTCTTACGCACTCCCAGGCGATGTAGGTATGGATATGTATTCCTGCGAAGAAGATACTGTGATTGCACCAGGTGAACGCAAAGTATTTATGACCGGCTTTGCCCTGGAATTTCCAGAAGGATATGGTGCGTTTGTCATGGACAAAAGCAGTGTTTCTACCAAACTAGGACTCAAAAATTTTGGTGGCGTTTTTGACGCAGGCTACCGTGGTGAATACAATGTTGGATTGTTCAACATGGGAGACACATCACAGACAATTCAAAAAGGGCAGAAAATTGGGCAGGTGGTTATTCTCCCTATTATTCACGCCAATTTAGTGGAAGTAGACGAACTTTCAGAAAGTGAACGAGGCGAAGGAAGGTTTGGGAGTACTGGAATATTTTAGCGCACACCTGTCATCCCGAGCGTAGCCGAGGGATCCCTTTCATAAGTTTCTCATTACTATTCACTTCGTTCTAGCTAAATTATTTATAAGAAAGCGATTCCTCCATTTCACTCCTTTCAGTCGTTCCAATCGGAATGACAATTATAAAACATATGCAATCCTATCACAACATCGTCCAAAAAATTATTACAGAAGGAAAAGAAAAACAAGACCGAACTGGCACAGGGACTATTGCGATTGCAGGAGCCATGTTTGAACATGACATGCAGACAGGTTTTCCGCTCCTCACCACCAAAAAAACACCATTCAAACTGATTGCGACAGAACTCCAGTGGTTTATCAGTGGCAACACAGACAAAGAATGGCTCAAAGAGAGAAACAATCACATCTGGGATGAATGGTGCTCTCCAAAAAAAGTACCATACGGTCATGACGAAGAAACCAAAGCAAAGATGCTTGCAGAACGCGACCTTGGTCCAGTATACGGATTTCAATGGCGCCATTTCAATGCACCATACGCATCATACGATAGTGACTATACTAACGCAGGAATTGACCAGTTCAAAGCAATGGTTGAAAAAATAAAATCAAACCCATTTGATCGTCGCATGATTGTGATGGCATGGAACCCAAACCAACTCTCTGAGATGGCACTTCCTCCATGTCACTACGGATTTCAAGTCACTGTGATCGATGGACATCTCAACCTCCTATGGAACCAGCGCTCTGTCGACACTATGCTTGGACTGCCGTTCAACATTGCTAGCTATGGTCTCCTCCTCCACCTCCTCGCCAAAGAAACGGGACTCAAAGAAGGAAAACTGGTTGGCTTTCTCGCTGATGTTCATGTGTATAGCAATCATATGGACGGAGTACAGGAGTTCCTCTCACGTGATCCAAACCAATACCCACTTCCACAGATAATCACAGAACCATTTACCTCCATCTTTGACTGGAAGGCTGAGGATAGTAAGGTAGTCGGATATGAAAGTTACCCGAAGATTGAATTTCCAATTGCGGTGTAAAACTATTTATATGAACAACACTAGTTTAAAAATAGGTATTCTTGATTCTGGACTAGGTATTCATTTTATTTTTCCCTCAAAGGAATATGATAAATTACCCATAATTTTTATTTATTTTTTAGACAGTATTATTATTTCTATAAAAGACAAAGAAAAAATAAAAAAATTATTATCTGAAATTAGTATTTTTACAAAGCTTTTGGGTGTACTAATGGAAAAAAAAGATTATGAAAAAATAAATTCCTTGTATAAAGATTTTTTATATGAACCTTTTTTCTTAGACACAGAAAATGCTGGAAAATCAACAGAACAAATTACATTAAATCTAAATAGATTAGATGGTGATTTTGTTTTAAACATAGATTATGGTCTAAAAGAAAATACGTACAACCATATTGAAAATATACTAATCAATATTGCAAAAACACTTATTCTTTATAGTTTTGAGTCACAAAAAAATACAGACTGTATAATATACGCAGCGGTTGCTAGTGAATACTACTCTATCAATAAAATTCCTACCATGTGGGAAAGAGGCATTGGACCAATTAAAATAGAAAAAACAATAAAAGAAGTAAATAAAGACATATGATTACCCTCATCGCAGGCATCGCCCAAAATAACTGTATCGGTCACAACGGTACACTGCCTTGGCATATCCCAGAGGATCTCAAGCATTTCAAAGAACTCACCACACACAAAACAGTAGTGATGGGTCGCAAAACATGGGAGTCACTACCAGAAAAGTTTCGCCCACTCCCCAATCGACAAAATGTTGTGATCACACGACAGACTGACTACGTCGTACCAGATAATGTCCTAACTTTTTCTTCAACAGAAGATGCGTTTGCACAATTACACAATGAAGATGTTTTCATTATCGGCGGCGCGGAATTGTACAAACAGACGATTGATCAAGCGGATGCACTTGAAATTACACATATCAACCAAACAGTAGATGGTGACGCGTTTTTTCCAAAGATTGATTTAAGTGTGTGGAAGGAAGTGTCACGAGATGATCATGATGGATTTGCGTTTGTGAGGTATGAAAGAAGTTAGACAGTTAGTAAGTTCACAAGTTAGTTAGTTAGTTAGTTAGTTAGTAACTTGTTTCTTGTATCTTTGAATTTTCAACATATGTTTATCATGATCGACGGTATCGATGGATCTGGCAAAAGTACTATCATGTCTACCTGGAAAGAAACGCTCCAAAAAACTCATACCTGTTTTGATATCACTGCATTTTGTAAAACAGAAAAAAGACTCCCAACTCTAGCAGAAATTGGTGATGTGCAGGTGGTATTTTCTGCAGAACCAACACATGCGTGGGTTGGCGCAGCGATTCGATCTGAGTTGATTTCAAAAGATGCTTCATATCAGACAGAAACTATCGCTGACGCATTTTCACTCGATCGTGAAATTCTCTACACACGATTACTGATTCCGCTTCGTGTAAAAGGTGTGCACATTATCCAGGATCGTGGCATCTCCACCTCGCTCTGTTACCAAAGCCTCGGTGAAACTGGACTAGCGATGAGCTATATAGCAGGACTCAGAGGTAATGCACTGACACTCACACATGCACCTGATTACCTTGTTATTTCAGACATTCCGCCAGAGACCGCACTCAAACGTCTAGCTAGTAGATTTGAAAAAGACGATAATGCCAAGTTTGAACACCAAGAATTTCTCACACTTGCACGAAATCAATTTCTTTCCCCAGACTATCAATCACACTTTACCTCCCGAGGAACGACTGTACACATATTGAATGCAGACGTAGAACTTGATATAATGAAACAAATAGCTCAATCATTTCTTACTCAACACATTCACTCATAATTTCTCTTTGTATGAAAACTGTTAGCGACATTATCCAAGAAACTATTAGTACCTACAAAACTCACATCAAAACATACGTTCCATACAGTATTTTGATCAACCTCATCTCGATTGGTATCTCTATAGCTACTGCAGTGGTTACCATTTTTGGATTTAAAATGATCGGATGGAGAGAAATCGCCCAAGCAAATCCACTCTATTTTGCTGTTTTAGGGCTCATCATGATCGCCTCGATTGTATTCTCTACATTCGTTGGCGCTGCATTTGCTCGTGTCATCAACAAAACAATCATGAAAACACAGC
Source organism: uncultured bacterium (assembly GCA_937861125.1). Lineage (GTDB taxonomy): Bacteria > Patescibacteriota > Patescibacteriia > Magasanikbacterales > UBA922 > CALMAY01. The sequence goes on along the minus strand of CALMAY010000037.1, from coordinate 201,513 downwards.
CAGAATCTATTGCCAAAGAGCTCGGTGATGTGCGACCGATCTTTTGGTCAGTCCTTCTTATCTCTATCGTCACACCACTTATTTCACTTGGAGGATTATTGTTACTCATTATCCCTGGTATTATCTTTTCTATCTGGTTTTCATTTGCCCCAACCGCAGTCGCACTAGAGGGCAAAAAGACAAAAGAAGCGCTCACCTACAGTAAATCACTTGTGATGGGTCGCTGGTTTCAAGTATTGTGGTATATCCTTGCCCCATCGTTTGTCTTTATGATCATCGGCATGGTCATCTCAGGTATCGTCAACATCCCATCATCAATTGCACCAGACAATGTAATAGTTACTATCATCACTACCCTTTTGAGTCTCGCTACCACTATTATCCTTACCCCACTCTACAGTATTCCATTTATCTTGGCGTACCACGAGTTCAAAAACAACCCAGTAGCGACTCCAGTTGCACCACAAAATTAAGACATTTGTTCGAAAAACCCACCTCACTGGTGGGCTTTTCTTTTTGGTTTTTGGGTGGTACAATTCACCTACAATTATCATCCCGAGCGAAGTCGAGGGACCCCTTTCGTAAGTCGCAATACTTCTTTTCACTTCGTTCCAGCTAAATCAGATATAAGAAAGCGATTCCTCCACTTCACTCCCTCCGGTCGTTTCGGTCGGAATGACAAAAAAACTTCATAATAGTGCTTATCAATATGTCCTATACCCCAATCATCGGCATGGAAATCCACGTGGAGCTCAAAACTGCTTCCAAGATGTTTTGTCGTTGCAAAAATGATGCAGATGAGACAGTACCAAATACCAACATCTGCCCAATCTGTCTCGCTCACCCAGGCACACTCCCCGTCCCAAACCGTGAGGCGATGCGCCTAGGAGTTTTGGTAGGTAAAGCACTCAACTGTTCGATTCGTGAACTTTCTAAATTTGACCGCAAACACTACTTTTACCCTGACCTCCCAAAAGGATACCAGATATCACAGTACGATGAACCAATCGCTGAACATGGCAACTTTACCCTCTTTTTTCCTCTTGAGGACAACATCCGCGACACTGCCGTGATTGGTATCACCCGTGCCCACCTCGAGGAAGACACCGCCAAACTCACACATGGTACTGACAAAAGCACACTTGTTGATTTCAACCGCTCTGGTGCACCACTCCTTGAGATCGTTACTGACCCTGATTTCAAAACAGCACTCGAAGCCAAGACATTTTGTCAGGAACTCAGAACACTACTACGCGCACTCGATGCATCAGACGCAGATATGGAAAAAGGCCACATGCGCTGTGAAGTAAACATCTCTCTCCAAGAGACGGGTCGTTTTGAAATTGTTGACGGCATCGTCAAACCACTGGGAGATTACAAACTAAATAATAAGGTGGAAGTCAAAAATATCAACTCATTCAAGAGCGTCGAAAAAGCAATTCTCTTTGAGACAGAACGCCAAACCAAAGCACTTGAGGCTGGTAAAATGATTGTCCAAGAAACTCGTGGATATAACGATAGTACGGGAGAGACAGTCTCCCAGCGTGCCAAAGAAACAGCAGCTGACTACCGCTATTTCCCTGAACCAGATATTCCTCCATTTCACCCACTGATGTTGGCAGGAGACCTCACTCTTCCTGAGCTCCCACAGGCGCGCAGAGCCCGTTTCCGCGACGAATACGGCCTTTCATATGCCGACGCACGTTTCCTCACCGAAGACGCGCTGTGGGCCAATTTTACCGAAGCAGTAATGAGCGAGGCAACATCCTGGATTGACGAACTCTCCAAAGGAGAAAGTTGTACAGAAGACGAATGCTCACTCCGTCGCAATGACGTCGCTCGCACAGTAGGCAACTGGCTCACCAGCAAACTGATTGGTGCCATGAATGAGACAAATATCACGATTGAGACCCTCGCGATTTCACCAGAAAACTTTGCTGAGTTTATCGCTCTCATTTACACCAAAAAAATCAACTCAACCAACGCCCAGAAACTCCTCATCGACATGCTCTCCTCTGGCAAAAACGCAGACCCAACACACATCATGGAGGAAAAAGGTTATGGTCAAGTTGGTGATACAGCAGTTCTCGAATCAATTGTAGACAATGTTATCACTAGCTATCCAGACCAAGTCGCACAGTACCGTGCCGGCAAAACTCCTCTCCTCCAATTCCTCAAAGGGATGGCGATGAAAGCAAGCGAAGGATCGGCGGATCCGGTGGTGATTGAGGAGATTTTGAAGGAGAAGCTGAGATAATATGACAGAACGACGCTATACACCACGACAGACACCTGAGTCTACATCATCTCAAAAAAGAGATATAGCTGAAGAAATTATTGTTGACAGCGCCATTGCACGATTAGTGCGGACAGAATTATTGACAGGCACAATCACACCGGATCAAATGGACGCACGATTGAAGACGCTCCGGCTGCATTATCGGTCAAAAAAGTAATATGCAACAACCCATCCATCGTTCCCCTCTTCGTCGTGCACTCGGACAACTCTACTACACCACCAAAACACACCTGTCTTGGTTTTTTGCTTACACTCCATTTGCAACCAACCAAACAACAGATCAACTCCCCACAACAATCTACCAACATAGCACTCCTCTCCGCCGCCCACTCGCCAATGTGCCCGAACAAATGCAAGAAAATAAAATCAAAAACCTCGCACTTGCCATCGACACAATAGACGGTCTTATCATCAAGCCAGGTGAAACATTTTCATACTGGAAATCTATTGGCAAACCGACCAAACGGCGCGGATTTGCTGATGGGATGATCCTCTACTGCGGTACTATGACCTACGGCGTCGGTGGTGGTCTATGTCAGCTCTCCAACCTTATCTACTGGATGACACTGCACACACCACTCACCATCACCGAACGCTGGCGACACAGCTATGACGTCTTTCCTGATGTTTCCCGCACCCAGCCATTTGGCAGTGGTGCCACCTGCTCATATCCAAACATTGATCTCAAAATTCAAAACAATACAGACCAAACATTTCAACTGTATCTGAAACTCACTGATACCCACCTTATCGGAGAGTGGCGCGCGCAGCATGATATTCCATACTCCTACAACATAATAGAAAAAGAACACCACATTATTCACGAACCATTTGGAGCGTATTCACGAAACAACACGATTGTTCGTGAAGTGATCGACACACAAACACATGAGATTATTGCTAAAGAATTTGTGACGAAGAATTGTGCGTTGATGATGTATAATCCGTTATTGGATTAGCCGGTGTCATTCCCGCGTAGGCGGGAATCTTAGACTTGATTATACCGATGATACATATAAAATTGGTTAGATAATATACCTATCTTTGCTTATGCATAAAACATATATAGGTTTAAACTTAGGTAACCAGGCAAAACAAATTTTAATGATCTCTTATACTAAAGAGGGAGGATTTTTTATTAAAGATCTTATTAGAATTAATGTAAAAGATAAAAAATGTTTAATTTATAAGGTTGTCACTGACACAAAGTATCATGGTATAAGAACTGTGACACCAAGCTACACAGCATTTACATCGGGTGAGGCTAAGTTAACTCATCACTTTGACGGTAACGCACAGATTTCTGGAACTGGAGTTATATCTGGTTATGAAAAGAACGGAAAACCGAAAGGAGCTAGTATTAAATCATTTCCACTTAATTCCATAAATGACGGAGGTCCTGTATTTGGATTTTTAACATGGGGCTGTGATATTGCCTGTCGTAATACAAAAACACAAGATATAATCTTGACCCCAGAATTGAAATATATACATAGCTCTGATACTACTAAAACTTTAAATGGATACGCAATAAAAGGATTTTATATACTTAAAAAGTACATATCTCCCAACAATCCAATTCCTCAAAAAGTTATTTACAACAGTCCAATTGAAGGAGAAATTGAACTTACAATAGTCCCTTCACCAGATAACGTTCCTGGGGTAATCGGACTAGTAGCAACACCTTCAAATCATGAGTTTAAAAACGAGTTTGGTTTTACTCTCCAAGGAGCACCCGGTGAAATTTATGATAAACATTTCTGTGATTTTTTGAGCATAATTTATCCATTTCAAGGTACATCAAAAGACCAAGAAAATTTAAATTACAACGATTAACTCATTATACAAAGCTGTGTATAAGACAAAACTTCACGCATCCGATTAAACAAAAATATATTGTATAAAACACAAAAATCCCCACACTCACGTGCAGGGATTTTTTATTACTTGGTAAACTTCGTTACTTCCAAAACTTCGTCAACTCCAAAACCTACGCATCCACACCACCCTCTTTAATCTGAGGCAAACTGCCATCAGCTGCACGGAATCCAGTACCGACTGGGATCAAGCGACCGATGATAACGTTTTCCTTCAGACCGTTGAGGTAATCTACTTTTCCAGTAATTGCAGCGTTGATCAAAACGCGAGCAGTTTCTTGGAAACTTGCAGATGAGAGGAAGCTCTGTGTTGAGAGAGAGACTTTTGATACACCCAAGAAGAGCTCGCGAGCAGTCGCAGGTTTTTGACCTGCTGCACGCATACGCTCGTTCTCGATCATCAACTGTGCACGCTCGACTGTTTCTCCAGGGAGGAGATCAGTGTCGCCAGAGTCGAGGATATACATACGACTAAACATCTGTTTGACGATGATTTCGATATGCTTATCATTGAGTCTCTGACCCTGTGCTGCATAGATAGACTGGATCTCACTGAGCACGTAGCGTTTGACCGCGTCGCGCCCTTTGAGATCGTAGAGTTCTTGGAGATCCACACTACCTTCTGTGAGTTGATCACCTTTTTCTACAGTGTCCCCTGCTTTGACCCAGAGTTTGTATCCTAGTGGGATAATATACTCTTTGGTATATTTTCCTTCAAATGACAATGTGATACGGTTGCCATCTTTTTTGATCTTTCCTGGATAATCTGCGATAACTTCTTCTGCAGTTGCACCACGAACAAAGAGCACATCACCCTTTTTCACAGTCGCACCATCTTCTACTCGCACCTCATCTTCAGCACTGTAGGTGATAGCCACCTCATCCGCTCCTTCAAAATGGACTTTGACAATTTTTTGACCGCGACGTCCTTCAAAGATCTTGCGTCCAGTCACACTTGTCACCACTTTTCCATCAGCATCTTCAATATCTACTTTTCCACGAACATCTGAGAGAATTGCTTTACGTTTTGGTGTACGTGATTCAAAGAGCTCTTCTACACGAGGCAAACCCTGAGTAATATCTCCACCACCCGCAACACCTCCAAGGTGGAAGGTACGCATCGTCAACTGAGTACCAGGCTCACCGATACTCTGTGCAGCGATCACACCTACCGCAATACCCTCTTTGACAGGCATACCGTTTCCAAGATCGGCACCATAACATTTGGTACAGACTCCTTTTGGTAACAAACATTGCAAGACTGAACGTACATGTACCTCATTGACCTGATGTTTTTCAATTGCGCGAGCCATTGCTTCTGTGACAAATTCGCCAGCACCAACAATCGTTTCTTTGCCTACTACAACATCTGCAATAACAAAGCGTCCAAGTACACGTTCGCCGAGTGTTTGACCAAGCTCAGCAGATTGTGCACGAGTAAAGAGCTCACCCGTTGTATCTCCACAATCATTAGTGTGTACCACTACATCCTGTGCCACATCAACCAAACGACGTGTCAAATATCCAGCGTTCGCAGTACGAAGCGCAGTATCTGACAAACCTTTACGTGTACCGTGACTACTGATAAAGAACTCAAGCACCTGGAATCCTTCTTTGAAGTTTCCTTTTACTGGCAACTCGATAATTTCTCCAGATGGAGAAGCCACGAGACCCTTCATACCAATAACCTGACCGAGCTGACCCCAACTTCCACGAGCACCGGAGTCAATCATTGCAAATACTGATCCATCTTTGTCGAGTACTTTTTTATTGTGTGAAACAACCTTGTCTTTAACCTCTGTCCAGATTTCAAGCACTTTGGCGTGACGTTCAGAATCAGTGAGCAATCCTTCTTGGAACTGTTCTTCTACCACCTGAATCTGAGCATCTCCATCTTCCACAATAGCCTTCTTTTCATCGATACGTCCAAAGTTGTCCATACCGAGTGAATATCCAGACTTAGTCACATATTTGAAACCAAGTGCCTTGATCTTATCAAGTACTACTGCAGTTTCCTGCTGTCCATAAACTTCGAGCAAGAACTGAATGATACCACCCATTTGTTTTTTGGTGATTGTTTCATTGTAGTATGGAAGTTTGTTTGGCAAAATTTCGTTGAAGAAGATACGACCAATCGAGGTCTCAATGATTGGGTATGTTCCCTCTCCGAATTTACTGAGATCATCAAAGCGTACTTTGATACGTTCTTTGAGACTAATGTATCGATTTTTGTATGCAAATTTTGCATCGCGAATATTACTAAAGAACTTTTTTACTTCACCAGTATCTCCTTCAGCATATTTGGTGAGGTAATACATACCAAGTGCAATATCCTGCTGTGGAGTAACCACTGGATTTCCTGTCGCTGGTTTGAGCAAGTTTTTCTCCGCTGCCATCAGGTTTTCTGCTTCCCAACGTGCTTCAACAGTGAGTGGGACATGTACCGCCATCTGGTCTCCATCAAAGTCAGCATTGAACGCTGGACAGACGAGTGGGTGCAAGCGAATCGCTTTTCCCTCAATAAGAAGTGGGCGGAATGCCTGGATACCAAGACGGTGCAATGTTGGTGCGCGGTTGAGGAGCACGCGAGTATGTTTGGTAATTTCTTCCAAAATATCCCAGACCTCAGGTGCATTACTCTCGATAAAGCGAGAAGCGCTGCGCACATTGTGAGCGAGTTCACGTTTGATAATTTCACCCATGACAAATGGTTTGAAGAGCTCAAGTGCCATGCGTTTTGGTAAACCACATTGATCAATGTGGAGCTCAGGACCCACAACGATAACAGAACGACCAGAATAATCTACACGTTTACCCAGCAAGTTCTGACGGAAACGCCCTTGTTTACCTTTGAGAATATCTGCGAGTGAACGGAGCTGACGTTTTTGTCCTGTACTTGCTGTCACTGTCTTACTTGCACGAGCATTGTTGTCAATGAGTGCATCGACTGCTTCTTGCAACATGCGTTTTTCATTGCGAGTGATCACTTCAGGTGCATTGAGCTCCAGAAGTCTACGCAGACGATTGTTGCGATTGATCACACGGCGATACAAATCATTAAGATCTGATGTCGCAAAACGACCACCATCAAGTGCCACCATCGGGCGAAGATCTGGTGGAATCACTGGGATATTGGTCAACACCATCCACTCTGGATTGATATTGTTTTTCTTGAGACTTGCGAGCACTTTCATGCGACGAATCAAGCGTTCTTTCTTGGCTCCTTTACTTTTATCAATTTCAACCTGCAATGCTTCAATTGTTTTATCAAGGTTCAAACGTTGTAAGAGTGCGTGGATCGCACCAGCACCAATCTCCGCGTCAAAGATGTGACCGTAGCGAAGTGAGAGCTCTTGGTATCGATTTTCTGAAACAATGTTCATGACACGCAAATCCTTGAGCTCCTCTTCTGCTGCTTCCACATCTTCATCAAGTGCTGCAATCTTTTCATCCACCATGTTTGCAGCTTCTTTTTTTGCAGCGTCACTTGTTGCTGCTGCAATTTTTTGCTCACGTTCATTCATCAATTGTGCGTGTTTTGATTTGTACTCTTTTTTGAGTGCTTCCGCTGTTTCTTTTTTGAGATCTTCATCTACACGCGTGATGATGAATGATGCAAAATACACCACTTTTTCAATCGCCTGAATAGAAAGATCGAGTACCAAACCAACTTTACTTGGCACAGAACGAAGGAACCAGATATGTGTCACTGGAGCAGCGAGCTCAATATGACCCATACGTTCACGACGCACGAGTGAGTGTGTGACTTCCACACCACACTTGTCACAAACAATGCCCTTGTAGCGGATTTTTTTGTACTTTCCACAATAACATTCCCAATCTTTGGTTGGTCCAAAAATTTCTTCGGCGAAAAGACCGCCTTTTTCTGGTTTTTGTGTACGGTAATTAATCGTTTCTGGTTTGTCTACTTCACCAAATGACCAGTTGCGGATCACCTCAGGAGATGCGACAGACAATGACAGTGCGTCAAAGTCTGAAAGGTGCAATGTGTCTCGTTTAAAGGTATTCATATAGTTTCGTAATGAGAGTAAATGAAGAATAGAAATTAACGCTGTTCTTCATTTTGATCTGACTCTGCTGGTGCGTTTGCTTTCTTGTATTCATCCGCGAGCACCAACTCACCACCCTCAAGTTGTTTGAGGAGTTTGACATCGAGCGCCAGACCTTTGAGTTCGCGCACGAGCACATTGAACGATTCAGGGATGTCGACACGGTCAATTGGCAAGCCTTTGATAATTGACTCATACGCTTTGCTGCGACCCGGTACATCATCTGATTTGATGGTCAAAATTTCTTGGAGTGTATGAGCAGCACCATATGCTTGGAGCGCCCAAACTTCCATCTCTCCAAAACGCTGTCCACCAAACTGGGCTTTACCTCCAAGTGGCTGCTGTGTAATGAGAGAGTATGGTCCAATACTACGTTGATGAATCTTGTCTTCCACCATGTGGTTGAGCTTGAGCATGTATGAGTATCCGATTGTTGTCTTGTGGTCATACGCTTCACCAGTACGTCCATCATAGAGCTGCATCTGACCATCTGTAGGGAAGCCTGCTTTCTCAAGCTCTGCTTTGATCTGTTCTTCTGTAATACCGTCGAGCACTGGTGTTGCTGCTTTGTACCCAAGTGCGTTAGCAGCAAGTCCCAAGTGGGTCTCAAGCAACTGTCCGAGGTTCATACGTGAGACCACACCCAGTGGTGAGAGAATAATGTCAACTGGCGTACCGTCTTCAAGGAATGGCATATCAGCTACTGGTACCACACGTGAGACCACACCTTTGTTTCCGTGACGTCCTGCCATTTTGTCACCCACCTGAATCTTGCGCATATCTGCCACTGTGATCTGTACTTGTTTCATCACACCTGGCTGGAGTTTGTCGCCTTCATCTGCTGAGAAATGTTTGATGTCAATCACTTTTCCTTGTTCACCGTGTTCAAGGTAGAGTGATGAGTCACGGACATCGCGTGCTTTGTCACCAAAGATAGCGCGAAGCAAGCGCTCTTCTGGAGTGAGTTCTGTTTCACCTTTTGGAGTAATTTTTCCTACCAAAATATCACCTGAATGCACCTCAGCACCCACACGAATCACACCTTCTGAATCGAGGTTCTTGAGTTTTTCTTCAGAGACATTTGGGATATCTGATGTTACCACCTCAGGCCCAAGTTTTGTCTCACGCACATCATTGGTGTAATGCTCGATACTGATAGATGTATATGTATCTTTGTGCACCAAACGCTCAGAAATAATAATCGCATCCTCATAGTTGTATCCATCCCAAACCATATACGCAACGAGAACGTTTTTACCAAGTGCACTTTCACCATCTTGAATTGCAGGACCATCACAGAGTGCATCACCTTTCTTTACTTTCTGACCAAGTACAACGGTTGGACGTTGGTTGATACTTGATGAAGCATTACTGCGAACATATTTACTCATGCGATAGACATGGGTAATACCTTTCTTTGTTGTCAGCTCGATTTTGTTACCATCCACATGAGTAATCTCACCATCTTCTGGTGCGATCACGACATAGCCACTGTTGCGTGCCACTGCGCGCTCCATACCAGTTCCGACAAGTGGTGCTTCTGGGAAAATTGTTGGAACTGCCTGACGCTGCATGTTTGTGCCCATCAACGCACGAGTTGCATCATCGTGCTCAAGGAATGGAATCATTGCAGTCGCAACACTCAAAATCTGATTTGACGCAATATCGAGATAATCAATGGTTGATGTATCAATCGTTACTGGTTCACCATGCACACGAGCTGGCACACGACCAGGGAGGAGATACCCGTCTGCATCTACCGGAGTAGTTGCAGCTGCAGTTGTCACACGCTCTTCTTGGAATGAGTTAATATAGACAATCTCATCAGTAACGCGTGGACGCACTTCGATTGTTTTAAGATCTTTGATACCTTCAAGTTTCTTTGCAATTTCTTTGGTGATTTTTTCACCTGCCTTGGCCACACCTTTGACGTCTTCACGAAGAATTTCACCCTCTGTCAAACTTGCTTGATTTGAAACACTCTTCAGCACACGACGGTATGGTGTTTCGATAAATCCAAAGTCATTAATTTTTGCAAAACTAGAAAGATGTCCTACCAAACCAATGTTTGGTCCTTCAGGAGTAGCAATCGGACAAATACGACCATAGTGAGTCGTGTGTACGTCACGTACCTCAAATCCAGCACGATCACGTGAAAGTCCACCAGGTCCAAGAGCTGACACACGGCGCTTGTTCTCGAGCTCAGCGAGTGGATTGATCTGGTCCATAAACTGAGAAAGCTGTGAGCTCATAAAGAATTCACGCACTGCACCAATCACTGGACGAGCGTTAACCAATTTACTTGGAGAAAGACCTTCAAGTTCATATGTACTCATGCGATCCTTGATGATACGCTCCATACGAGCGAGGCCAACACGGAAACGATTTTGTACCAACTCACCCACACCACGCACACGACGGTTTCCCAAGTGATCAATATCATCTGGTTCTTCTTGTGTGACGTTGAGACGAACCACTTCTTTGAGTACAAGCATCAATTTCTCAGCAGACAAGACACGATGTTCTTGGAGATCAAAATCAGCCTCACTCAAACCGAGATCAAATTTGGTATTGAATTTGTATACACCCACACGTCCCAAATCATAACGATCGAAGTTAAAGAACATGGCATGGATCAAACTTTTGGCATTATCAGCAGTAGCCAAATCACCTGGACGAATACGGCGATAGACTTCAATCAATCCTTCCTCTTCATTTGTCGCAGCATCACGTTTGATCATCGCATCGACATAGTCGATACTTGGATGTACATTGACATCTTCAAAAAGTTTGATGATTTCTTCGTTGTTGCCTTTACCAAATGCACGGAGCAATGATGTAGCTGCGACTTTGCGTTTGCGATCAACTTTGACCCAAATCACATTGTTTTGATCTGTTTCAATTTCAATCCATGCGCCACGGTTTGGAATAATTTTTGCACCATAGTAGCGACGACCACGAACATTTTTGGCCGTGAAAAATGCACCAGCAGAACGAATCAACTGACTGATCACCACGCGCTCAATACCATTGACCACAAATGTACCACGATCAGTCATCAGTGGCATATCACCGAGATAAATCTCCTGCACACTTTCTTTTTTGGTGCGCTTGTTGTTGAGACGAACTTTGACACGAAGCGGTGCTTCAAATGTCAGGTTGCGTTGACGACACGTCACCTCATCGAATTTTGGTTCATCGAGATAATAATCTTCGAATGACAGCTCCAAATCACGACCTGTAAAGTCAGTAATTGGTGAGACCTCCGCAAAGAGTTCTTTGATACCATCTTTGAGTAACCATTCGTATGAGCTGTGTTGAGACTCGATAAGGTTGTCGAGTCCAACGGCTGGACGAAGTGAGGTAAAGAACTTGCGTTCTTTGTCCTTGAGCGGTTGACGCTTGTACACTGGCATACCGTGTGGATAAATAAATAATTAATTAACAAATGTATTATCTTTTAGATTCCAGGCACCAAACTCCAAACAGATTATAGGTTTCAAATTTCAAACGATTGATATTTGTATTTTGAAATCTGTTTGTAAACTGGATTCTGGAATCTAAAAAACAAAAAATATGCGGACTATGTCCACATTCTTATGTTTTATTTGGTTGTTTCCTCTGCTTGCATCATGTTGCCCGTAATATGATGCGCGCTTCGGAGCATTCTCACCACATACCCAGAGGGAGTGGATGCCAGTCGGACACAGTGTAACCAGAGAGCCCGTGGTCGCGTCTGATCAGGTTCATCGTTTTGGCGAAAGACCCAATACAAAGTGACTAAAAATGTACGAGGAAGGTGATAATACAAATTGCCTGTTGTGTCAATATGTATAACCGCTTTCTTGCGTATGGACATCAGTATATACCTCTTTTTTGGCTGTGTCAAGGGGAAAAGTGGGGATACTGAGAGTGTTGGTAGGTGCTGAGGTTTTTCATGTTATCTATATACAAAAATCCTCCGGAAAACCGGAGGATTTTAAACTTAGCCAACTTAGAAAACTCAGCCAACTTCGCAAACTTCGATTACTCTGCTGCCTCAGCTTTCTCTTCAGTCGCTTCAGGAGCAACCTCAGCAGCCTTAGCTTCCTTAGCACCCTCAGCATCCTTCGCAGCCGCTTTCTGCTTACCTTTAACACCAGGGACTTTCAATCCAAGACGGTGCTCATTTGGCTCAATAGAGACAATTTCGAAGTCGTATGCTTTGCCGATTTCAAAGAGTTTTTTGACGTCCTCAACACTCTTGAGTGGACTATCAGAGAGCTCTGAGACGTGTGCGAGACCATGGATCTCCTCGTCAAGCTTGACCATCAAACCAAATGGTTCGATCTTGTGGACTTCACCGTTGACGATTTGACCAATCTTGTATTTATCTTTCACACTCTTCCATGGATCGTCAACAAGACGTTTCATTGAGAGGTAAATTTTGCTTTTGTTGAGGTCAATAATCTGTGCTTTGACCTGATCTCCAATTTTGAGAATATCCTTTGGATGATCAATGCGCTGCCAAACGATCTCAGAGATGTGTACCAATCCTTCGAGGCCATCACCAAATTTGACAAAGGCGCCAAATGAAGTCAGAGCTGAGATTTCACCAGATACAGTATCGCCGATCTTGTAGGTGTCGAGTACTGCTTTTTGACTATCTTCCCACACTGCTTTTTCTGAGACAATCAGCTTTTCATCCGCTGGGTTGACATCAATAATCTTCGCTTGAACGGTTTTTCCAATAAGTTCTTTGAGTTGTTCAAGGATACGACTCTTGTCGCCACCAGGAACGCGTGGGTAGTGCTCAGGAGAGAGCTGGGACACTGGGAGGAACCCAGCGAGTGCATCTACCTGTACCATCAAACCACCTTTGTTTGCCTGGAGAATTTTACATGAAACAGTAATTCCATCATCACGAAGCTTGGCCATAGAATCCCACACGCGCTCTTTACCAGCAGCACGGAAACTGAGCTCCATCTCACCTGCCTCATTTTCATCCTCAATAACGATTGCTTCTACCTCTTTACCTACTTCGAGACTACCGTACTCGCGAGACTCACCAAAGAGCTCGTTGCCACGGATCACACCGACAGCGACACCACCTACGTCAATACGAACAACGCCATTGTCAATTGAAACGATGGTTCCTTTGACGACATCACCTGCACTTGGCAGCTTGACTGGATAGTCCTTGAGTAAATCGGCAAAACTTTTTGTATTTGTTGCCATAGAATTAAAAAACTCCTCTTAAATTAGCCCAAAAAAGGAGAGAGGGCCCTGACGGCGCTGTACGTCAGGTGAGGTAAAAACAGCGCAAGTATTTATTTGTGAGTGCACTATAGCACAACGAAGGAAAAAAAGCAAGGGGTCTATCCTGGCGTATTTAACTCACACAGAAAGGTGATGCCGTAAACGGTCTAGATACCTCTGAGCCTTCTTCTGTTCATCTCCCGAAAGGCGTTCGCGAATAGCCTGCTGTAATAGGTCTATATCTCGTATCGCAAGACTGTCCACATATTGTAAACGCCTCTGTTCATCGTAGGTAAAATTATCTTTTGTAAACTGAAGCGTGACCCCAGCATCCCAATATGCATCCGCAATATCTCTCGCCTTGTCTGAATCACGCTGTACATCAGCAAAAAACGCGTATATATCTCGCAATCTACTCAACACATCAGTAGCTGGAGATATTTTTTCATGGACAGACTGCGGCGCAATATCACTTGCAACCGATGCCATATGAATATCTGCAACCGTATGAGGAAACAGTAAGCAAACAATTTTTGTTACATAAAACTCTTGCGCAAGTAATCGTTTCCACCTCTGCTGATTATATGGCCTATCTGGAACAACGGCAGCGCTTTTGTCCTTGTGATTACCTCTGTACACCTTTACCACTCTATCCACACCATCAATATGAACAGTTTTTTCAGCCCCGATAGCAAGTCTACTATCGTCTGAAAGAGGGAGTGAACGTGGAAGTTCTGGCATATACTATATAAAATATATACCTATCATACCAATTAACAGGCGCATACTCAACATTATCCCCAAAAAATTTATTGACATCACCTCCTATATATGGTTTTATTGTGTATCGAAAAAAATAATATCTCCACCGAGCGTATGAAAGAATCCTGTCATCTGCTCGGTGCAGATCTACACCAAAACAATAACCCCACAACACGGAGGACTTGTGGAAATCGTCGAAATGACCGACGATATGGTCGACGAAGTCAGGAAACTCCTGCGTCTTGTCTTTAACGAGCCGCCGTGGCAAGTGGACGAAGAGCAGGACGCACGCGACCAACAACTTCTGAGCGACCCCACCATGGTGTGGTACGTCGCAACTGAAGACGGTCGTGTGGCCGGATTCATCGCCGGATACGTCGGTCCACCCGCAGAAGTGGCCAATAAATTCGACATCCCTCAAGAATTCCTGACAGGCACCAAGATTGGCTACAAAGCCCTTTTTGGCGTCTCATCGGAGTTCCGAGGACGTCGAGTTGGCCAATTACTGACGACCACACTGCTCGATTACTTCGAAGCAGAGCAAGTCGATCAGTTTCTAGTCGCAACCGTCGAGGGAACACACAACTACCCGAGGTATCTGCGATCTCTAACGACACTTGGGGGGTGTCAGAAGGGGTTGCTGTATTTTGGGTATAGGGGTGTGCCCTCCGGCATCTAACAAGGAGGGAACGGCGCCCACGCGCAACCGGAGTCTGCCCGGAACCCCGCAGACATGACTTTTGTACCCCAATACAACTTGAGGTAAAAAAGAGATCAAAAAATCACTCATAAAGCAGGTGATTTTTTGTTTTTCACCCTTGCCCTCCGCTGACATATACGATATACTACTATCAAAAATAATTCATCATTCTGAATTCTGCATTCATCTATTTCTATATGCACATTTCCTGGCTTGGAGGCACAACAGTCAAAATTACCACAAAACCATTTGATATTGACGTCACCATTCTTGTAGACCCATACAAACCAACAACAGGCGACTTTCCTCGCTCACTAGCACCTGACGTTGTCTTGTACACAAGGGGATCTGAAGGATCAATTACAATTTCAGGTAATCCATTTATCATGGAACACCCAGGTGAATGTGAAACAAAAGGAGTTCTCATCGCCGGTGCTTCACATACCGGACCAGACAATGTCGTCTTTCGATTTGATGCAGAAGATATCAGTATCGGACACATCGGACTCACCAGTACTACACCAAGTAAAGATGCACTTGAAGTCATATCCGGTGTCGATATTCTCTTTGTCCCCGTCGGACACGGAGATGCACTTGCGCCTGATATCGCTGCCAAAGTTGTTGCAGCAGTCGAACCACGTATTGTCATACCAATGGCAATGCAGTCTGATAATGATCCAAAAGCGCAAAGTGCAGCGGCGTTCCTCAAAGAAATGGGAGCAACACCAGAATCGCAAAAGAAAATTATTATTAAACAAAAAGATTTACCACAAGAAGAAACAGTGGTGTATCTTCTTGAAAAGGAATAAACGTTCGCACATTGTCATCCCGAGCGAAGCCGAGGGATCCCTTTCTTACTACGTTGAATCAGAACGAAGTGAAACCACAGTCTGTTGGTTTCAAAATAGATTCCCGCCTTCGCGGGAATGACAGTTGTAAAAAACCTATGCCAAAAGGTCAATCAAAAAAAACAACTCACAAAAAAATTGCACATACCAAAAAAACGTCTATCCCAACGTCTGTGCAACGAGATATAACAGAGGCAGTCAACTCACTGCCATCTCTTTTGATTGATCAAAACACTATCAATTCTATTCAATCAAAACAAACAGAAGACACACAGCCACCACGACCATCAATGATACCTCCATCACACACATATCAACCACCACAACACTCTGGCGTATTATTAGTAGTTGGTGTAGCATTGCTGATGGTCACCATCCTCGGACTCTGGGCATGGAACATGAAGAGCATGGTCAATAGCGTCTTTGCTGCACCAAGCGCAGAGAAACAAATCCTCTCCAACGTAGGCGATGATTTTAGTGACATCATTAATTATATCGAAGAACAAGATACTCTCAGTGCCAAACTCGACGAACTCCAAGCACAGACATCACCATCACCGGCTACCACTACAACATCAACACAGCAGACTCATCTCAAAGCAGCATTGAGTACTCTATTATATTCAACCACTACTACGAGCACACCCTAGACGTATTACGTACAGCGTACTACGAATGATATATCGTTCGTAACACGTTATACGTAGTACGCAGTACGTTGTACGCAGTACGATTATATAAAAATATGCCAAAAAAAGAAGAACTAAAACCACAACAGCTCTCTCTCACTCCAAGTCGCGTCGAGCCAATCCAACTCGTAGATGAAATGCAGCGCAGTTACCTCGACTATGCGATGAGTGTCATCGTCTCTCGTGCACTTCCTGATGTTCGTGACGGTCTCAAACCAGTACACCGACGCATCCTTTATGCAATGTGGAAGGTTGGTCTTCGCTACAACTCTCGATACAAAAAAAGTGCTCACGTGGTCGGTGAAGTAATGGCAAAATATCACCCACACGGTGACTCTGCGATTTACGATTCATTGGTTCGTATGGCGCAAGATTTCTCCATGCGCCAAATCCTCGTCAACGGTCAAGGAAACTTTGGAAGTATGGATGGAGACTCGGCCGCTGCGATGCGTTATACCGAAGCCAAACTTGCTGCAATCGCTGAAGAACTTCTTTTTGATATTGAAAAAGATACCGTTGATTTTTCACCAAACTACGATGGTTCGACCAAAGAGCCACGCGTCCTCCCAAGCAAACTTCCAAATCTTCTCCTCAATGGTAGTATGGGTATCGCGGTAGGTATGGCCACCAATATTCCACCCCACAATCTCGGTGAAATCTGTGATGCAACAACACATCTCATTGATAATCCAAAAGCGACAGTGGAAGAATTACTTGAATATATCAAAGGGCCAGATTTTCCAACTGGTGGTATCATCTACAACAAAAAAGATATCGCTGTCGCCTACGCTACTGGTCGTGGCGGTATCGTCGTGCGTGCCAAAGCCGATATCCAAGAAAAGAAAGATGGTCAGTTTATGATCGTCATTAGTGAGGTACCATACCAAGTCAACAAAGCAAAGTTGATTGAAAAGATTGCTGAATTGGTACAAGAAAAAAAGATTGATGGTATCAAAGATCTCCGCGATGAAAGTAACAAAGAGGGTGTTCGTATTGTCGTTGAACTCAAACGTGACTCATATCCAAAAAAGGTACTCAACCGTCTCTTTCAAATGACAGAGATGCAGACGACGTTTCACATCAACCTCATCGCTCTCGTAGATGGTCTCCAACCTCGCCTCCTCAATCTCAAAACAGTGCTCGAAGAACACATCAAACACCGCCAAGAAGTGGTCCGTCGTCGTACAGAATTTGATCTTGTCGTCGCCAAAGATCGTGCTCACATTCTCGAAGGTCTTAGTAAAGCACTTGATAAAATTGATCTCGTTATCAAAACAATCCGAGAATCCAAAGATAAAGAAGAAGCGAAGACAAACTTGATGAAAAAATTTGGATTTACCGAGCGCCAGACAATGGCAATTTTGGAAATGCGTTTGCAACAATTGGCAAACCTTGAACGTCAAAAAATTGAAGATGAACTCAAAGAAAAACTCGCTTTGATCAAAGAACTTGAAGCACTTTTAGCAAGTCCAAAGAAGATTCTCGGCGTGATTAGAAATGAAATTACTGATCTACGAACACGCTACGCTGATGAACGACGCACACAAGTCGTATCTGGTGGTGTCAAAGAATTTAGTATGGAAGATCTCGTACCAAATGAGGCGACTATCGTCATGATCACTCGTGATGGGTATATCAAGCGCATTCCACCAGACACGTTCCGCACCCAGGAACGCGGCGGTAAAGGTGTGATGGGTCTCACTACCAAAGAAGAAGATATTGTCCAACAAATTATTAGTACCAACACCCACGACAACATGCTCTTCTTTACCAATCGTGGTCGAGTATTTCAACTCCATGCGTATGATGTACCACTCGCAAGTCGCACCAGCAAGGGACAGGCAGTGGTCAACTTCTTGCAGCTCGCACCAAATGAAAAAGTGACCGTCATGCTTTCAATGGATGACATGAACAAATACAAATATCTTGTCATGACCACCACCAAAGGAACCGTCAAAAAAACAGAACTCGAGGACTTCAAGAGTGTACGCCGCAACGGTATCATCGCTTTGAAACTCAAAGAAGACGACATGCTCGAGTGGGTCCGCCCAACGAGTGGGTCAGACACACTCATCATGGTCAGTGCTGATGGTCAAGCCATTCATCTCAAAGAAAAAGATGTCCGCCCAATGGGTCGCACTGCAGGCGGAGTACGCGGTATGAAACTCAAGAGTAATGATTTTATCGTCGGCATGGACGCTATTCCAAATGAGCTTTTGAAAAAAGAAATTATTGAGCTACTCGTACTCTCCGAGCACGGACTTGGAAAACGAACACCGATCGATGAATATAAAGTGCAAGGTCGTGGTGGAAGTGGTATCAAAACCATGGCAGTCACAGACAAAACAGGGCCGATTGTCGGTTCACACATTGTCAATACAAGCGAAGAACACGACCTCATGGTCATCTCTGTCAAAGGACAAGTGATTCGTACTCCACTGAAATCAATCTCAACGCTCGGACGTGCGACACAGGGCGTACGCATCATGCGTTTCAAAGAAGAGGGTGATTCTGTGGCAAGTAGTGCGATTCTATAGTTTAAGAACCCCGATGTTAATTCGGGGTTTTTTGTACAATATATTGAGTTCATAAAGTAAAAAGTGTTAAAGGTATTACTTTACAAACTTTATGGACTTTCTCACTTTATAAACTTTTTACTATGAAAATAGCCATCATTGGCACACATTCAACAGGTAAAACCACCATTCTCAATGCACTCGCTCATGAACTCACACGAAATGGTAAAACGGTGATTATTCTCCCCGAGTATGCCCGACTCTGCCCATTTCCTATCAACGAACAAACCACCCTCACCGCACAGATGTGGATCCAACACCAACAAAAAGAACAAGAAAAAAAGTATGACAAACCAGATGTCATACTGTTGTGCGACCGAGCTTCGATTGACAATCTCGCCTATCTCGAACGCGTCGCCGATGACCAAGATATCTCACGCATCAAACGCGCTGCCATTGCACACGCAAAAACATATACTCATATATTCAAAACACACAAACTTCCACTTGAAGCGGAAGCTGATGGGGTACGATCTACTGACAAAGAGTTTCGAGATGAAATGGATGATCGAATTACAACACTCCTACAAACCCATCACATCCCTCACACACTCCTACCAAACACAGCTGATACCGCTCAACATGTCAACATAATGAGTATCATGATACAAAAGCAATAATTATATCACGCGTACAAAAAAACAATATCTGTCATCTGGTTTGAACAAAGGTACACTATCTAATCCTTCTTGCACCGCACGTTCTGCAGCTTCTTGCTGAGATGCCACATATGATTCAAACGCACGTGGTAATGTACTAAATCCATCATCGCTTTTGCTTTGTAAAATATCTAACATCGCCTGATCCGATAATCCGCAATCAGTCATACCATCTGTCATAAATACAAGTATATCCCCTCTTTGGAGAGTATGTTCTTGTATAACTATTTCACCAACACTTTGACCATCTAGAGCACTAGAAACATAGTGTCGATTAGCCAGCCAATATTCGTCTAATAAAAATTCAGCTATTTCGTTATCACTCATAGTTGCTAGTGTAGAAATACACACATCCTTATTACGAACTGCTGTTTTTTGTGAAAAATATCTCTGTATTTTTGAGATATTTGTTTTTTCATACGTTTGATCAATTTTACGAAACAAACGAAACAAAGAGCCCTGCACATTGTCTAACCTGCCCATATCTTGCAGTCTTGTACATATGAACGCAATTTGATCTGAACGCAGAATGCTGTCGACGTTAGTACCAAAAAAATCAGTATGAAAAGAAGAAAAAAATGGATTTGCGTCTGGTGTTAGACAATCGATATAGCCCACTGATGAATCATATCGATATACCCGACTGTCACCCACATGACCGAGGATCATCTGAATTTTATCACCCACTCGTTCTATCTTTACAACACTTGCTGTTGTCCCTGGCCTACGCCGACCACCTTCATCTGTGGGTATATTCAATAAAGTATTATTTACTTTAAAAAAAGCATCCACCATTTTCCTCGAAACCAGAAAAGTTTTCCGACGATCACCCACAGTAGCCTCATCGTAGAACACCTTATCTTGAAGCAATTTTCCAAACTCTTCTGACGCTTGCGCTGATGCTACATCACCATTACCATGTCCTCCCATACCATCAAAAATACCAAAAATACCACGTTCGCTATCTACCAATACACTATCCTCATTTGGCCTTCCCTCCTTTTCAGATCCAAGCAGACCCACCGCCACCTCAAAGCCAATAGAACTTTGCGCCTCTAAAAAAGGGGGTATTTCAGGTGGTCGATGCCCTATCTCTCTTGCCATATAATATACATTATTGTAATTGCGTTAATGCGTATTTGATTACTTGCTCAGGTTGAGTATATTGCTCTGGGACAGATTGCAGTACTCTTTGTATATCGCTAGCCACATACCCCATAGACACGAGCGCTTCTGCCACATCACCCAGTGCTGATGATGCATACACATGTGACGATACACCCGAAAATGCTTTTCCTTTGAGTTCAACAACGAGACGCTCTGCCGTCTTTTTACCAATACCTTGTACTGACGTCAGATACGAAACATCTCCACGAGAAATAGCATCTTGTAGTGAAGCAAAAGATCCACTTCCCAGCACACTTAGTGCTGTTTTGGGCCCTACACCAGAGACCGAAATTAATCGCTCAAACAACCCCTTGGCTTCAAGACTCTCAAAACCATACAAATCCATCACTGCCTCTGCCACACGAAGATATGTAAAGAGTGTTGCCTCTTTTCCTTCCGTCAGTGACGCAGCACAGGCAGGTGTGACAAATACGACATACCCAACACCACCTGACGTTTCTATAACGACAGATCTACGATCAAGTGAGATGTGCACAATACCACGGAGAGTTGAAATCACATTACTAGTTCACAGTTCAAAGCCAATAGTTCAGAGGATATGATTATTGACTGGCAAAAATCTTAATTCTTAATCTATTAAGTCAATCCTATTTCTTCTTGGCTTTACTATTTTCCTTCTTCGTAGCTTTATTTCTTGAAACACGGATAAGACCTCCACACGGAACAATCTCAATTCCACGCTTCTCAAGCTCATCCAAAAAGAGATTCATACCCAATGAATCAGATGACATATGACCAGCCACTACGATATTCATCCCCTGTTCTTTGGCCTTTTCCATTGATGCTTCTCGAATATGCATCGAAACAAGCGTTGATATGCCAATACGTGAAAAATGCTCATAGAGCTTGTTGGAAGGCTCTGTACCGCCTGTCATTTCTACTACAAACTTACCGACACGATGTTTGAGACTCCCACTAAAAAGTGTCGGACCTGACCCCTGACGAGTGGCAATCTGGTATTCAGGAATCTCCATCAGCATATCTAGCAAATCAGCCAGACGATATGGTTCTTTTTTCTCTAAATACTGACGAATATACTGATCCACCATGTTGTCCGTAATAGTGTGCGTATTGATCAAATTAATGCCCAAAATACGTGCCACATCCACGACTTGGTAATGATTCATCCCATGCACCCCGCGACCCACTTCACAGATGCGATCATCCATGATTTTTTCTGCCAAATGTATAGGCAGCCCCTCAGCATGATATACATCAGTCTGGAGATCCATCACATCATGGAGACGTGCAATCGCCTTGCCAATCGGATGATGGGCAATCACCAAATCAACTGGTTTCCCACGTTCCGCAAGCTGACTTGCGACCAAAATATCGGCAGAATTGATATCAATACCAGCCATAATTCTCTTGACCTTTGTTTTTCCATCATCAACATGCACTACCGAGTCAATATATGGATTGGTCAAACGCTCAGTATCAAAGTACTCTTTTTCACGACCAGATGCCTTTTCATAGTCTTTTTTGGCTCTGTTGAGGTATTCTTTGACACCTCTGACCCCACGAGGATCAGCAGCAATTCCCATCTCAATTCCAAGATCAAATATTTGTTTTACGGTCATCATAGCTAAAAAATACAACATGCATAGAATAACATGCAATATCTTGGGTATTACCCCACTATATATTGCATATTACTAGGTAGGATACTAAAAAAAATACCCGTTGACAAGATACCAAAAAATGGCTATACTATCAGCTATCCTATATGGAATCAAACTATTCTAGAAGCGAAGAACCCGATAGTTACACAATCCAAACAATACGCCAAAAACACGTATATTTTCTTACGCGCAGTGTTACTATATGGTATACTGCGTTTTTTATATATGAAAACTGAACAAAAGAAAAATCCACACAAAGGAAAGACCATACTTGTGGTACACGCAGGAAGTGCGAAGAAAAAATTCATTTTTAAAAAACTTAAGAGGCTTGGTCTAACTATAGTGTGTATAAACAAAGAAAAGGTTGATGTACTTGATCCGTATATTGACCACTGGATACTCGCCGACCTCATGAATCATCATGACAGTATGTTGGCACTAGAAAATTTTATCCGTAAACACCCACTTATTCATATAGATGGGGCTGTCACGTTTTGGGATGATGTAGTCACACTCACATCCAGAATTACAGACCATCTCAAGCTGATAGGAATCCCATTGAGTATCTCAGAGCAAGTACGAAACAAATTTCGTTTTCGTGATTTTTGTAAAACACACAATATACCAACACCGAAATTCACCCACATACAATCCAAAGCAGAAATTACAAAAATAGAAAAGAAGATGAATTACCCACTTGTTATCAAGCCAGTATATGGAAATGCAAGTGTTTTTGTTATAAAAGTAACAGACAGAAAAGATTTTGAGGAAACATTTGACTATATCAAAAATTCCATCAAATCTTCGGTCGATGCGTCAGAATTTCCTACATTTGAACTTCTCGTCGAAGAATACGTGGACGGTGATGAGGTGGACGTCGATGTAGTGTTACAAAACGGTAAAGTAAAATTTATCTCTGTGGCAGACAACTTCAATAAAAATAAAGGTAAGTTTTTTGTTGACAGTGGACAGTCTCTCCCATCATTATTACCAAAGGAAGATTGTGATGCACTCGAACGACTCACAGAGGACTTATTGGAAAAATTAAACATCTATAACGCCATCGTCCATTTTGAAGCAAAGGTAACAAACAACGGTATCTACCCAATTGAGTGCAACCTGCGCATGGGGGGTGACTATATTTACTCATACCTCAAAGATGCATGGCACGTTGACTTTGTCGAACAAGCCGTCAATATTGCACTTGGCATTTTTATACCAAAAATTGCCAAAAAAGAAGAACCTTACGAATATGTAATCGGCTGGGATTTACAAATAGATGTTTCTGGCATCCTCACCTCCTTGACCATAGATGAAGAATTTCACAAGCTTCCATTTGTCACCGGATCATATATTTCTAAAAGTGTCGGAGATGTAGTGTTGCGTCCACCAGAAGGATACGACACAATGGGTTGGATTACTGTTTCAGGTACTAACACGTTGGACGCTGAAGATAACCTACAAGTCGCTCTTTCGCACATTCACTACACGATCACCGAATTTGACACGGAATCATCGTTGGGAAAAACAATACGTAACTCAAACCTGTCTGCAGCAGTAGTAAAAACACAACAACTTATCAAAGCAGCAAAGATCGAACGGGTGCGCACCGCTGATTCACGACAAGAAATGCGTAAACTCCATATTGGTATTGCTGGAAACAGAACACATGGTCAAAGAAAAAAGCACGGTGCTGATTCACTAGTCCTCAACCATATTGAAAAGTCACTCCGCCAAGCTGGATACAAAATTACCGAATTTGATTTCAATAATATACCAGAACTACTACAGACACTTCCAACATCTGGAGTTGATCTCATGTTCAATACTACTGAGGGAATCGGACAAGATACAACTCTGTTGCCACAAGCAGCAGCCCTTATAGAGGCATTTCATATGCCAATAACCGGTACTAGCTCATACAACCTAGCATTATGCAAAGATAAAATTCGCGTAAAAAAACTGTTTGAATACCACGATATTCCGACACCAAAATGGGACTACATGCGTACTATCGACGATACATTTCGCTCTGATTTACGCTTTCCGATGATTGTAAAACCAGGCGCTGCAGATGACTCACTTGGAATCACCAATGCTTCTATTGTACGCACAAAAAAAGAGCTCCTCAAACAGGCCCGACATATTATTGAGACACTCCACATGCCCGCTCTTATTGAAGAGTATATTGACGGCGAAGAATATGAAGTATCAATTATCGGAAATTTCGATATTGACCTACAAGTACTCCCGCTTACAAAGATGAACGCGAAAAAAAATAAACATGCATACAATATTGTTACTGCCGAAACATCTAAGTTGCTCCTACGCCCACACGCAGTTGCTGCAAGCAAAAAACTTGATACTAAACAATCCCAATTAATCACTGAAATCGCCTTGGATGCATACCGCATCACTCGCTGTCACGACTATGGCTATGTAGGTATCCGCATTGACACCCATGGCAATCCATATGTATTAGAAGTCGACCCAAATCCACCATTATACGAATATAGTGACTTTATGGTAGCAGCCAAACTGATGGGGCTTACGTATACTGAAACAGTGGAAAAAATTATTTACGCCGCAGTTCAACGCTACAAAAAAACAAAACAACATCTTATATGGATGTAAACCACCAACAATACGACATACGAATTATTTCTGATCTGAATGAATGCAGACGAATTTGGGATATGCTCTCACCAAAAGAGACAATCTATGATGTTTGGGAATTTCGTAATTGTTTCTACAAATACCTTAATTATAGACTATTTTTTTATACTGTATATCTACAAAATGTTCCCGTCGGTCTCTTACCTCTACAACTCAATCCAGAGACAGGTCTTCTGGAATTTTTTGGAGATCATAAGGGGTGGATGGATCAAAATAAGATCTTTACTACTACTGATAATAAGGAGGCTTTGGTTGCACTTCTACTACAAAACATAACGATGCCTGCACAATTAGACAGCCTTACTGGACATGAGAAGATTATCGAACAACTACCAATTACAGACTACACACATCTCCTCCCGCTCAGTACATACTCCACCACCACAGAGTATACAGACGATAGATTACACGGTAGTAAAAAAAAACAAATAAAAAATATTATTAAAACATACGAAGACATTAAGCTAGAGAAGCGCTACAATGTATCTACAGACATAGAACATCTTTTCGAACTCAATATACAGCATTTTGGAAATGAGTCATCGTTTGTGTGGCCACACAGAAAAGAGATATTTCGAGACTTTTTGCAACTACATTGCTGTAAGTCAAATCTAACTACCTTACTCTACCAAGACAAAATTATTGGTGTTTGTCTTTCACTTCAATACCGGGATAGCTATATTGGAATAAACATGGGAGTAGACACAAATATTCTTCCTGACATTCTTAGTTATCTTTTACTTATCGACATACAGAACGCTATCTCATGCGGAGCCAAACAATACGACGCACGAGGTGGCAACCAACAAGGTAAGGCACGTTGGCATTTTGATCAAATTCCGCAACATAGCTTTACATATACACTGTAACTAATATGACAATCACAATCAAAAAAATTGAGGATATCACAGAGGCGCAACGGCTTTGGGATCTATTAAGCCCTAAAGAATCAATTTTTGACACATGGGAATTCCGATACATTTTTTATAAATACACGCGTCAACCTATTGCTTTTTACACTGGATATGACGGCGACACCCCCATCGGACTTCTCCCACTCCAAATCAATGAGCAAACAAAACAACTCGAATTTTTTGGAGGCAACTTCATGGATGATAACACGCTCTTTCTCTTGCCTGGATATGAATCTTCAGCTGAGTTATTTTTTTCATCATTACCAGTACCAACGACGCTCTCATACATAGCTGGTACGAATGCTTTTACGTCTCAACTACCCATTATAGACTATCATTTCATTGCACCAATTGATACCGTTACCACTACAGATGAGTATCTCCACAAACTTGTCAGTAGCGACAAGAGAAGAGAAATTCAAAGACGAGCAAGAAAAATGTTGTCAGAACACTCGATTGTAGTGTATACAAACAAGCTGGACGATTTAGAACTTTTATTTTCGTTAAATAAAGAGCAGTTTGGAGAAAAATCAACCTTCTATTACCCAAACCGTGAAACAATCTATAAAGATCTCACTCAAGCAGAGATGTTTCATCCAGCTCTCCTCACCATAGAGCTCGATGGTCAAAAGGCAGCTGTGTTTCTATCTCTCACATACAAAGAAACGTATATCGCCATCAATGGTGGTATATCCGCAAGTGCACCAAAAGATTTCCACACCTATACCAAAGTAGCAAAATTAGAGGAAGCCTTACAATACAAGGCAAAAAAATATGATGCCCTCACAAACGATTGTGGTTGGAAAGAAAATTGGGGATTTCAAAAAATTCCCCAGCGCATCTATACAAATGTGTCTGCAGAATAGCCCTTCTTAAACAAGCAGACGAAGCATACGAATTATATCTGTATGAGCACCTCGTACAGCACCGCCTTTACAGACATCTTGATGAATAGATTCAGCAGCATGGATATAGTGCTCTACCGTTTTGGAATCACCCGTTTGATAAAAAGAAACCACGTTCAGATGGAGCTGTGCCAAGGCTCGTGCACCAGCAGATACATCAGCTATACGAGCAGCACCGTTATGGTCTATCACCATACCGCCGCAGGCGACAAGAGTTTTCAGCACAATCAAACCTGTCTTGTAATACCGCTCCCCACTTCCATACGGAGATTTATACATGATGTAATCAAGATTGGTACCAATCTTATACACCAGCTGTTCCTCCATGTTGATCTGGTGATCCACAACCCTCAAATCATGCAAGTACTCCAATAACAAATACATTCCGTATGTCTCCGCTTTTAGCTCTTCAAGAATATCTTGGGAAATTTGATTGACTGTTTTTATCGTAGCGCGTACACGTTTGTTTTCCTTGCTATACACCACGTGGCCCAGTTCATGAAGTGTACTGTCCAAAAAAACAGCCTGTCTACACGTATTTACGTACTGCGCCAAATATGACGAGTCAAATGCTTTTTTTAACAGTACAATCTCTTTATCTTTTGCGCTCGTCCGTATAGAATTTGGATGCAATATAATCGAGTCGACGCCTGCTTCGCCACGCGTATTCCAGTACAAATTCGGTCCAAAAGAAAATGGCATGTACACAGCAGCGACAAAAGGAACTTGTTTTTGTTTCATCTGACTCGATGAACGGGACTGATATGCATCATTAATTTGTTGTGTTTTTTCTCTAAAAATTTCTGCAACCTGTTGCATCTGTTTCGTTTCATCTGTCTGAAAACCAAACCGTAACTCAATATCCACTACATCACTCACACTGGAAATGGACGAGCATGCTTGTGGGACAACTACAATAGGACAACCGCTCACAATAAGCTGGCCCATTTGTTTTCTCAATACGGACCATTCTTTGTTCACGTTCACATTCTTCTTTTTTACATCTTCGGCAGTGGTTACAAACAGCTCTGCCATCTTTTCTAGATACATAGCAAACTCGCTGTATATGTTTGGTAACTTCTCTTGCAAAATAAGTATACGAATAGTGCAAACCGATTTTTTTAGACCTTTTGAAATCTGTCTCATCTCTACCCCAAACAAATCAGCAAATGTTTCTCTTGTATTTTCCTCTACAAGATACATATATGGAGAATGTACATCTCTTTTTGATGCGTATCTTGCTTTGTCTTGCTCTAACAAAGTAGTGTACTTCACCTGCTGTATATATGCAGCATCAACCCACGGTCCCACTAACATAGCAAGGTCAATCAACAAGATAATCTCTTGTTTTGATATTATTCCTTTAATCTTGTTTTTTTCATTCAACTGCTCTGCCCACTGTCTTACCAAAGACATGGTGTGTTGTTGGCGTTTAGATGATAACAATAAAAGAGAGCTCCACACATCTGGAGCCACAATTCGTAACGATTCAAAAATACTTAATTGACGTATGGCTAACTTTTTTTCAAATTCTTTTGGATGAGAGAAGAGATAGTGAATCTGATCATGGTTGGTATATCCAGAACCTAATGACTCGACTTCTTTTGACCACTGCTTCAACAACAATGCAACCTCTTCTGCTACAACATCCTTCCAAATCTTATCAGCTACAGTTTTGGCACTATCAAAAAAATACTCTACGGAAGGTATGCATTGAGGAACAGGAGGACATCCGTTACGAACAATAGATTGACGAATGTGTGTACCAATTTTTTTTATAGCAACAGCGCACAACATATGAGCGTACTAGACTTGTACGTGTACGTTACATCTCGTTTTTACTTTATCAGCACACGCTTCACACACCAATACCAAATCATGACACGACATCTCCTCACAATTCACAAATCGACTCGTCAATGCGTTACAGTGACTACAGTGCCCAATGTCCTCACTCTTGTCTGAAAACGCAAGCCCCATACGTTTGTCAAAGACAAAACATTTTCCTTTCCACTTTCCTTCGTCTTTGAATGCTTCACCGTATTTTACGATACCACCATCGAGATGGTAGACGTCTTGAAATCCTTTGTGACGCATATAGGCACTGAGGTATTCACAACGAATATCTCCCGTACAGTAGGTCAAAATTGTTTTATCTTTTGGTAATTTTTCCAATTCTTTTTTAATCTCTTTGAATGCATTGATTTTTGGTGCTACGAGATTTTTGACATCAAAGACACCTACATCTGACTCATAACCATTACGCGCATCGAGCACAATTACATCTGGATGTGCCTCAAGGTATTCGTGCCATTGCTTAGGACGAAGCCCCTTGGTACTATTGAACACATCAAACTCTTCGCCTGGCGCAAGCGTCACGAGCTCATCACGAACTTTGACACTCAAACGTGGAAAATCATCAACACCACCATCGCTCCACTTATACTCAATGTCTTTGAAAAAACTATGTTGATTCATCGCCTTTACATAGCTTTTGACATTCTTGATATCACCACCGAGCGTTCCATTGATACCATGCTTAGAGATAATAATACGCCCCTTGAGACCAAGAGATTTACACAAATCTCGCTGCCAACACATTGCAGTTTCAGGATCTGGCACTGGGACAAATTTATAATAAAGAATAATTTTTTCCATATAGTTACTTGTTAAATGAAATCAATATTTCTTCGCCCTCAATTTCTACTAACGTCTCTCCTGCACCCTCACTAACAGCAGTTGCTGCAGTATCAGATGCAATACCTGATGCAAATTCCACCAACACAGATCGCAATGTCTCACTCTGAGTAGACCACGTAATAGTAATCTTGTCACTTGCACGCAATCCTTTTTCTTTTCGTAAACTATTAATTGCACGAACGATTTCACGAGCAAGACCTTCACGTTTTAACTCTGGTGTTACTTCTATATACAGACCAACTTTCAGATCTCCATCTTCCTTTACTACCACACCGTTCTCTGCTTCAACTGCTCCCACTACCACTTGTTTTATATTCAATTCATCAGCAACGACAGACAGTAGAGTAATTGGTAACTGGTAACTGGTAACTAGAGACGACAGTGGTTGACGAACTTTTATACCGGCTTCTTTACGCAATGACAATCCCATCTCTACAACTTTTCGTGCACGATCCATATCTTCGAGAAGCATAGCATCAATCAAAGATTCATCACACACAGGCCACATTTCCAGATGTACGCTCTGCTTTGTGTCCTGATTACTAATCACTGTTTCTCGATATACTGTCTCAGTAATAAACGGCGTAAACGGAGCAAGTAGCTTCGACACAGTCTCAAGCACCATACGCAGTGTCTCCACACCCTCACCACTCTCAAATCGATCACGAGAACGACGCACATACCACTGTGACAAATCACCAAGCACAAAATCCGCAATAGGACGAGATGCTGTATGCAATTCGTATTTCTCAAGTCCATCTGTCACATCACGAATCAACACATGCAATTTTGCCACGATCCATCGATCAAGCACGTGTTCGGACTGAAAACTGGCTGACTGGCTAACTGACACCTGTTTATACATCTCTAGCACATTCCACAATGTATTCACAAGCTTACTAAACACCTCACGCACACCTGCTTCGGCAAAGTTGAGATTCTCTGCAGCAACAACTGGTGAGGTCATGAGATAGTATCGCAGTGCATCTGATCCATAACTCTCAATGAGCTTCATTGGATCTGGATAGTTCTGCAATTTTTTACTCATCTTTTTTCCATCTTCTGCCAATACAATTCCGTTGACAATTACATTTTTGAACGCTGGTTTATCCATCACGGCAGTCGCAAGCACATGCAGATAGTAAAACCACGCACGAGTCTGGTCCTGACCTTCGGCGATAAACTCTGCTGGAAAACTTCCCTCAAATTCACCCTTCTTTTCAAATGGATAATGACGCTCCGCGTATGGCATTGAGCCTGAATCAAACCATGTATCGAGTACATCAGGCACACGTTTGTATGTTTTACCATTTTTTTCTACTACAATCTCATCCACTTTATGCTTGTGCAAATTAGTCACAGTTACCCCACTATCCGCTTCAAGCTCAGCGACTGATCCATAACAAATTGTATCACCATCCTCACTCTGCCAGACAGGAATCGTCGTCGCCCAAAAACGCTGACGTGAGATAGACCAGTCCCTTGCCCCCGCGAGCCACTGACCAAATCGTCCTTCTTTGATATGTTCTGGTGACCAGTTGATATCTTTCGCCAATTCTAGTGCACGTTCTTTTACTTTTTCAACAGAAACAAACCATGATGATGTTGCGTAATTGAGGAGCGGTGTGTCGCATCTCCAGCAATGTGGATAACTGTGTTCATATTTTAATTTGCTAAACAATTTTCCGTTGTGTGCAAGATATTTGATGATCTCCACATCTGTCGCAGTATGATCACCAATCGGTTTGACATGTACTCCTGCAAAATCAAGCACCTCTTTTTTAAACCTACCATCCATACCCACATGCTGGATAAATGGTACTTTTTCTTTTTTGAATACTTCATAGTCATCAGTTCCAAACGCAGGAGCGATATGTACCACACCTGTACCATCAGTGGTCGTGACAAAATCAGCAGTAACCACACGATACGCATTCTCAATTCCTTCCACATGTCCATAATATGGAAAAAGTGGTTCGTATGTGAGTCCAACTAAATCAGCACCGACACAACTATCCACCACTTGAAATTCTTTATCAGCAAATACGGATAACACAAGCTCTTTTGCCACGATATAGTGAGCACCTTCAAATACAACGACTGAATATTCAATATCAGCACCAACAGCAAGTAACACATTTCCCGGCAACGTCCACGGTGTTGTTGTCCAAGCCAAAACATATATTGGCAGGTCATTAGAAATTAGAAATTTGGAATTAGAAATTTCTTTTGAATTTGTAATTTTGAATTTGGCAATTACTGATATATCTTTCACATCCTTATACCCCTCACTCACCTCCTGCTGAGAAAGTGTCGTTTCACAACGAGGGCAGATATGCATCGCACGATACCCCTGATATACCAATCCCTTGTCCCAGAGCTGTTTGAATACCCACCAGACACTCTCCATATATGTCAGATCCATTGTCTTGTACGCATGATCCATATCTACCCAGCGACCCAAACGTCGGATCACCTTTTTCCAATCATCTACATACCCGAGCACTTTGGTCTCACACAATTCATTAAACTTCGCCACACCCATCTCTTCGATCTCTTTTTTACTCTTGGTACCCAACTCTTTTTCCACAATATTTTCAATTGGTAATCCATGACAGTCCCACCCCCACACACGATTCACACGATATCCCTGCATCGTTTTGTAACGAGGGATTACATCTTTCATGGTAGATGCCACAATATGTCCGTAATGCGGCAACCCAGTTGCAAACGGAGGGCCATCATAAAACACATACGGTTTATTATCCGGACGCTGATCGATTGATTTTTGAAATGTTTGATCCTTGTCCCAAAACTCGAGTATATCGAGTTCGTTTTGATTGGAGTTATACATATAGAAAAAACAAAAACACGCTATTAACGTGCCAAGAGTCCCCACTACGGGAGACGGTACCATCTTGCGCTTTTACTTACTTACTGCTGTGACGGGCTTGCCCGAGAGGCTCTACTGACAACGTCATCCTGAGCGAAGTCGAAGAATCCCCGACTTTACACAAATAACATTGTTTTCTTCCTCTAGCTTGTCCGCCTTGGGCGGACGTTCTCGATTGATCGTCGAGTCAAATGCTTCTATAATTCATACTACTCCAACTTTTTTTTGCTGTCAATAGAGACAAAAAGCATATATTGATGAACAGACACGACAATGCTACACTACTTTTATATTTTGTAACTTGTTCCATGTATCTTATATGTTGTACTCAGGCCCCCTCTACATCTGCTCCGACCACGCTGGCTACCAGCTCAAACGCCGACTCCTTCGCTTTTTCAAAAATGAACTCAAAATAAAAGCGACTGACTGTGGTCCAAAAAGCTATGCAAAAGAAGATGACTTTCCAGACTTCGTCATCCCAGCAGCTGAAAAAACGGTCAAAAACGGAGGACGTCTCATCGCCTGCTGTGGCAGTGGTGCTGGAGAGGTTATTGCAGGGAACAAGGTGCCAGGCATGCGCATGACAATCGGATACAATATTGAAGCAGCCGAACTCGCAGTCAAACACAACGACGCTAATGGTCTCGCCCTCGCCGCTCGCGTGCTAACAGAAGAGCACGCCATGGCAATTGTCAAAAAATACCTCGAAACTACGGAGGCGATGGGTGGGAAGTATGCTCGACGCAGGAAAAAAATTGATATGTACGAAAAAAAGATATGCAAATAATCCCCTCTCTCCTCACCGACGACCAACTCATCTATACCAACTCACTCGATGAACTTCAGGGCGCATGTGAGATAGTCCAGATTGATATCGCTGATGGTGTGTTTGTGCCAGAAAAAACACTGGACAATAACGATCTCACTAATCTCCACATTGGAACACTCCAAATAGAGTTACACCTCATGGTCGAGCACCCCTGCACCACACTGACACAGTGGCATAACAACACACACATTCGCCGTGTCTATATCCATGCAGAATGTGCTGATTTTAACCAAAAAACACTCGAACTTATTCGCGAACATGGCTGGCAGGTAGGTATTGCCCTCAAACCACAAACACCCATTTCTGTCCTAAAGCCACACATTGAGCACATCGATGCTGTATTATTGTTAGGTGTTGAGCCAGGTGGACAGGGGCGCGCGTTTCAACCAGCAGTCCTGGAAAAAATAAAAGAATTCAAACAAACATACCCTACTCTGTTTTGTGCACTTGATGGCGGAGTAAACGAAACAACACTCCCTGATATTATCACAAGTGGTGTAGATGCAGTGTGCCCTGGTAGTGCGGTGTTTGGAAATGAGAGAACACCTATAGAAAATATTGAACGTTTACAAAGCATTATTACAAAAGATTAAGATTGAGAATAAAATTATCTTAGCATACAGCACTAATCTTAATCTCAATCTTAATTATTTTTCTCTCTCTTGAAATCAAACGTCCAATCCTATACACTATCCAGACTAAAAACTCCTATGTCAGAATCCCACGAACAACTCCTCGACCTTGTCATCATTGGTGGTGGCGCAGCAGGTCCCTCCGCATCGATCTACGCATCTCGCCGACGCCTCAACTTTGTCATGCTTACCAAAGATATTGGCGGTGAGGTAGCACTCTCAGGAGAAGTAGAAAACTGGCCAGGTATTGAACACACGACTGGTATCGCCCTAGCGAAGCAGTTTAGTGATCACATGAAATCCTACAATCCAACAATTGAAGAAGGAATTGAGGTCACTGCAATTCGTCAGGAAGGAAATATACACATAGTCGAGGGACAAACTTGGGGTGGTGACAAACGTGAATGGAGAACAAAAACTGTTATTATTACAACAGGTATTCATCCACGAACACTCGGTATCCCAGGCGAAGATGAGTTTCGTGGAAAAGGTGTGACCTACTGTACAGTATGCGATGGCCCACTCTTTAGAAATAAAACCACAGCCACAGTCGGCGCAGGCAACGCCGCACTCGAATCAGCCCTCATGATGGCAGGCATTGCTTCCAAAGTGTACCTCCTTACCAAATACCCAGATACAAAGGAAACAAACGGCGGGTTTCCCAAAGGTGAGGTAGTCTTGGTAGAAAAAGTAAAAGCACTTCCAAATATTGAAATCATTTACAACGCAAACACAACAGAAATCAAAGGAAATGGCTTGGTCTCACATCTGACATACACAGACACAGTATCAAACGAACCCAAAGAACTGGAGATCAACGGCGTCATGGTACACATCGGCGTTATTCCAAACTCTACTTTTGTCCCACAACTAGAAAAAGACGCCGCAAAACAAATTATCGTTTCACTCACAGGTGCAACCAACATCCCAGGTATCTTTGCTGCGGGAGATGTCACAAACATCCCCTACAACCAAATCATCATCGCCGCCGGCCAAGGAGCCACAGCCGCTCTCAGTGCGATTGAATACATCAACAAGTGGCAGGCATAAAAAAGTCCCAAAAGGGTCTTTTTTGTTTCCCAACACTTTGGTATACTAAGCTTTGTAAGCCTCTTAACTCTGAAACCATATGTTTCTCCTCGAAAATATCCTCCCAATCCTTCCCACAGACCGCCTCGAATACGCCGTTTTTGCCGTCTCAATTGTCGGCGTATTCATGATCGTCTACTCACAATTTGTCGAAGCAGAAAACCGACGTGATCTGGTCCGCATGATTGGATCACTCTCACTTTTTGTTTACGCGATGTATATTCAAAATCTTCTTTTCTCTATTGCAATGGGCGGTATCTTTATCGCCGCCACGATTGAATTTTTTGAAATCTATCTCGGTTACCACAAACACAAAAAATCTGATGTAGAAAAATACGAGAGAATGGGAAAAATGAAATATTAATAGCAATACAAATATATGTTTGACATCATCACCATTGGCGACTCTACCATCGACACATTTCTAGATCTAGAAGCAGACGGACACGTCGTCTCAGTAAACAAAAAAAAGAAAGAACTCACACTAGGATATGGTGCCAAGATTAGCATTGACGACACAGCCCAGTCAGTCGGTGGCAACGCTGCCAATGTTGCAGTTGGCCTCGCACGTCTGGGACACAAAACGAGTATTGTCACAGAACTCGGAGATGATATCAATGGCCACATGATTGCGGACCATTTCAAAAGTGAACACGTAGACACATCACTCACACGTTTTGTTCCTCATGATACACGCTACAGTGTCGTGCTCAACGTGCTCGGTGAACGCACCATTCTCAGTGGCAAATCAAAAAGAAATTACGTGCTTCCACCACTCAAACCAACTCAAGCGATCTACTACACATCCCTAGGTCATACATTTGAAAAACTTCAAACACAACTCATCAAATACCTCACCAAACATCCAGAAATTTTTGTCGCGATGAATCCAGGAAGTTATCAAATCGCTCATGGTAAAGAAGAAATTCTGAAGATGATCCCCTACACTGACCTCCTCCTGCTCAACAAAGAGGAAGCCTATGCACTCAGTGGACTCAACAATGAAAAGAAAGCGATAGAACGTCTTTGTACACTTGGTACTGATATCGTTGTCATCACAGACGGTGATCGCGGTGCGACAGCAGGTGATGGTCAAGCCCAATACCATATCAACGCACTTGAAACTAATCCTGTCGGCAAGACTGGCGCGGGCGATGCATTCTCTACTGGATTTCTCCACGCCATACTCCAAAGCCAAGACATCATCACCGCACTACAAAACGGCATTCTCAGTGCCAACAGCGTAATGGGACATCTCGGAGCACAGATTGGATTGTTGACTAAATCAAAGTTAAAGGCGGCGAGGAAGAAGTATGGGAGTAAGTTGGTGGTAAAGAAAATTTAGCACTACAGCAAGCATCACGCCTCAGCGGAATTCCGCTGAGGCGTGACACAAACACATATGTAAAGACGAGGCGCTACCCCGTCTTTTTATCTACAAACAAGATTTTGTACACAATTATTTTTGTAAACAATCGTACCATTACGCACCGACCAGACAACGACGGAGACGTGGCAGCGCCGCGTCTCTACGGTCATTTTTGTCCCCAAGTAAACCTTGACAACTCTCTCTCTTTGCTACACTTATTTATCCTCGCAAAAAAAACGGATTCCCCGTATACAGAGGATAGGAGTAGACCATCATGAAACGTAACTTGTGGATTCTTGCAATCTTCACCCTGATGATCGCTGGCTGTGACGGGTTTGCCCGCGGCTGTCGATCAGACATCGCCCGAGGATTCGGTGCGGACTGGATCATCGTCCAGTACAACTACACTGGAGAGCCAGTGCTGTGTTGGAAGCTCGATGATGCGAGCGTCACAAACGAAACCAACTCGGACGGGATCTACTGGTCGCACCGCGGACACCTGGTGCACATCTCCGGATGGTACAACCGGGTACAAGTCAGCGGCGGCGACTGGATGACGGCAGCCAACTCGGTCGGCGTCGACATGGCCCACTGCAACAACGGCGTTTACCAAGTCGCTGCCGGTCAATAGAACGGCACTCGCCACACCTTCATCTATCGATGAAGACAAGAAGGGTACACGGAAGACAGCTTCCAGCCCCTGCGATTCATATCAAATAATTTGATGTAAATCGTAGGAGGCATACTGGAAGCTGTTTTTTGTTTCAAAAAACCAACCACATTACTGGTTGGTTTTATTCTCTGCTCACTTTATGTAACAATGTTTTTTAATCTACATAGCGTACATATACTTCACACTGTCTGCGAAAGATGAAGAGGCCTATACACCACAGACCGGTCTGTTAGACGTGTGGCATCAGACAACAGCGGATGCACATCTAAATCAAGCGCACGCGTGTTCATCGTTTGAAGAGTAGATTTTGGTAACTGCGAAGCTACAGCTGCCATACGTCCCTCATTTGCTGACACATACACAAGTGGCATCGATCTTGTTTCAGTCGTGGGACGAAAACCAAAACGAAAATTGCCCGCATTAGGTCTAACACCCCTCATTAGCACACGCGCTAACATAGTGTTATGCTTTACATCAGTTGGCAAACGAACAAATGCATCAAACCCTGCACCACTGATATATACTGTCGTATTTGTCTGCTTTGCAAATTTCTGTATACCTAATAAAATACCTCTGAGTGTCCCCATGGCAATCTCGACAGTATCTGCAATATCAGAATCAATAAAAACACATAATGATTTTTGTTCACTTAGTTCTGATTCTTTTCTACGTGCCATAACTAATCCAGTCTTTGCCAATATACCCCAATTAATATCACGCACATCGTGTGCATATGGATCGTACGGCTCTGTTATATACCCACGTTCGGGTTGTTTAGCCCTGCTTTGATATCTGATCGCTGATAGAAACTGCTCGACAATTCTTGAAGTACGAATAATATCTTCGGTGACGTACGTAAAATTTTCTGGCTGTGAACTTTCTTGTTTGACCAGCTGTTTATCTTCCTCTGTTAAAACAGAAATCGATAGTTTTTTATCATGATGCACCACCATAGGATGCTTTAACTTAGGCTCAATTGTTTCAGCAAGTTCTTTCCAAAAATTCTCTGATAC
Organism: uncultured bacterium; assembly: GCA_937861125.1. Classification (GTDB taxonomy): domain Bacteria; phylum Patescibacteriota; class Patescibacteriia; order Magasanikbacterales; family UBA922; genus CALMAY01. The sequence continues at coordinate 163,292 of CALMAY010000037.1, read as the reverse complement.
AGCGAATTGTCGTTCAATTTTTTCTCGCTTTGCCTTGTCGGAGAGCGCTCGAGCACACAGATTGATAAAAAAATGTAATTCAATTTCTATGGCCAAATCAGCATCTCTATGTTTTGCATTCCATGTTTTCAAACATGAATCCCACAACGTAGGGTGCATGGCCAAAAGTTTTGTTATACGTTTTTTCGCAGTGGCAGAAAATAAAAAAGATTCTATCGGGGGACCAAAATCTCGCACATCCATATTCAAAGTACCTCCCAAGGTTCTTATATCTCCAAGGGTATCTTTTATATACTCTTCCAAATCTTCACCTGTCTTCCACTCATTTAAAAAAAGCTTTTCTACTTCTTGTGGAGCAAGTCGGGCATAAAATGAATAAAAGGCATAACTATAATCAAGTAAATAAGGCGAATCCTCTTGTGTTTTTTTATCATTTTCTTTCTGTCCATCTACATGCACCTTACAAATATGTTTATAAAAACAAGAACAAATAAGGATGTTAAGTAATTGAGAACTTCTTTTTTTTCTGAATACCTCATACAAGCGTCTATAAAAAGCGTGCTCTACCGGTAGATACTCATCATTTGGAACTGTGTAATATTCATCTCCCCCATCCCAATTAGAATACAAATAACGAGATACTTCTGTCCACACAAGAACTGACTCGTCCGCTAAACCTTCTAGCAAACCTCTCAACTGGGATGTTGGTTCATCTTTTCCAAGCTCCTTGGTATATTTTGCAAGTATTTGTGTAAACGATTGCAGAATTATTCTTTTTTGTTCAATACTTGTTGCAGCACGTAATTGAGTTGCCAAAACTGTATACTCATCATCTGGAAAATACGGCTGACACAGTGCTCTATTAAATATACAATCGTTCGTTGGATTATGCCGATTCAAACCATTAGTATCATAAATACCAACAGAAACATGACTGATTGCCCTAAATTGAGTTCCGTCGCCATTAGTTGGCAGTTCATCAATCATTACAGCTGACACACCAACTTGACGTAAATACATCACTGACATGTGTGCAATCAATGCACAGTGCCCAATTCCAAGTTCATTGACAATAAGCGGAATATCGCCTGAAAACTCATTTAAAAGTGCACGATATCCACTATGGACTACGTATTGAAACCTATCGGTAACATATCGAAAAACTATATCGACACAATCTGAAGGTGCTTTTTCAATTTCTTGCAACACAGGTTTCGGCAAAGGACAAATACGAGACAAAAATTGTTTCTCTTTTTCGGTCGGTGCACATCGCCTCACCCCCTCCACATCAACATCGTTATGACGCACAAACTGAATATCACCCAAACAACTGAGATAACAATTAATACGATGTTTGAGTGGATCTTCTGGATCCAAAGTGACTTTCGTACTAACACCGAGACTTTCTTCTGAACAAACAGGCATCCATCCATGCGGTGTTGGAATATATTTTATTTTACCTAATGAATCTGGGAACTTAACTACTGGCTCATCACCACTAGCTTCTAAAACAGATTTTGATATATTAAATTGAATACTATCTACCTTCTGCCCTACTGAAGGGGAAAACATTTCTTGGTATAAATTTAATGTTCTCAGTATAAACGGACCGGGGAGTGCTGGTGTAATCTTTCCATCATAGTTAGGATGAAGAATCTCTTTAAGAGGAATGGATAGGCCGCCCAATAAAAAATCTAACACGTATTTAGGAAATCTTTCCATACCACTCAAATCTATATCAAAGTCGTTACTATATTCCGTTCCGCCCTCCTGCCACCACTGCCTATCAACAAAACGTGATAATGCCTCTGTTTGATATACTTCTAAATCCGTTTCAGAGATGCTTGACAAAAATCTCCTCGTCGCCTCTACCTGGTCTCCATGCACACCTGCCCCCAACTGTCCAGCATCCGCTGCATCTACATATTTTTTTGCATGACGAACAAAGGAAGCCTTGTCACGACTTTCCTCAAACTCTCTTCGATATCTCTGGAATAAACTGTCGATATATCCTTCGCGCTCATTCATATATCATTCTACAACACTCTTAAACTGTTTTTCTCCTTCTTCCTCCCAATAAAATGCTCCGCACTCCCCATCACCGAATGTATCTGTGTATGTGGCCCAAGTGATGCCAAACCATATTCAAACGCTTTGACCTGCTCGCGGATCTCTGCTGCGAGCTCTGGATGTTCCTGCTCGTTATCCGCCATCAGACGCAGTGTATCGAGTCGCTTTTCCAGCTCATCGAGAATATCATGAAATTCAAACACACGTGCCTCATACGCCGCACGCTCAGTAGAGAGTACTGCTTGCTCCACATGATCACGAATTGCTTTGCGAATAGAAATCAATGTCACTGCAATCTCCACACGCTCCTCAGGAGAAAAAAAATGTGTCGGTCCACCTACCACCAAATCACGATAGCTCCCACCATGAGCAATAAACCGTTCGTATTCTTTTTTTAATTCTGGTGTCAATTTTTGTAACAACAACGACTCACCCATCTTGCCCTCATAGACATCGATAAACTCATGAAACGCCTGGCGATATGGCCACGCACGTTTGGCAAACATCACCATTGTATCCTCAAGTTCTTCAACAGTGAGAGAAAAATTGTGTCGCACTTGCTCAATCGCCACCCCCATATCATGTCGAATCTCATCTGGCAGCAATGGTGGCAGATCTTTATAGATACGTTCAAAAATTTTGAGAGTATGAATGACAGTACTATGATGCATATACCCCTTAGTATACATTATTTGAGCTCAGAGAGCCAATGCATCGCGATACCTCCAGCCACACTCACGTTGAGACTTTCTTTTTTTCCCACCATTGGGATATGTACGACGAGATCTGATAATGCAAGTACATCTTCGTGTACACCGAACACCTCGTTTCCAACTACTAAGGTTACTGAGGGTGCTGATGTTTCTAATGATGCTTCTAAATTTATTTTAGCACCCTTAGCGCCCTTAGTATCTTTAGAAACCTGAGTAACCTCCAAAAGAGTCTTTATCTCATTCATTGAAATACTTGTATCTATTTTTTCCAATGCAACTACAGTGGATCCTTGTCCTTGTAGACGACGAAGAAGCGTCACCACGTTGGGATGATATTCAAACGGAATCCACGTCTCAGCTCCCAGCGACACCTTGGCAATATCCGCTCGTGGTGGCTGCGGAGTAATCCCACATAAAAATATCTTATCAAACCCAAACGCATCAGCGGTACGAAAAAAAGCACCCACATTATGAGTCGAACGTATGTCTGGGAGAACGAGATACTTGGTCATATTTCTTTTTTGTGCGTTTTTGTCATCCTGAGCGAAACGTAGCGTAGCGAAGTGCAGTCGAAGGATCCCTTTCTTATAGATGATTTAACCAGAACGAAGTGAACAAAAACGTGTAGGCTTACGAAAGGGATTCCTCTACTTCACTTCGTTTCGGTCGGAATGACAATGGCGTAAAAACGGAAAACCCCGCAACAGCGGGGATACAGAAACAATTACTTTATCATGGCCCAACACTAATATGTGGAATACTCATTGCAATTGTCGCAAATAGGGCGACCGCACAGATCATATACCCGTAGACGACAGAAAACTGAACGCTTTGTGAGCGGGAATTATTTTGTTGCATATTGTATATGTATATTTGTATTAATTTCCCTCCTCTAAAAAAGAACAGTGTTGCGCCTATATGCAGGCAACCAACGTATATATATTTTTTGATTCACTGTGCACGATGAATATGTATATAGTATAGCACAAAAATGCACTTTTGTCAACATGATTTCTTTGCTAAATAGAGCAAAAAAGTAAAAAATACATGTTTTCATGTTTCTTTTTTGCGTCGTACAATATTGTAGTGTATACTACCTATGAAATTAAAAAGAAAAAGATATAAGGATACAAACAAAACATGTATCGTTTGTATCCTTGTATCTTTTAATTTGTGTCCTTAGAGACAATCTCTAGTACGCCAAACCAACACTTTATGAATAAACTATCCATATATTTAAAGGAGTACCTCGAACACCTCGAGATCGAAAAAAACCGTAGTCGCAATACACTCATCAACTACGATTTCTATCTCCATCGCTTTGTCGACTGGTGCAAAGATGTCAAACCGACTGAAATCACCTATGACATGGTGCGAAACTACCGTCTATGGCTCAACCGACTCGTCGATGTCCATGGAGAACCACTCAAAAAGAATACACAAAACTACCACCTCATTGCATTGCGGTCTTTTTTGAAATACCTTGCCAAACGGGATGTAGACACACTTGCTCCAGAAAAAATTGAACTCATGAAGATGCCTGATCGAGAGGTGAGTTTTCTTGACAGCGGCGATCTAGACCGAATACTCGAGGCACCTCTCGCCAAACTTAAAGAGCAAGGGACAAGTAGTAAAAAAAAGAATACCAACGAAGTAGCCGACCAAAAACGAGCCACAAAAAGTCGTTTAATTGCATATCGCGACAAGGCGATTCTTGAGCTTTTTTTCTCAACCGGACTTCGTGTCTCAGAGTTAGCAAATTTGGAAAAAGAGGATATAAATATCAAACGAGATGAATTCACTGTACGTGGAAAAGGCAAGAAAACACGCGTCGTCTTTCTCTCTGACTCGTCCAAATACTGGATTGCAGAGTATACCAAACTCAGAGGAGATCTCAACCCAAACCTCTTTATCTCGCACGATGAGATTTCAAAAAAGAAAGAGAAAAAGGGTGGAAAAGATTTTGAATACAGCCCACTCACCCCTCGCTCTATCCAGCGCATCGTCCAAGGGTACGCCAAGATGGCCGGTATCACCAAACACGTCAGTCCACACACCCTGCGACATAGCTTTGCAACTGATCTCCTCCGCAACGGGGCTGATATTCGCAGTGTTCAGACCATGCTCGGCCACTCCTCCATCACTACCACCCAAATCTATACCCATGTGACTGATTCCCAACTCCGCAATATTCACAAGAATTTTCATGGGAAAGACCGCAAAAAAGATTGACGAAACCGCTGTTTTGGCTTAGTATAGTGCATATCCATGTCCCCGTAGTTCAATGGATAGAACGGGAGTTTTCTAAACTTTAGATCGTGGTTCGATCCCACGCGGGGGCACACTACCTATCAAACACGCTTTATTTATTACATATTATCATAGTATGTTCGAAGCATTTTTCTTTTTCCTCACCTCAAACATCCTCTTTTGGGGCGGACTCCTCTTACTTATCTCTATTCGTCAGGTCAACCAGTACGAACGTGGGGTTAAGTTTTTCCTCGGAAAATACTACAAAACAGTCGAGCCAGGCTGGCGCATTGTTCTGCCTATTATCCAAGGCATGACCAAGGTAGACACTCGCGTCAAAGCGGTTGACGTCCCACTCCAGGAAGCCATTACCCGTGACAATGTCTCTGCGAAAATCAATGCGGTCATCTACTACCGCGTCGTTGATGTCGCCAAAGCTACACTTGAGGTGGAAAACTTCTGGGTTGCAGTCTCTCAGCTCGCACAGACCACCATGCGCAACGTCGTTGGTGAACTTGAGTTGGATGAACTTCTCAGTAATCGCGAACAAACCGCTCGTCGTATTCGTGAAATTGTTGAGAAAACAGCACAATCATGGGGTGTGGAAGTCTCAACAGTAGAACTCAAAGATGTGATCCTCCCAGACGATATGCAGCGTGTAATCGCCAAACAAGCTGAAGCAGAGCGTCAACGCCGTGCAGTAATCATTGAATCCAGTGGTGAGGTGGTAGCAGCGGAAAACCTCGCCAAAGCAGCAGCCATTCTCAATGCTGCTCCAGGCGCACTCCACCTTCGCACACTCAACTCGATCAACGATATTAGCTCTGACCAATCAAACACAGTTGTCTTTGCTGTACCACTCGAAGTGCTCCGTGCATTTGAAGGGAAAAAAGGTGAATAATCGCTTTACAAAGAGACATCTTTTTGGTACGATATTTCTGCGATGTACCAACAAAAAACGGGAGGCGCCTCCCGTTTTTTTATATAACACATATGACGCTTGATACATTTAAATCGTGGCTTGACCCCTACATTGAAAAAGAATTCGATCGCATTGATACACGAGTACAAGCAAGCACCAAAGATGTATTTGTACGAGAAAGTTGCGCTCATGTACGAAACATTTTTGCAACCAAAGGAAAACGAACCAGAGCATACCTCTGTTTTTTGGGTTATACTGCTGCACACGGGAGAGAGAAAGAAACATGTATAGATTTGTTTATTGCCATTGAACTATTTCATGCATTTGCACTGATTCATGATGATATCATTGACGAAGCAGTAACTCGTCACAACACTCCGACAATTCACAATATCATAAAAGAAACACTTGATGGAAACGAAGCACACACGACACACATCAGCAATGGCCAAGCAATGCTTATCGGCGACCTTATCCTGGCACATGCATTTGAGTGCCTGTTTCGATTTCTCCAAACACAATCACAAACAAATACTCTTATCTGGAGTAATTTCCAGTCCATGGTGACAGAGGTAGTCGCAGGAGAGATGATTGATGTAGACCTCATGGTAAGAGAGAGCGCAACAAAAGAACGACTGTATGAAAAACTGTATCTCAAAACAGCAAGTTATAGTGCCATTCGTCCACTACGTATGGGTGCGCTCGCTGGAGGTAATACCACACTTGCTGACACATTTTGTATTTCATTTGGCACGGGACTGGGACTTGGATATCAGTACCAGGATGACCTCCTCGATATTGTTGGAGTAGACAAAAACTTAGAGAAACCAACACTCATGCAAATACAAAATAAAGAACGAACCCACATCACCGAATACGCGTTTGCACACGAAGCAAAGACAGGAGAAACCACTCTCTCAACACTGTGGGGCAAAACCCTGACACTAGATGAAGCAAATCAAGTACGTGAATACCTCATTTCTATTGGCGCGACAGCAGACACACAAACACGGATGGAACGTGCCTACATAGATGCACAGACGATACTTGCTCAAAGCACACTTACAGATGAAGCAAAACAACTCTTTGGTGATCTTCTCAACCGTATCATTGTTCGTATTCAGTAACACACTATGTCGTACCCACAATACACGACAGATATTGCACACTGCAGAGCACTCCACAAATTTCATGGCAAAAGTTATTACTTTGCCACACGCTTTTTTCCCAAACATCTTCGCGAAGCGACCTGGATTCTCTATGCTTTTTTTCGCGTTCCCGATGAGATCGTTGACAACCCTACGTATACAAAGCCAGAGGAGATTACAACAGCACTTGATAGCTGGATAGATGAATGGCGTCGTGTGTATCATGGGACTGAAACAACCAACCCAGTACTTCGTGCTACAAAACATATTTTTGGTACCTACCATATTCCATACGAATACAGTGAATCGTTTCTCACTGCAATGAAAGCAGACATCACTGTCAGTCGATATCAGAATTATAGAGAGCTAGAGTACTATATGTATGGCTCTGCTGCAGTTGTCGGACTCATGATGAGTTACATCATCGAATTCTCAGATAGCAAGGCACTGCCGTATGCCAAAGCACTCGGAGAGGCAATGCAACTCACCAATTTTCTCCGCGATATCTCAGACGATTACATTACCCGAAACCGCATCTACCTTCCAGCAGAAGATATGGAGAAATTTGGTGTCACAGAACAAACAATCAAACAAAAAAAAGTGACACCACAATTTGTATCAGTGATGAAATATGAAATCGATCGCGCTCGCTCACTATACACAGAAAGTGAAAAAGGAATTCCACTCCTCCATCCACACGGACGATTTGCAGTCTGGGTCGCACGAATCCTCTATAGTGAGATTCTCACTGAGATAGAACATGCGAACTATGATATTTTTTCGCAGCGTGTTCGTGTGAGTGGTTGGAAAAAATTGTGGCTCGTAGTAAAGACATACCCAACATACAAAAAGATCTCCACCACATAATTATCTATATCTATGACAGCACAGAAAAAAGTTATTATCATCGGATCTGGTATCGGAGGACTCGCCACTGCATGTATTCTCGGAAAAGCTGGATATAGTGTAGAGGTATTTGAAAAAAACGAACAGCTCGGTGGACGCCTCAGCGTTATTGAACAGGATGGATTTCGGTTTGATATGGGGCCATCATGGTATCTCATGCCTGATGTCTTTGAGCACTTTTTTGCGCTCATTGGAGAAAAAGTAGAAAATCATCTCAACTTAATTCCTCTTGCACCATCATATCGTATCTTTTTTAAGGATGAAGTGATTCCAAACATGCAGACGACTCCTGATGGGAGCACCTCTATCATCGACATGTATGCGGATATTGAAAAAACGGTTGCAACATTGGACAAAATAGAACCCGGTGCAGGAGAAAAATTTCGTGACTATCTGAAACGATCAGAGTATCAATACGGTGTTGCCACAGATCGATTCATGTACAAAAACTATTCGTCTGTTTTTGATTTCCTCACATGGGAAATGGCCAAAGAAGGATCAAAGCTCTCAGTATTTACCAAGATGAATAGCTACGTCTCACGCTTCTTTACGCATGACGCGATCAAAAAAATCATGCAATACACTCTCGTCTTTTTGGGCAGTTCACCATACAACACCCCAGCACTCTACAACATCATGACCCATGTCGATTTTAATGGTGGTGTATTTTATCCGCAGGGTGGAATGAATGAAATTGTACAAGCGCTCGTAAACATCGGAAAAAAACACGGCGTAGTCTATCATGTAAACACTCCTGTCTCACAAGTACAGACAATGAACGGTCACGCGACTGGTATTACACTAGAAAATGGCGAATTACACACTGCAGATATTGTTGTATCAAACGGTGATATTCATCACACCGAGATGAAACTTCTCACAGAAGCTGATCGAAGTTACAGTGAAGAATATTGGAACACACGTGTGCTCGCTCCATCAGCACTGATCATGTATCTAGGTGTTGAGGGGGAAGTACCGAGCCTCTCACATCACAACCTCCTCTTTGCCAAGGATTGGAAAAAAGGATTTGCAGAAATTTTTGACACACCACTATGGCCATCTGATCCATCACTCTACGTCTGTGTACCATCAAAAACGGATCCATCTGTTGCGCCAAAAGGACATGAAAATCTCTTTGTCCTCGTACCTATTGCAGCAAACCTCACATACACAGAGGCAGAGTTAGACGCAAAAACAGATCAGTATCTAGAACTCATCACAACGCACATGGACATCCCAAATCTCAAAGAGAGAATTATTACCAAAAAATTATTCTGCGTCAAAGATTTTGAGAGTCGATATAACAGTCTCGGTGGTACAGCATTAGGGCTCGCGCACACCATGCGTCAGACTGCCTGTTTCCGTCCTGATACCATTTCAAAAAAAATTGACAATTTGTATTATGTAGGAGGAAACACCAACCCAGGAATTGGTGTACCAATCTGTCTCATCTCAGCAGAACTCGTGTACAAACGGCTGATTGGAGAACATACAGGACATCCACTCCCCACCCCAATTACAGAAACCAAATAATACTCCACCAAAGAATCGCACCCACACACGCATTGATGAGAGGAAACTGTCGGTAATACAAAAATGATTGAGATTCTGTGGCAACATACGTTCGCATCATCATCCACACATACGGTACGCCCAAGATAGCGAGAATTGGATGAAGTACTAGTGCAGCACCCAGAGCTGAAGCACCATAGAGTACCGCACAATAGATGACAGTATATCTATGCCCAAGCAACGTGGCAACCGTATCTAAACCAGCAGCACGATCGGCACTAATGTCAGAAATAGCAGAGTATGCGTGCATCGCGATACACCATGCCCAACCAGAGAGAAGGGTAACAAGAGAAAATCCCTCACCGCCAGAAAGGTAGTACCAAGCAAACGCAGGGAGAATATAGAGTACATTACACAACCCATCAAATATCGGACGAACCTTGGCACGAATTGGTGGTGCTGAATAAAAAATACCCGTACATACAAATGCTAAAAATGCGAATAAAAATGGTGTTTGTCCCCACGCAGCATATAGCACAGGCAGAACAACCAATTGCGATATGAGAACTGCTTGCCACATTCGTGGTCGATAGGTCGGGTCAAGTACTGCTTCATAACCCTGTTTTTTCTGATTGAGAATATCGGTCTCATAATCAAAAATATCATTGATACCATAGATCAATAGATTGGCAGGTATGATACAATAGAGGGTAAATAAAAAAAGCGAAATTGACCAACTCAAGTCTCCCTGAGTTAGTCGCAACGCAAACGCAAGACCAATAGGACCGACAATATACATCCAAAACCGTGGACGAGAAGCACGTACAAAAGACATCAACATATATGCACAGTATACCACACATCAAAAAGAGATACCTATGGAGCATTGCAGCTGTCTGTCTGTTTGTTGGATACAACATGACATGGCAACCACATGAAGTGCTTCACTCGCCTATTTCTGTCCTGTCACTTCTTTTTCTCGCGTTCCCAGCATATATAGGGCTAAAAGCCATGTTTGGATTCAAAAAAGCATCTCTGTTGTGGATGAGTATTGGTATATTTGGTATTTGCATTGAAACTATTGGTATATATACAGGATTTCCCTATGGCACGTTTCTCTACACCAACCCACTTGGGGGACTTCTTTTTGGATATGCCCCATGGGCACTCATCCTTGCTTGGCCACCACTCGTCATTGGTGCATGGGTCATGAGTCACACATCCTCCTCTACCACGATACAACATATTATCATAGGTACCGCACTTCTTGTGTGCTTTGATCTCGTGATGGATCCTGGTGCAGTTGCACTAGGATTTTGGTCTTTTATACATGGAGGATACTACTACCATGTACCATATACTAATTTTCTCGGGTGGGTATTTTCTGGTGCGATAAGTATATCTCTTATTGAACTATACAAACGATACACCAACACACAACCAGCTCTCTCACGTATCAGCTCAAACTACGCATCACTTGGACTCTATTTTTCTACCGCACTATGGACCGGAGTAGCAGCTGGACACCGTCAGATAGTACCACTATGTATTGGTATCATTCTCTTTATTTGGATATACCGCACACAATATAGATATTGACAAAATGGCCAATGTGCCGTATACTTGGCTCCTGTAAGGTCTTAAGTGTGGTGGCCATAGTGAAGTGGTTATCACAGCGGGTTGTGGTCCCGCGGACACGGGTTCAATTCCCGTTGGTCACCCCAGTTGAGATCTTACACAAAACATCTCCTTATGTGGAGATGTTTTTTTGTGTTATTGTTGAAAACCAATCCAGTGTCTTTTTTCTCTCTTTGTCATGATCCACTATTGGTTTAGGATATCTTGGGACTACTATATGATTCGCACCATATTCATGTATTTCCTTTACTGAACACTGACGTAACTCTGGCACCCAGCGTTTAATATATTCACAATCTGGATCATAGGTTTTTTGCTGTGTCCACGGATTAAAAATACGAAAATACGGCTGGGCATCACACCCAGTGGACGCTGCCCACTGCCAACTGCCATTATTGACCGCAGGATCATAGTCAGATAATTTCTGTGCAAAATACTTTTCCCCCAACCGCCAATCAATACGCAAATCTTTGGTCAAAAATGAAGCGACAATCATACGAACACGATTGTGCATATACCCCGTCTCGTTGAGCTGTCGCATCCCCGCATCCACAATCGGAAATCCTGTTTTCCCTTCGCACCATGCACGAAATAGCGCAGGATCATCACCCCACTTGAGCAAATCGTACTGTGCATGAAACGAAGAACCAAATACACGTGGAAAATGATAGGCAATATGAGTAAAAAAATCGCGCCAATACAGCTCACGAATCAAGGCATGATCCACCCCAAGACTCTGGCACACCGCCGCATGCGTCTCACGAATAGAAATCGTACCAAACTTATGATGAACTGAAAGATGTGTCGTCCCATCGTCATCTGCAGGCACATCTCGCCTCTGACTATATGCAGAAAAATGTGTCATTTGTTTGAGTACAGAGAGTGCTTCTGCACGAAGTGTCTGTGTTGATGGTGGCATATTCACACCGACATGTTTTGTAACACTCGCTACTGTTTCACCTGAACTCAATAGTTTAGGGGCAAAATGAAATGTTTTTTTATACACCGGTGTCGCCACAGACAGACGAGAAGCAGCACGAAAAAAAGGGGTGTAGATAGTATATGGCGTACCATCTGCTTTGAGTACAGCCCCTGGTGGGGCAAGCAGCGCATCGTGTGTCTGAATAAATGGAATACCTTTTTGACGACACATTTGTTCAATTTGTGCATCTCGATGCTGCGCAAACGGCGTGTAATCATAATTGGCATACACCGCATCAATTCGCCCCTCATCAATCCACTCTGCCAGTACTTCATGTGTCAGCCCATGCCCAATAGCACACACCCCATCACGATCAGTGATGGCCTCTTGTAGTTCAGCTACGGCCCGCAACAAATACCCTAAGCTATGCACTCCTTTATACGAATTTTTCTGTATTTGACGTGTATCAAAAATAAAGGCAGGAATAACCACCTGACTCTCAGAAAGTGCCCTATAGAGGCCAGTATTGTCAGCAATTCGCAGATCCCTATGAAACAAAAAAAGTGATGTTGTATACATAACATATACAGTATAACACACCTTGATTATCTGTACAGATTCCCCTATACTGAAACCGTATGAAATTACTTATTCTCTCAGCACCAGGCGGATCTGGACACATACTCATCGGGCAGGCATTCTGCCAACAAGCAAACGACTTGGGACATAATGCAATACACATAAACTGTATTGATTTTTTTACACAGACAGCTGCTCAGTCTCTTTTTTTTGATTCCTACGACACTGTTGTCACACGAACTCCACGTATATGGAAAATGATATATACCCTCACAGACAACTACTTTACTCTTTTGCTCCTACAACATACGCTATTTCGCATCTGGATCTGGTGGTACAAAAAAGAAATTACAGCACTCATACAACATATACACACACTCACGCCCGACCACATTATCATAACACATCCCGCAATCACATATTTACTCTTGGGCACACAAACACCGCTTCACGTCATTGTCACTGATTATACAGTAAACAAACTTTGGACACATCCATCCATATGCACCTATTTTATCGCACATGACCAAATGAAGAAAAAAATACAATCCTTGTACCCATCTGCACAATGCCTTGAAACAGGAATACCTGTACGCCCATGTTTTTATACAACACAGCGCAACAATACAAACAAATACATCAAAATACCCACATACCAAGGACCTGTAATATTATTTTTGACTGGTGGACACGGACTAGCAGACCCAACAGAACTTATCCACGCACTTTTTGTTGATCAAAGTCCAAAAACCATATTCGTCATTTGTGGTAAAAACCAGTCACTCGAAAAAAAACTACGTCGTCTGATCGTTCCCAACCATATCTCATACCACTGCATCGGCTGGGTAGACACTATTGATACGTATATGCGTATTGCCACATGTATCGTCACCAAGCCTGGTGGTAGCACTATAAGCGAGTGCGTTGCACTCCAAAAACCAATGCTTCTATATCAGCCTATTCCTGGACAAGAGGAAGAAAACGCACACTATACCATTCAACACAACCTTGCAAAACACACGACGCCGTCTACCATTTCCAATGATATAAATACAATTCCACAATGGTATGTGCCACAAGAAATAAAAAATGCCTCAAAATTAATTCTTGAGGCACTCTCTCGTTCTGACACATCTAGTTTACTTCAATAGTCCACCCACTTCCATTGTCAGGCGTGTCAGGAAAAATCGTACCACTAATACCATTCTCCTCACATGTGATACCAGTACAAAAAGTATCATCCCGTTCATAAAATGGATCATTAAGCTGTGGTTCACCATTTCCTTGTGGTGAAGTAAAACCACCATTTGCTGCGTTTGGCAGCACATTGCGCTGAAGTGTGGACCCAACAAACCGCGAGACTGAATATGCTGACACAATAATAACACTCCCTATAATTGCACGAGTCACCGCCTTCTTTCCCATTGATATTTGCTCACTATCACCATTGGCAAGCATCATTATATATCCACCATATACGCCATAACAGACGAGTGCGATACCAAGGACACTTGACACAACCTGAATGACAAGTGCGACAAGCAATCTAGGATCACTATCTATCTCATCAAGCCCAGAACTCTCTGCAAATGCATTATTTTGTTGAAAAATCATTGCTTGCTGAGACGGAGCGTCTTCCGCAATAACAATTATTGGCTGAGAGAAAAAAGATACACCAAATATAACCAATACGATCGCATATACTATATTTATCTTTTTGCCAAAAAAATAAAACATACTGTTAATCAAAAATTCGGGATAGATAGATCACCCACATCACGCACATCTGGATCAAATCTCAACTCATCACGCACCCCATCTTGATCCCCTTTTTTGAGAGTGGATGAAAGACTATTGATTGTATATGTAGCAATCGCATATGCAGTCAAAATAAGCACCATCCCCATCAATGCCTGTTTGATCGTCGTCTGTGCGCGCGTAATCTTTTCGTCATCACCACGTGCGGTAAAATACCAGTACCCAGACATGACAATAAGAATAAGCAAAATTGTACCGAGTAAAGAAAGAAAATATCGAACCGCAATCGCTGCTGTCACACGTGGATCTTGCGCAAGCGTTGTACTTGCACTTGAATTTAGTACTCCAGCACTATTTAATTGTCTAACCGCATCGACACTACTAGTACCAGTAATTATTTTCTGTGCTAATACGTCCTGTACACAAAAAGACATTCCAAAAAAAACAAAGAAAGTACTAACACCAATGATATATAAACGATACATCATAGTTTTAACCAAAAAACGCATTGAGAACAAAATTGGAAATACCATATCCAGAAAAACAAATAATCATACCAATAATTGCCTGCTGAATAGTATTTTGTGCTGTTTCCACCTTTCCACTATCACCCTGAGCAGTCATCCAGTTGAACCCAGCATACACAGTGAGTAAAGTAAAAAGTACTCCAAAAAACCCAAAGACGAATTGTACCACCAACCCAATAATCATCGACAACGTAAACTCATCGGTCTGACTATACCCTGCACCCGCAGCCGCCTGCCCTGCTATACCATCCCCACCAATACCTGTATTAAGCACGGCATACGTGGGCTCCAAAAACCCAACAAAAGCAATAGTACAAACAATAAGAGAGGTGAAAAATGTTTTAATAGTATTCATACCTTTTATTGAAAACGTGATTGAACAAGATAGGTAATTGCCCACGCACTCACCACAACGAGAAAACCAATGACCGTATTGACCATAATGCCTTTGGCATGACCAATGGCACCCTCATCACCCTGCGCTGTCATCCATAGATACCCAGCATACACCATATACCCAAACATCAGTGTGCCTAGAATTGACAAAATAAATCGAAGTGCTGCTGCGATGGCATTTGGTAGACTACCCAATTCAGATCCCTGACCAATGCCTGTATCTCTACCAGCATCTTGTAACAAATTGTCAGCACTAGACAAATTGCCTATTTCAGCAGACACAATTGGTACAAAAAAAAGACAGAAGCAAAACATCCCCATTATCCCACCAATACTCCATAAAAAAAATGATTTCATATCAAACAAATTAGTTTACCAAATTATTTTGCTCTCCGTGCTTCCTCACACGCTGGTTCGCCTCCATTATCTGGGGTAATATCTGCTCGCCATTGCCATGTCCCGTCGCCATATCGCACATCTCCTGGATCGTTTGGATCATTACCTACCCGAGAACATTCATCTTGCGTAGCAAACCGATCAGTCCATACTCCCAAACCGTCTGGACCGGGTCTACCAGTTGCACTCACTTTATCTAGACAACAGCCAAGAGGGCCTGGTGTAAGCGGTGTATCATTACCATTTCCAGGCACATTCGCTTGCTCAGCAAACTGAGTAGTAATAAAAGAGGACAATGCATACGATGAAATGACGACAAAAAACCCAAGTGATGCACGAATGATCGTTTGTTTTGCCTCACCTATCTTGCCTTCATCCCCTTCAGCAGTCGTCCAGATGTACCCAGCATATACCGCAAGGATAAAAAAAATAATACCCAAAAAACTCAACAAGATAGTAACAATACTTGAAATCGTAATACCCAAATTCCCCTGTACAACCCCTGTGTTTTGAACAAAACCCTGTTGCAATGTATTTTTTGCGATGTCACCTGCGGTTTGAGCAGATACAAATTGAGGAATAAAATAAAAAATACTAATACAGAAAATTAACACTAAATTATGATATTTTTTATTTAATTTCATTTTATTTTTTCTATACATAATTTTGTCTATCCACACAATTTTCCATCCAATGTTACTCTCTGTGTTGTCCCCTGAACTCCGCCTGGTATTTGCTCTTGAATATCTAGACCTGAACACATTTGCTTACAGTCATTCAAATTTTGAATAGTACTATCATTATTACAACTTCCAAAATTAGATCCAGGTGGGTCAACTCTATAACACTGACATCCTGTGTATATATTATTTTGTGGCTGTGGTATTGACCCACTACCCAACGCACTTTGATTTGCCGCCTCGAGGATAAAGCTCGTAATCGCATAAGCAGACATAGTAATAATCATACCAATCGCCGCGGCAATGATGGTATTAATCGCTTTTTTTGCACTCTCTTCATTTCCGCGTGCTACCATCCATGTAATACCAGCATACAGAGTCAAGACAAAAAAGACGATACCTATCAATGAGAGTCCTGCACCAATTATTTTACCCAGTATTACGGTTGGGTTACTCTCACCTCTGAGATTGGCAGCATCAGCCGTAGCACCTAGTCCATAATCTTGCGCAAATACTGGAGTAATAAGTACAAATGCGATAGAAAGACAAGCAAGAAATTTTTTCATAATATATATAATTATGTCCCTGTAGCACTCCGTAATTTTTCAATTACAAAACTTGCAATAGAGTACGATGCCAACACGAGCATGAGTCCCATCACACAAGCACTCACAATAGACTTCGCTTTACCAATCTGCTCATCATCGCCAGCCGCTGTCATCCATAGATACCCGGCATAGATAATATACAAAACCAAAATGATCCCAGTAATTTGTAATACTACATTGATAAGATTTGCCACCACGTCTCGTGCATCTTTATCTGTAAGATTGGTCCCTTCGCCACAATCCAGACCATACGGATCATTTGGGTCATATCCATCACACGCTGCCTGTACTGGCGAAAACAAAAATATAGACTGAAGCAAACATAGCCCAGCAAAAAAAGGAACAATAAATCGAGGAAAAGAGAACAAATTCATAGAAATATATTATGAAAACTGATAAAAAATTTCTTATCACTGTTCACAATATACTTTTTGTAGGGTGAGTTTCCCCACCCCACAAAAAATAATATAATCTACCATTATTAAGGCGTAGTGCCACTGCCACTGTCAAATCCAGTAGCAGTTGTAAGTTGTTCGATGATAAATGATGCGATAGCATACGCTGCCAAGATAACTGCGAGGCCGGCTACACCAGCATAGATCATCTTCTTTGCGCCACCAATCTTTTCATCATCTCCACCAGCAGTCATCCATTGGAAACCACCGATAAGGATGATAATCACAGCAACGATACCGAGCAATCCGATAAATGTGTTGATCAAAGAGGCAATAGTTGACTCAAGTTTGGTCGTACCAAGCTGAATACCCGTACCATCGGTTCCAGCAACGCCATGTTCTGTGAGATCTGCTAAACCAAGAGTATCTCCTGGATCTGTCTCATCAAAAGCGAATGTAGGAGCTACAAAAGTCATAGCCAATACAACTGCAGTAAGAACTGCCAACAAAGTTTTGTTTTTCAAAACAAAAAGTGAAATTGTTTGTGTCATAGTTTTCACCTACCTTTCTTCAAAAGAAGTAAAATGCGACGTCGCATTCCTATGTTTGATCATAGGATGAGTGTTTCTAGTACGTTCTTTCTAGAGACATTCATCTAGTGACCAACGTCATATGAAATTGACGAAAATTAATCAAAAATGATACAAATATTTGGTAATGATTTCCGTTTTATTTTTGCTTCATTTTCGCATAATTTTTAAAAAAAATCATCCGCCACGTGTTATCCCACCAATCACGCTTGATAGTATACCATAGGATGCAAAGATAACCAATATACCGATCGCCGCGTAGGCCATTGTATGGGTCCCCTCCGCAATATCGTCTGACTCGCCCTCAGAGGTGATCCATTTAAAGGCGCCATACATAAAAACAACAAGAGAGATACTCCCAAGGATACCCAATACACGTTCAATAATATTACCCACAAAGTCAGGAATACTTTCTGAACTCGTCGTACCCGTGAGTGGATTGATGAGTGGAATACTAGGCGGAGGAACAAAAACTGGAGCCAATGCAGAAGAAGTTGGAGGAGCTACACCAGCTATATACTCACACCGAACACGCGTACGCCAAGCACCGCTATCATCACAATCATTGCCTAAATCGCACAAATTTTGACACAGACTCTCACTAGAGAGCGGCGTAGTCGCAATGGGTGCTGTCAACTTATTAAGTAATCTATCCAAATCATTTATCTGGAACAGGCTGTCTCTCGGTGCGGGCACACATGTCTGTCCTTGTACCAAAACCCAGCCAATTACACCGGCTATATTGTTTGATGGCGTATTACCAATGGCAAATACAGAGGTTGCTTCACAATCATACGTACCCACATTGAATTGAACGGTACAGCTGCATTGATCCACGCCAAGCACCCCCTGCGTAGTAGACAGAAAAAATATAAATGAAATGACGCTAAACAAAAGTGTTTTTTTCATATTTATGGAGCTGAGGTGCAGCATTTCCAATTAGTATTTCCATCTGGAATTGGACAAAAACCTGACTGTATAGTACTGGATGGTCCAGAACAACTCGTCGAGTCCCACTCTCCACACTGTCCAGGTACTCCACCACAGGCGTCGACACACGCATGGTCTCTACAAACTAATTGAGGATTACCACAGTCATTACTCGTGTCACATTGGCCCGAGCTGGCTATGCCAGCATCTTCTTGTACTTGAGAACTACCGCCAACTGCACGGAAATCATTCTTGACGCCCAACACATCCAACACAAAATTGACCAAAATATACGCACTAAAGGCAATAATCATCCCTATAACAGCATTTACCATTGCTTCTTTACCCTCACCAAACTTATCCTCGCTCCCAAATGCCAAAATCATCTTGAGACCACCGTAGATAAACATCGCAAACGCAAGCGTTCCAATAATACCAAAGAGATATTCAATAAGAGAAATAGCTTGGATAAGCAAAAGTTCAATGTTTCTACACTGCCCACCTGTATCTGCCCCTGGCACCTCGCATCCACTCGTATTGATCAACCCAGCAGCATCAACAACACTCGGCACAAAAAACAAAACGCAACAACCTAAAACAAGTACTGTTGCGATGCTATATGTTTGTTTTTTGGACAAAGTCATATTTTTTACGTTGATAGTATACCACGGGTGAGAGAAAGGTCAAATGATCTTATGATCAAATGATCACTTATACTTTGATAACGTATTGATATACAAATTTAATTCTTTGATAAGTTGTTTATATACATCATTGAGCTTTGAAAATGTTTCTTTTGATATGTACTTTCTTCCCAGTGCAACAGACAAATGACTTCGTGTCTCAGATATTTCCCCTCGCGATATATACAGCACCCGAACTTTGTCTGCATATGAATAACGACCACTGGATTCCGCAATATTTGCAATAATTGAATTTGCCGAACGACAAAGTTGGTCTGCAAGTGCAAAGCGTTCTTTATAAGGAAATACCTCTATACAATCATACACAGACATGAGTAAAGTATACCCATTCTTCCAAATACTTAATTCATAAAACTCTTTATGTGACATACTGATCATTTGATCATAAGATCATGTGATCATGACTCTTTCAATACGTCTGTCTCAACACCTGCGCCGCACGATTGACAAGCTGTACATCTCGCTCTATTGGCTTTTCATCTAGTGCATATGGTCGCAAGTAGCCTGTAATCAAATCATCAAACGCTTTTTTTGCTGCAGGAAAATCTTTTCCTCGATACCAATGTTGAGCTACCAGTGCCTGTGTTGCAAACGGACCTCGTACCGGATCATTGAGTAACTCACTAATTTGTGCACGATATGGACTAAGTTGCCCTGTGGCCTCAGTATATTTTTTTACATTTTCTGCTGAAGTCATAAACCGAACAAAATCCCACGCCTCATCTTTATTTTTCCCTTCTTTTACTACTGTTTCTACCCAATAATTTGCTATATTTTGTGGGTCATCAGCATTGAGCTGAAACAATGGAGCGCTCTCAATCACCATCTGCGGAGCTCGTGCCTGCATTCGCTTGTATTCAAATGCATATCCGATATAAAATGCACTCTGACCACTAACAAATGACTCAAATGCATCTTTCATGTCTGCATTCCAGCTATATACTTTCTTTGTCGGACGTGCGAAATCAGTATAAAAATTAAGTGTCTGAATAACAGGGTGACTTTCAGCTGTCTTTGGCTCTAGACCGTTTGTCAACTGAACTGACGACCCCTTGGCAATCACTACCTTATTTTGTAGTAGTAACGCAGAAAATATATCAAATGCATTTGAAATATTATTGCTTGTACCCATCGCCACTCCTGATTGGACCACCTCACTACGACTATTGTACGCTGTGGTTTTTTCTACAGCCCCAAGAAACTCTGCCCATGTCGTTGGAGGCTGTGGAATACCAGCTTTATCAAGCAAACCACGATTGTAATATACTGCCAATGTGTCAACCGCGAGCGGTAACCCGTATACATTGCCCCCAATAGTCACATCTGGTGCGACCGTTCCAATATAATTTTTTGTTATCTCAGTTTTGCTTGGCATGTTTTGTGTTACTTGTTCAACCACCAATTCTTTGCGATATTTCCCCTTTTCATACATAGTTGCAACCTGAACACTACTAGGCATTGGATCCAATCTTCCTTGATGTTTTGCCAAATCTCGAATATGCATTGAGGTAATATCTGGTGCAACATTGTCAGCAAGTGCTGTGACAAATAAATTGTCAAATGTATCTGAACGAACTTGCCGAATATTGATTGTTACATATGGACGAATTTTGGTATATGCATCAGCAAAAGCACGCAGCTGAGCCGTATCATTGTATACTGTCCAGTAATTAAGTGTAATTGGTTTGATAGCAGCCTGTTGATCTGCGGAGAGCCCCTTGCATCCAATACCAAATAGTACGAGTGGTGTGAGAATTGTAAAAAAGAGAATTTTTTTATTCATATACAGTGTATTATACCACAGACTGTGCGTAACATTAATACCGAACAAAAGTAATAATAACAGAAATTTATCTCAATCTAATTCTTAATCTAAATTCTCAAAACACCCAGTACAAACGTCACCATCGAATAACTGCCAAGTAACGCCACAATACCAACTCCTGCCCACAACATCATTTTTAGAGACTCTTCTTGTTTTCCCTCATCTCCTTCTGAAAGCATAAATCGAAGTCCTGAATAAATGACAAGACATAGTGCCAATGCACCCAAAAAACCAACAACGTATTTTATCAAACGACCGATCAGTAGCTGCACCTGCGTTGTCCCTGTTCCAGAAATTCCCACTTTATTGAGTGCGTTTATTTTGTCTGTCGGGAAGCTCCAGGCAATGGGTTCGTACGCCGGTACTGCAGCCGCCAAAGACGGTGCTGGCGCAGAGACACCTAACGCTCCAACAGAACAGGAAATGCTTATCAAACTACCAGGTATGTCAACGCCACCATCCAAACTAACTGGTGGTCCAGCATTAAAACGTCCGGCACACGTACTACTTGTTATAGGAGTAGTTACTCCATGCCACGTGGTATGTATAGCCCGACTATTTGCTGCATCAACCGCAGCAACTACCTTACCAGCACACGAAGCAACAATGAACCCATTCATCGCACTTTCTATACCCTCAAGCGTCTTGCTCCCATCCAACTCAAACGGAAATCTCACAAAATATGTTCCTCCAGTTTCTACTGGCATACTTGTACCTTGTCGTTGCCCACGACATCCTGATATTGTAATTTCATAATCACAATTACAATATAAATCTTCTGCTTTTACACTATCCATAAACAAAAAACAAAAAACCGCCGCCACCAACACCGCACTGGTTTTTTGTAAAATGGTCATATATGATTATGATAATATCCCTTGTTTTTTTGCGAAATGCATCGTCGCCTTGAGAAGCGCCTCGGGTGTACCTGTATCGAGATACAATCCTTCGTATTCGTAGGCAAAGAATGGTTTTTTCTGTGCCAAAGAGTTGGCTGCATCTGAGAGCCAAATCTCACCATCTCGCCCTTCACCCTGTGATTCTAAATGTTTCCAAATATCATTTGTCAAAACGTAACGCATTCCACCAACAATAAGCCCATGAGGAGACACTTTATCTACTGTTGGTTTTTCTACAAATTTTTCTACTCGAAACACCTTGTCACTTCCCGCTTTTTTGCCATAGACATTACCGTACTTTGTCATTGCAGCTGTATCAGAAATTTTTTGCACCCCGATCACAGATGACTGCTTGTCTCCAAAAACTTTAATGAGTTGTTTGAGTACTGGTGTTTTAGCATCAATAATACTATCACCATCAGAAAATACAAATGGTTCGTCTCCACAAAATTCTTTGGCACAAAGCAATGCATGACCATTACCTAGCGGTGCACTTTGACGTGTATAGAAAAAACGTACTTTTTCATTGAGATCAATAAGTGAAGCAATACGATCCAACTTTCCTTTCTTTTTGAGATATTCTTCAAAATCGTAATCACGATCAAAATGATCTTCTATAGCACGTTTTTGACTACTCGTCACAAACATAATGTCTGTAATGCCACTACCCACCATCTCTTCTACTATATATTGTACAACCGGTTTATCAAGCACTGGGAGCATTTCTTTTGGCATCGCTTTGGTGGCTGGCAAAAAACGAGTTCCAAGACCTGCTACAGTAATCACACCCTTACGAACAATTGGTTTTTTCATAGAAAAAAACATAGATTTTTCTTTTTTAGTAGTATATCAAATAGTACGAACAAAATATAGTACACTATTACAATATTTCTTCCCAACTAATTAATTCATATGTTTCTCCTACAGGAAATCCTGGTGGAATAGTGTACAGTAGATTTCCATCATATGTGTGATTTGTATTTATAAATCCTGACACAACAGTATTACCTGAAATATATTTCCACCCACCTGTCTCGTATGAGATTTGTGAACCAAAAAATGAAAGAGAGTTACGCGTTGCATTCACAGCACTTGTGCTTCCACAATTGGTACACCCAACATTTCGATAGTGCGGTCGATAAATGGAGCGGAACTGTGACAGCGCAGCTGCATTTATTTCCATATTTGTTGGCACATTGTGCGGAACGATAATATATCCTTGTGCAATTAATCCAAGCACGTCATCACCAGATTTTTGTTCATATGTTAGGTTGTCTGATATGTAGATATTTCGATATTGCGATGAGACAACAGGAAAACGCCCAGCGGCCAATGTCACTCGCCCATCAACCACTCCCTCTACCCAGACATGATCTTCAAAAAAGATAACGCCATTACTTGGAATAGCATAGTTACCGAGATTAACTCGATTACTCTGACGTTCATCATAGCACAGTGAGCCACTTCCATAAGACCCGCTTATATTATACCCATTATAACAATCAACATTGCGAATACGATACAACTGAAACGTTCCATTGGATAGAAACACTGCCTGATACCCCTGTTGACCCGTAGAATTAAAATACAGACCGCCATTTTGCGCCATTGTCTTTATAGCTGTCAGGTCAGCAGTAATACCGACAAAATCTTTTGCTGGAACAGGAAAGTTCCAAAATTCTTGTGGTCCACCAATTCCCCAAACACCATTTTTTGTTTGTCCATTCACTGTATATGTCGTCTTGGCGCTCTCAATAAGCGCATCGGTGGTGCCATTAAACTCAATACCACCATTACTATGCACCTTGCCATGCACCTGAGTCGTAGCACTAAACGACATATTTCCATTTTGGATAAACGCATAATCTGTCAAAGCTGGAAACCCAAGACGAACCGAAATAGTACGGCTTGATTGTGGTTGATTGGTCGTCCAACCAGTAGACTTTACTACCACAATAGTAGAACCACTTGCAGGTGGAGTTATCTCAAGTGAAAAATACCCAAGTACATCACCGTTTTTATCATAAAACTCATGCTGATACGGACCAGGAAGTCCGCCAGTACCATCAAAAAAATCATCGCTATCATGTGCGAGATGCCAACGATAATACTGTATACCAGCTTCTGCAATATGCAATGCCACATCGCGATGATACGTATGGATCGACGCCTTGTACTCTGTCAGAGCATACTGCGCTACACCCAACACAATCATAGAAACAGTAATAGTACCAAATACCAACGTAAACAGAATCAGCGATGAACCTCTTCGTACTTGTATAGAAAAAAAATCTTTAATTTGTTTTGAGATTGCGAATATGTGCATATGTTTCTACATGAAGCGGGACCGGACTCTGTGTAGGGTCAGCTTCTAATTCAAGCTGTGCTTTGATGAGACGAACCACTGTAATATCTACAGGCTGTGTAAGTGGATTCTGTGCTCCTGTAAACGACTCGTCAAAATAAAGGAATATCGGTACGTTTTTTGACACATTGACTACTGCCTGGGCAACCTCTGTCGACACCTCTGTAGATGTCGTATACGAAAGCGGTGTACCTGCCGGCTGCACGACCCCTCGATAGAGTGTCTGATTATCGACATAGTATCGAATTCGTTCACGTGCAATATCTTCATCATCATTTGCATACAGTACTAATTCATACGGACCAACCGTCGCAAGAGGATAACTCCCAATACTAGATTCTTCGGCCCGTCGCACATCATCTGCAATAAGTCTCAATGCTTTACGACCATCATTTTGCGTCGCAAGTTGTTCCCACAAAATCAGATTATACGAATACCCAGTCGAAAACAGCATAATAACAGTACCAACAAATAAGGTAAAAATACCCAGAGCAACAATCACCTCAAGAAGAGTAAAACCTGCTTGTTTGTTATGAGACAACAAAAACATATTACAGTGGTGTCATATTGGCGACATACCGTGTCTCACCATTTACTCCAATATCAATAGATACTGGTGCGTACCCATCTGCGGTAACAACCGCTGTATATGTCTGATTGCTCAAACCACCAAAATATGACTGCCCTGGTGGGGTACAGCTTGTTGTGTAACTCAGTGCAACGTCCGAAAGTGTTGGAGTATCATTACCAGCTTCTGAAGTTAAAAATACCTTATATCGTATATACTGGCCAGACACACCACTTAATGAACTATTTTGTATAGTATAGTATGTATTTGCTGTTCCATCTGGTCCACGATATTCCCATACACTTGGTGTTGAACTATTACTCACAGCGACTTGAAATGCTATATCTGTTTGTGATGGTTGTGCAAGTGGTTCCCACACAAGAGACACAAAGTTTGCAGACACACCCACATCAAACGTAGCAGACTCAAGTACACCAGAGGAAACATAAGAAATACCATTATGACGTAACATCACATTTCCAGGTGAATTTGTAAATACGATATTGCCATCACTCTGCCCAAAATATCCTTCAGTAAACGTTTCACCACCAATACCAAGTGACCAATCACTTTGGCGCACATGTCCCACCCCTGTCTCTTTCTCTTGCGAATAACCACTTCCTGTCAACGTGACAGTCGCGTTTGAGATGGGTTGGAGAGAAACATTGTCTTGTACATGCATCAATAATGAGTGTGTACTAGCACTCCCCAAAATCAATGTAACTGGCTTTTCTTCTCCAGGCAATAGACGAACAGCCATCATTGGAATCGCGCCAACAATGTTATACCCAGTCGCATCAAACACATAGTCATCCCAACGTAATGAACTCAGTGTAATATTCCCTGATCCAGAAGTATTATTTGTTGTGTCTACCAACAAGGTGTTTGGTGCTGTTCCAATAACCACCGTTCCCATAGTACGAATTGATGCACCAGAGATGGGTGTACATACCGCTGTATACGCAGTGATATCCATGGTAGCTGCCTCATCAATCTCAAACGTAACCGTCTGAATATCTTGTGCTACCACAGAAGCTGGTGGCTTCATTGGATTAGCAATCGTATTACGTGTTTGATCAGTCGTATATCCACTTTTTGAGACAGTTATTGAATACGCATTTTGCCCAGCATCCAAATCTGGTATGAGCAACTCACCAGAATTATTTGTCGTATCAACAAAATCATACGTTGGGTCAGTACTGGTCGCAACAATATGCACATCTGCATCTACTACCGGTTGACCCTCGCTATCAATCACCACCACCTTGAGCGCCCCATGCGTAGGATCGCCTTCGAGAAACTTTGGACCCACATATGTTGTTGCAGAAAGCGGCTGTCGCTGGTTGCAAGACGCACAAATAATATCGAACTGTACCATTTTATAATCAGCAGGAGAAAGGTCGTTTTGCAGTGTTGGTTCACTGTCTCCTGGACACGGACCAGATGTATCCCCATGATTGATGTGTGCCTGTTGTGCAGGCGCACCAACACGGAGTGTGTTGCCGTTATGACAAATGGTTGATTTTCCATCATTGCCGCCACCAATCACACCATCAAATCCATCATCAATGCTTCGCACTGTTCGAGTAATGACAAACTCAATTCCATTTCTCGTAGTGGTCACAGTACGCTGCAATACACCCGCTGGCGCACCCTGTACTATACCAATATCATCAAACGCGAGATTGCGTACCAGCTCCATCTGTTCATTCAAGATAGATGTCTCCAAAATTCGCACACGAGACACATACACCGACGTAAAAGTATATTGAATACCAGAATAAATACCAACCGTAAACAACAAAAACACCCCAATCCCAATGAGAGAATCAAGAAGTAAAACACCTTTGTATACATGAAAATTTCTCTGTATCACATTATGTGGTTTGTAATTGTTGGAGGAGCGCATCCACCCTCTGCTGCGCGAGATGTTCTCGCACGTCTTGTGGTACATTTTGTTTTTCTAACTCTTGTATTTCAAATCGTATTAAATCCTCTTTCATCGCGACCAGTTCACCTATATATTCACTAATCTGTTTTTTGAGTATCTCAATTCGCGCTCTATCTTGCTGAACTGACATACTATCACCTTGTTCACTGAGCTGGAGTTCTGCTCGTAATTTTTTTAGTGCTTGTTGTACTTGTACAATATGCAAAGCAATATTTTGCACTTGTTGTTGATTTGTTTTTACCTCTTTGACCAGATAATCGGCTCGTTCTTTGCTTGCAGCTGCTTGTAATTCTGGATCTGTTTCTGCTTCTCTTGTTTCACGTGACTCTCGCGCCGCTTCCACAGTCCTCTTTTGCAATGTATCAAATTTTTTTTCTATTTCAAATGAGTTCATATTGCGATACACATGTATCATATACCATGTAGCATACATTGTACCATGTACAGACGCAAAACAAAAACGAAACACCATTGTGTTTCGTTTGTTATATGTTACTTGTTACATGCCCACTGTTAACGAGCAATAAATGGCATGATACCAGCAATACGAGCTTGCTTAATTGCATTTGCCAACTTACGTTGATGAAGTGCACAAAGTCCACTACGTTTGCGTGGAGCAATTTTGTAATATGAAGAAACAAATCGGCGAAGTAATGCAGGATCTTTATAATCAAGTACTACCTTGTTGTTTGCACAAAAGTGACAGACACTTGGACGTTCTTTAATTGCTTTCACTATTTTACGTTTTTTTGGAGCTGCCATAGATAATGGTACGTTTCAAAATGGTATAAATTAAAATGGAATATCCTCTACTTTGACTTCTTCCACAACTTCTTCTACATGACTTGATGGAATTGGAGCACCATCGCTAAACTGTGTACTTGGTGCACCACCAGTTTTGTTCCCATCAAGCATGATCATGTTTTCAGCAATTATTTCTGTGCGATATTTTTTTACTCCATCAGTGCCTGTCCAATCACGTGTTTCGAGTCTTCCTTCTAGATACACCTTGCGACCTTTGGCCAAATACTGACCAGCAATCTCTCCAAGTTTTCCCCAGAGTACACAGTTATGAAACTCTGTTTTCTCTTGTTTGGCTCCTGACTGATCTACCCATGAACGACCTGTCGCCACAGACATACTCGCAACCGTTTTACCATTTGGAGTAGTTCTTACCTCTGGGTCACGTGTGAGGCGACCGATAATAGTGACACGGTTTAGGTCCATACAAGTAAATGAAAATGAGTAAATGTTTAGACGACAATATCTTTGTCCAAAATTTCATCAAGTTTCTCACCAATTTCTTCCATACTTACTACTGGCTTCTCAATCGCTTTTTTATCTTCACGTGCGTGGATTGCAACTGGTGCGTCAGCAAGTTCTGGCATTGTCAAATCTTTTCCCGCTGTTTGTGTTGTTTGTGTAGGGTAATTGATTTTTGCTTCAGTTGGATGTTTTGGATCATACACAGTGATCATCATGCGTAGGATCTCACCACTGAGACGCAATTTTTCTTTGATACCTTCAACGGCACTTTGCTCAGCAGCAAAACGAGCGATAAAGAAATATCCATAACGAATGTGGTTCATTGGATATGCGAGGCGATTTTTACCAACCTCTGTAACTACTATATCTGATGCGCCTGTTTCGGTCATCATTTCTTTGATCTTCTGTGTCGCAGTCTGGACCTCAGTCTCAGCAAGCGTTCCTGGCAAAATATAGATAAGCTCGTATTGCATAATATAAACAATGTCTTTACATTTAATTCAAGATGAATATATCAAATCTCTTGGATGTTGTCAAGGGGATTACTTGCCAAAATTTCGCTCAACCGTCCCATACCACCCCAATGCTGCATCAAACATCGCTTCATCAAAATCAGGCCAAAGGGTATCAGTAAAATAGAGCTCGGAATACACACTTTGCCAAGGTAAAAATCCAGAAAGTCGATGTTTACCGCCCGTACGAATAATCAAATCAGGCTCAGGCATTCCTACGGTATCCAAATATTGCCCTAAACCCTCCTCAGTCACCGCCCCAACCCCCTGTCCACTCTGTACATATCGCTGCACCAAGCGGACAATCTCATCACGGCCACCATAATTAATAGCTAAAGTTAACACAATACCAGTGTTATGTTTTGTCTGTTCTACCACATCATATACTACCTGCTGAGCTTTCTGTGGAATTTCTGCAATATTTCCAATTACCTGAAACCGCACACCAGCATCTAGTAATTCACCCAAATACTCCACAACATTTTCTAATAAAGAAAATAAGTGATCTACCTCTTGTGGGGTTCGTTCTTTCACATTTTCCGTTGAAAGTGCCCAAAGAGTAATGTATTCTACTCCACGTTCGCTAGCACGTTTCACCACTCGTTTAGCTATATTTGCCCCCTTGGTGTGGCCGAGCAACTTCGGTAAACCATGCGCTGTAGCCCAGCGACGATTTCCATCCATTATTATAGCGACATGTTTTGGAATCGACCCACCATCACTCATAACAAAAATTTGAATTTGGTTATTGTAATTTGTACCTTTCTCCCGCAGGAGACTGTGGGCCAGGCGGGACTCGAACCCGCACGACTTTCGTCAAGAGATTTTAAGTCTCTCGTGTATACCATTTCACCACTAGCCCATACAACAAAAGTGTTTATGATTGTACTGCACTTTTTAAACAAAGTAAAGACATCGGGCACACATACTTAATATACCAAGTAATAATACACCACAAACACCTAAAAGGTATTATCAAGTTTGTCTACACTATTCTATACATTGTGGATAACTCTGTGTATAACTGTGGGTAAATGGGGATAACTCTCGCTTTTTATCCACACTTGTATACACTTTTGTAGACAAAAATATGCTAAAAATAGACATTTTTACGCTATATACAGCTAAATATTACTAGTCTTGACAGAATGTATAGAATATGCTATACTTATTTATGTAGTTCATTGCAACTCACACACTGTCCTTCTCACTATTTTTATAGCAAGAAAGACAGAACTCTTAATCTGCTCTCTTTTTCGGGTGAATCTTCATTTTTGTATATTCTGTTGTATACAAAAATGACCAAATACCAATACAAATAGACGAAAATAGAGATACGCCCGAAATCTTTGGTGCCCTCATCCATTACGTACAATCAGCTTAGGCTTTTGTATGTCGAGGTCCACACCACCTGAGTGGTTTCAGAGTTTCTACCATATGGAGATTGTGTCTGATGTCCAGACGGTTGTGCGCTGAAATAATATATTGAGCATACAACCGTCTGGAATTGGCTGACTCCAATTGGACTAAGGGCATTGGCCATAAATTTTCAATTTGCGGGTCGAATGCCCTTTTTTTATTCTCAAAAATGAATCAGGCCAACAGGGCTTGATTTTTTGTCCTATCTTGATATACTACCCCTACTTTTAGCTGACCTTATATGCCAACACCTTCTGCAAAACTCACACGAAATACCAAACAACTTGTAAAGAAAGTGACAAAAACAGTCACAAAGGTGCTTCCTACCAAAAAACCAACAAAACACACCATGATATTTATTAAAGAAATGGAAAAATTACTGCTTTCTGAAAAAGAGCGTATTGAAGTTGAAATTGGACATTTTGCTAAACGCACCGAGCGTAATCCTGACGATTTTGAAACCACATTCTCTGAATTTGGTGATGAACTTGATGCTAATGCTCATGAGATTGAAGAATATACTGTCAACAAGCCACTCGAAGTAACACTCGAAAATGCTTACCGCGATGTTAAAAAAGCACTCGAAACAATCAAAAAAGGAACTTACGGCATCTGCAAGTACTGCAAAAACCCAATCGAAGAAAAACGTCTTCGAGCTCGTCCTGCATCCAGCTCGTGTGTTGAATGCAAAAAAGCAATTACTGATGAAGTCTAAGACCACAGATTACACTGATGTTACAATCCGCCGGTGGGCGGAATTACACAGATTGCGAACGATACACTAAGTACTCTACTATATGAAAAAAGACATCCGTATCTGGCTTATACTGCTCAGCGGGTGTCTTTTTTGTTTTGATCAAATACTCAAATATCTCGCACAAACACATCAAACATATACGCACTATCTGATCGACAATACGGTGGGCTGGGAATTTTTTGCAAATCACGGAATCGCTTTTGGTATCTCTTTTCCACTTATCCCATTGCTTATTATAACACCACTTATTCTCTGGTTCTTTTTTTATACACAAAAACAAACAACTCTCCGGTCGCAAATCAGCTTTGTACTAGTGTGTGTCGGTGCACTCTCCAACATGATTGATCGTGCAATACACGGGTATGTGATTGATTATCTCCGCGTGGTCACGAGTATGTTCAATCTGGCTGATGTATATATTCTGACAGGTGTATGTATTCTCTTACGCGAGCAATGGAAAAAATGATATAATTGGAAAGGATACAAAGCGACATTGACCATTTTGTATCTTGTATCCTTTTTAATTTTCCATTATGTTTATCAAACTCAACAGCGCAGCAGTGCTCGGACTCGAATGCACACCGATCGATGTTGAGGTTGATATTTCTGGTGGCTGGCCTGGATTTCAAATTGTCGGCATGGGGGACACCGCTATTCAAGAAGCAAAACAACGCATCCGAACTGCCTGGAAAAATGGCGGTTTTGAATTTCCAAATAATGCTGGGATTGTCATCAACCTCGCGCCAGCAGATGTACGCAAAGAAGGCTCTGCCTTTGATCTACCGATGGCACTGGGCATGTACATCACGAGTGAAAAAATAGAATACACGCAATTAAATGACGCCTTGTTTGTAGGTGAACTTGCACTGGACGGCACACTACGTCATACACCAGGCATCTTACCTCTCGCTATATTTGCTAAAGAGCACGGATACAAACGATTGTTTGTTCCAAAGATCAATGCTCGTGAAGCCTCAGTTATTACTGATATTGAGATTTATCCAATTGAAACATTCCGCGATATTATCCAACACATCACAGGTGCATCACATATCCAACCCATACCACCCATAGATCTCAAGACGCTCAAAATACATGCGTCGTACGAATCAGACATGTCTTATATCAAAGGACAAGAATATGCCAAACGTGCACTCGAAATTGCTGCGGCTGGCGCACACAATATTTTGTTGTCAGGCCCACCTGGCAGTGGAAAAACATTACTTGCCAGATCGTTTCCCTCTATTTTGCCGACCATGACAGAGGCAGAAATTATTGAGGTAACCAAAATATATTCTGTCGCAGGACTACTTCCTACAGAAACACCGCTCATTACCACACGACCATTTCGTACACCCCATCACAGCGCATCAGCCGTTGCACTCGTGGGTGGTGGCAAAATTCCAAAACCAGGTGAAATTTCACTTGCACATCGTGGTGTTTTGTTTCTCGACGAATTTCCAGAGTTTCCGCGCTTAGTATTGGAAAACTTACGCCAACCACTCGAAGATGGACTCATCACCGTCTCACGTGCCCAAGGTACCGTCACGTTTCCAGCACGATTTACCATGATTGCCAGTCAAAATCCATGTCCGTGTGGTTATGCTACAGATCCAGAAAAACAATGTCTTTGTTCACCTATAACTATTAGTAAATATCAAAAAAAGATTAGCGGGCCACTACTCGATCGTATTGATTTACATATCGAAGTGCCACGAGTGAAATTTGAAAAGCTCAGCAGTGATACACTATCTGAATCATCGGCTGATATTCGTGTGCGTGTCGAGGCTGCACGAGAACGACAACGCATACGCTTCGCAGGCAGTCCAGTACAAGCAAATAGTGAGATGCGAAACAAAGAGATCAAAGAACACTGTAAACTTAATAACACATCACTTGAGCTCATGCGTAATGCTGTCACACAACTCCATCTCTCAGCACGCAGCTATCATCGCATATTAAAGCTTGCACGAACCATTGCGGATCTCGCAGGGTCAGAAACCATTGAGACGATGCATGTGGCGGAAGCGTTGCAGTATCGGGCGAAGAGTGATTAAACAAGAAGATTGAAGACTAAGATTAAGATTGTCTTTCTGTTTTTTTAATCTCAATCTCATTCTTAATCTAAAACTCTGCTTTTTAGACAAACAAACATACACCACTATCCTCGCTATGCACAAAGGATATTTTTAGCGTACGTATTTCAACGGATTGACCTGTTTTCCATTGACACGCACCTCAAAGTGAACGTGTGGACCTGTAGAGAGACCGGTAGAGCCCATATCAGCTATCGTTTGTCCTTGTGACACATAATCTCCGACAGAGACATGTAGTGCTGATGCATGTCCATACAATGTCACCACACCATCACCATGATCAATCATAATATGGCATCCATATCCACCCTTGGTACACTGTGAATATGTCACAGTACCTGCACGAGATGCATATAGCGGCGTACCCTTTGGACCAGCAATATCAAGACCAGTGTGTACACCAAAACGATAGTAGGCACCAAAATATGTTGTAATCCGTCGAACACTCGTAGGCCATACATACCCAGAACCAGATGGTGCCTCTGAAGAAGGTGGGGCTGCCACAGTACGTGCTGGCGTAGACACCTGCGTAGACCGCACAGGTGCTGCAGCAGCAATGCGTTGTCCCCCAGGAATAATCAGTTCTTTTCCAATCACAAGATTGGTTCCGGCTTCATTTAACCCATTAAATGCAATAATTTGTTTTTGATCCGCACCATACGTCTTGGAAATTTTTGACAACGTATCGCCTTTTTTAACCGTATATGTGATACCAGACACTGGCAATATACGCAATGTGTCTCCTGGACGGATATATGACCGCAACGTAAGATTATTTGCCCAAAGTAGTGTTTCAATAGAGATGCCAAAATCGGTGGCAATTTTTCCTAACACATCACCACTTTGAACAACATATGTAGTAATTTCTTTTCGTCCAGTACTAGGAGTTCCGCTCACATCAACAACACCGCCAGCCGATGGCACAAGAATTGGTTTAATGGCTGCCATACCTCTGGGAGTATGAGACAACGGATCCGCTGGAGTATAGAGATATGATGTCTCGTCAGATGAGCCCACAGTTGTCTGCTGTACTGCCCCCTGACGCCATGCAGGCACCACATCACCACGAGCCAAATCATCAAAATTGAGTACTACTTCCTCAGTACCACCAATTTCTTCTGACAAACCAACCAACTGAAACAAAGGAGTATTTTGCCAAGGCAATCCTGGGCTTTGAGTAAAAAAAACACTTTCTGGCAACACCACCAACAAACCAACAACGAAAAAAGAAGCTTCAAGCACATGTCTTCTCACGATCACATCAAAAAACCAAGAAGATCCCCCCACTGTCACTGCCAAATGTCTCCGATAAAAGCTAAACCAGCGCTGATAGATACGAAGCCAAACCGTCTTTTGAAACAACACAGCTATCCACAAGCCCACTCTTCCTATACGTCGTCCAAGAAAAAAAAGAAGTCGTTGTGCGTAGACACCACAACGAAGGAGTACGAGGAGAGATTTTGCTTTCCATTGACTCATATTTATACCCTGTAGTATGCCAAAAAATGGGGTTTTGGTCAATCGTGACTAAGGACGCTGAGGATGCTAAGGTTTCTAAAGATGCTTTCAAAATACATAGAACCACACACGACACAAGCAACATCAGAAGCCTCAGCATCCTTGACATCATTAGGTTGACAAAATCCCTCAACTCAGGTATATTTTGCACACTTTTAATCGACTTAAATCCGTATGTCACACACCATCAAAAAACTCGAAAAGTCCCAGGTGGAACTCACCATCACTGTCACCCCAACAGAATATCAAAAACACCTCGAAGCAGCTGCGACTCGAATTTCCCAACGTGCAAGTATCAAGGGATTTCGTCCAGGTCACGCTCCATATGACATGATCAAAAAAGAAGTCGGTGAAATGGGAATCCTCCAAGAAGCACTTGAGTCAGTAGTTCAAGAAGCATTCTACCAAGCAGTACTAGAAGAAAAGCTCGATACCGTCGGTGGACCAAAAGTAGAGATTGAAAAGGTTGCACCAGCAAATGACCTTGTATTCAAGGCAGTCGTTGCACTCCTCCCAACTGTTACTTTGCCAGATATCAAAAAAATCAAAGTAACACGAAAGGAAATAAAGACAGATGAAAAAAAAGTGGACGAAACCATGGACGCACTCCGCGGCATGCACGCGATTGAAATCAAAAAGGATGGTCCAGCTGAAGGTACTGACAAACTCGTTATTGATATGGATCTCAAACAAGATGGTGTATCAGTAGAGGGTGGACAAGCAATCGACTATGGCGTCTACCTCAGTGAAGATCACTACATCCCAGGATTTAACGAAGCACTGATTGGTCTCAAAGCGGGTGAGGAAAAAACATTTGATCTTCCATTTCCAAAAGACTATTTCAAAAAACAACTTGCTGGTAAAACAGCAACATTTATCGTCAAAGTAAAAGAAGTGTTCAGTCGCGAACTCCCAGAAGTCACTGACGAATTTGCACAAAAACTAGGGCAGACAGATGCAGTCGCACTCCGCGCTCGCATCGCCGAAAACATCAACGCAGAAGCACAACAAAAAGAAGATCAGCGTGTAGAAATTGAAATGCTCGATGCAATCATTGAAAAAACAAAGTTTAGTGAACTTCCAGATGTGATTATTGATTCAGAACGACATCGTATTTACAATGAGCTCCTCCGTGATTTGGAAAAACACGGCGTGGATGTCGGACAGTACCTCGCAGATATCAAAAAAACAGAGGAAGAAATGATGGCAGACTTCACCGCTCAAGCCGAGAAACGTGCCAAGGCAGCACTCGTCTCACGTACGATTGCCAAAGAGCAAGGAATCACTATTGGTGATGACGAACTGACACACGAACTTGAGCTCATCCGCACTATGTACAAAGGCGACTCAGCAGTAGAAGAAAATCTCAAACGTCAAGATGTACGAGAAACTATCGCAGTGAGCATGCAAAACAAAAAAGTGGTTCGCTGGTTGAAAAAAGAAATTCTTGGTGAAGAGACTACAGAAGTAGAACACGTACATGATGAGAATTGCAAACACTAAACAGTAATTGATACCTAAAAACCGCCCGAAAATAAGGCGGTTTTTAATTTGCGAAAATAGGCCAGAAACGATACAATGGACCAATATAAATACATATGCAACATTTTTCTCCCTGGATACATGAACTCAAGCAAACCCGCACATCCGCGACACCTGTCATGGCTGATGCGAGCACAGACATTATTATTGTTGGTGGTGGAATTGCAGGTGTCATGACAGCATATTTTCTCCTCAAAGCTACAGACAAAAAAATCACACTACTCGAGGGAAGCAAAATTGCTCATGGTGCCTCTGGACACAACGCGGGTCAAATCGTTTCATACTTTGAACGATCATTTCCAGATATTTCAAAAGAGTTTGGAATCGATCTCGCGGTCAAAGCACAACTTGGACTGTTTAGTATGTGGGATACTATTGCAGAGATGCAAAAAGATCTCAATCTCAAAACACCCATCTCTGTCTGTACAGGCTATGCTGGATTTCGATCTCTCACTGACGCACTCCCCTATATCGAAAGTGTCGCCGCCCAAAAAGAGGCGGGTCTCATGGTCGAGCAGGTACTCATCTCTGATATAGTACTCGGTTTCGCTGAACTCCCATCTCGTCTCAAAGATGTAGCAGCGGTCGTTAGCCATGAGCATATTCTCAATGTACTTGAAACAATTGATACGCAGTATTGCATTGCTCTAGCAAGCAAAAAAGGATGTACTAACAGTGCCGCACTTTGTGAAGAGCTCGTTACCCATTTTTTGACACACTATTCTGATCGCTTTACCTTACACGAACACACCATGGTAGAGCGTGTCGTCCTCACTGACTCAAACACACAGTGTATGATCCATGGTGGATTTGCCGTGACAGCATCACACACAGTACTGTGCACCAATGGATTCACACATTTGCACATAGAAAATCAGTCAGGTGATCCAATTGATGCGAGTTTCCATGAAACAGTCGAAGGAAAAGTGGGATACATGGCAGGCTACCTCACTCCACCTGGTGAGGATGTCTGTGCGATCAGCTACATCAATGACAAAAGTGAAGACGGAAGTGACAAATACATGTACATCACGAGGCGTCTGTATGAATACGAACCTCAACAGGTCCACAACCTCATCTGTATCGGCGGACCTGAGCAAGATCTCCACGAAAAACACACATACGACAAATATACCCACCCATACCCAGACAAAGCCAAACAAGAAATTGATGACTTTTTGCGTTCCAGCCGTCTCGACCACCCAAACGGAGACTACGCATTTCTCTGGCACGGCCTGATGGGATATACCAAAAACGGCCTACGTATGATCGGCCCAGATCCTAGAAACAACAGACTCCTCTACAATCTCGGCTGCAACGGTGTTGGTATCTTACCATCTATCTATGGTGGCAAACGTATTGCGGAATACATACATTTTGGTAAGTTAGATAAATCAGTGTTTGATCCCAAATAGATACTGAATATGAACAATCAAAAAATTCTTAATTATTTTAAAGAAAATATATTTCAAGCAGAATCTGCTTACAATGGTTGGAAAATTATAAAATTATCAAAATCAAAAAGTATCTTGCCTGAACTTATGGCGGATAAGTATACACATATACAAAAAAATTATTCATCATTTTTCATACAAATAGAGCGTGCCTTACTTATCAACTTTACAATCACAATACTTCATTGTTTTGATAAACAACAGGAAAGTTATTCGCTAATTAAAGTTAGCGAATAAAAAACAACTGTTTTTATAAAACATAATAAAAAAACAATCGAACAATTAAAAGATTTAAGAGACCGTGGTTTTGGACATAAAGATGGGCGCGGCTTTAAATCAGAAAAACCTATACCAAGTGTAGAGGCACTTGATACACTTTTTAACAATATAAAAAATTTTTACAACGAACTTGCAAGAGATAATAATTCCCCTCTTGTAATATTTAACAGATCTCGAGATATAAAAGAAAACATAGAAGAAATTTTTCAAGATTTATATATTGGACGAGCTGTCAAAAAATTAAACATAAATATGGAGTATGAGTGGAAAACACACACCCAACAGATATCCAAACTTGTTTAAAATATTTCAACCACCTTATTTCTCGAACCCTCCCCACGGACAATCATAACTTTACTTTTCGCAACATCAAAATAATCGGACAATAGTTCGATTATTTTTTCATTCGCTTTTCCGTCCACCGGTGGTACAGTCAGACGAATTTTATATGAACCATCTGTTTGGGGAAGGATTTCGTTTTTGCTGGAGCGTGGAGTTACTTTGATATGTATGAGCATAGTTTATGGTAAATCCTCGCCACCCCTACTCCATGGATTACACCGTAGAACGCGCCACAGTGCCCGTAGACCACCACGAACCACTCCGTAGCGTTCAATAGACGTGTATCCATACTCAGAGCATGTAGGCGTGAATTTGCAGTATCCAATTGGGTGAATATGTTTGGCCCAAAAACTATGATCTGGAGAGAGGAATTTTTGGTAAAGACGAATGCATCGTAGCACGATTCGTCGTGATATTAGAAAAACATCATGTAACATATAACATGTAACACATTTATATTTGTTACATGTTTTGTGCTACATGTTACATGAACAAATTAGCACGCTTCAACATCTGCACGATACTTTTCTCTATCTCCCCATACTCTTTCCCAAGCATCTCGTTTTTCACCATAATTGCAATCATATATCCAACGGGAATTTTGTTTTCTTTGAGAAGTAAACGAACCACTTCACGCATTTGTCGTTTTACTCGGTTTCGATCGACTGCCTTTTTGCTAAATTTTGCTGAGACAATAAAACCAATTTTGAGATCCGCCGTATTGTACCCGCGCTTCGGATATTTTTCCGGTTGTACTTTCCAATACTTCATCGTCGTTAGTGTGCCCGGCACAAAACGACCCTCTTTGAAGAGAATTTCAAAATCACGTTTTCGAGTAAGGCGGTTTTCTTTTTGAAGCACAGTATTTATAAATAACTACTCAGTATTCTACAGTTTAAAAAAGCCGCAATCAAGCGGCTTTTCTTTTTATCGTTTTGCTTTACGTGTGCGTTTTCCTGTTCGTTCATCACTGACAGTGAGTTTTTTGCGACCCTTGTCACGACGACGTTTGAGTACGTCACGACCATTTTTGGTTTCCATACGAGCACGGAATCCATGAGTCTTAGCACGCTTGCGTTTGTTTGGTTGATAGGTACGTTTGGTAGCCATACAAAAATATGTGGAATATCTAAAGAGGTGGAAATGGCGTAGGAACTATCTCTACACCAGGCAACGAGTGATAGTATAGCACAATTTCTTCTGTTTGTCAACGTTACTTTCGAATCGGCATCACAATATAGAGGAAATCTTGTTTCCCTTTGGGACGAAAGACACAGGGCATATCAGCACCATTGAGCCCCACAGACACATCATCAGTCTCAATATGTGCCAACCCATCCAAGACATATCGATGGTTGAGTAAAATAGAGACATTTTCACCGGTCACCTCAGCATCTACTGTGGCAGCATGGGCACCACGCTGCATACTTTCTGATGCGATAGAGACAGTGTGGTCATCTGGTTTAATATCAAAGAGCACTGCATTCACCCCTGTAGTAGAAAAAATACCAGCCGCTTTCACCTCATTGACCACATTTTCCACAGGAAGCAGCGCAGTAGTACGATGGGTCTCTGGGATAATCTGTGTATAATCTGGATATTTCCCCTCAACCAACCGAGAAGTAAGTTCAAACGAATTGTAGCGGAATAAAATCTGGTTATCAGTTACGCAGATACGCACTACACTTTCACCTTCTCCATCTTTTGGCACAGAGATCAGACGCACCACCTCAGCCGCTGTTCGAGCTGGGAGGATAAAACGTCGCTCATCAGCACCAGAGACCACTGAGATCATCTTTTCAGAAAGACGATACGAGTCGGTACCCGCCATCACAAGACCCGCAAAACGATTGGTAAAAAATCCACAATACACCCCTGATAGTTCGGGACGAACATCATTTTTTGAGACAGAGATAAGCACTTTCTTTAGTGCATCTGCATAGGGCTCTGCCAAAATACTATACACAGTACCATCTTCTACTTCAGGAAAAACAGGAAATTCATCCGAAGCTGCTCCTTTAATACGAGTTTTTGAGTTTCCAGACTCCACCAGAAGTTCATTCCCCTCGACACTTAACATTACCTGATCACCACGAAGAAGAGCAACATACTCTGAAAGTGTTTTGGCTGGCACAGTAAATGTACCTACCTCATCAACTTTGGCACGTACCACCGCTTTAACAGCCATTTCAAGATTGGTTGCAACACATTCAACCTTTGATTCACTTGCAGTGATCATCACGTGTTCAAGGATAGGAAGGTTTGTTTGTTTTCCTGCTACTCCACTGACCAAAGAAAGTACTCGTCCTAAATTTTCTTTCGTGCAGGTCAATTTCATATAAGTATATATATTAACTAATAGTAGATAGTTGTACTGTGGATAATCTGTATAACGTATCTTTTTATCTCTGTTGAGAGAAATAATTACTTTATATCTCTGTGGATGAATTGGGAGATGGTGTGTGGAGAGATTGTTTTTTCTGTATCAGTGTGGATAGTCTGTATAACTCTCTGCACTTATTAGAAGTATTTCCACAGGGTTTTGCTCATGTTTTTACACATATATATGCACACTATCCACAGGTTATACCGCGTCGGTATAGATGCGCTGCTTGATGAGATCAACATCTTGTTTTACTTTTGGATCATTTTCTACATCTTTCTTTATTTTTTCGTCTGCGTGGATGGCGGTGGTATGGTCTCGTCCACCCATCTCGTCTCCAATAGCTGGGTAGGAGAGGTGAAGTTCGGAGCGTAAAAGGTACATGATAATTTGACGTGGGTATGAGACACGTTTCTCTCTTCCTTTACTCTGGAGTTCATCTAAAGAGATATCAAAGAACTTAGCAACAGTTTCAATAATTTCTTTTGGTGTTGTTGATTTCTTACTTGCTCGGTTTTCAAGTGTTGAGAGTACTGCTTTGACACTTTCTTTGTCCGGTTCAATATTTTTGAGTTGGTGATAGGCAATTACTTTGTTCAGAGCGCCCTCAAGCTCACGAATATTGTTTTGTATGCTTGCTGCAATAAGTTGAAGGTATTCTTCTTGAATCGGAAAATGGCGCTCTTGACACTTAGTTTGTAAAATCGCCACACGTGTTTCTAGATCTGGACTTGTTACATCTACAATCATCCCCCACTCAAATCGACTACGAAGACGATCTTCAAGCGCTGGAATCGCTTTTGGTGGTCGGTCAGCGGTGAGAACAATTTGTTTATAATTTTGATGAAGTTCGTTGAATGTGTGAAAGAACTCTTCTTGGGTTTGCTCTTTACCTCCGATAAATTGAATATCATCAATAAGGAGAAGGTCGGTGGTACGATAACGCTGTTTGAATTCGTCCATGCGTTTTTCTTTAAGTGCAAGGATAAACTCCCCCATAAATTTCTCTGTGTTTACGTAGGTAATACGAAGGCTTGGGTTTTGTGTGAGCATCTCATTGGCGATGGCTTGGAGCAAGTGAGTTTTACCGAGTCCGACTCCCCCGTAGATAAAGAGTGGGTTGTAGGCTTCACCAGGACGTCGAGCGACAGCCTGAGCTGCAGCATGGGCGAGCTCGTTGTTTTTGCCCACCACAAAAGTATCAAATGTATATTTTGGGTTGAGTCCAAATTGTGTTGGAATCGGTCGATACTCTGGTTGTACACTAGGTGCCGAAAATAGCTGCTCCGATTGAGTGTGTTGGTTGTTTTGTGGCTGTGTTGAGCCAAAAGACATCTCTTTCTCCTCGATATTTTTTGGGTTTTCTACCTTGTAAACCACTTTTTTAATACGTTGGTGAGTGACTGTTTCAAGTATTTTGACTATTTCAGCGTGGTATTTTTTTTCTAACCAACTTTTGGCAAAGAGTGTTGGTACACAGACAACCACATTTCCATCGGGGGTAAATTCTGAAATACCAGTACCGTGAAACCAGGTGGTGAAGTTGGCCTTTGAGACCTTGAGTTCAAACTCGGCCATCACAGATTGCCAGATTTCATGATTGGTCATAGAAAAAGACGATAAAATACAGTGAAAACAGTATACGATAGAAGTGTACCATACGCCAAGCGAATAAAAAACCAGCTTAGTAAAGCTAAATTGTACTAAGCTGGGGATAACTTGTGGATTGTGGGGATAATTACTCAATAATGACGGTAATTTTTGGCATTTCTAGTGTTTCTCCGGTTGTTGTATACACTACCGGTTGTAGTTGCCACTCTCCTGAGGTGGTGGTGCTATTCCACAAAAATGATTGTCTTCCGTCTAGGATATCTTGGATATGTGTAATTTCTGCGATGGTTTCAGTGCTACCATTATGTGTTCCATAGATAACTATTTTTTGGATAGCGCTGTTTTTGAACGTGCGGATTGACAGGCGCCATGGCGCATCAGTGCGATCGAGTGTCGGTGGCTGGGTGTCAAATGTGGCGGCGGGAGTGGGTGTTCCTGCGTCTAGTGTAAACGTTCGTTCTTTTGTGGTTCTATTTCCTCGGTCGTCCTCTACAGAGACACTTAGTGTATGTGTACCACTGTCAAGATTGGCAGCATAGTACGAAAGCGTAAATGGGTATGATCGAATTGTTTCAACTATTTTACCATCAATACTATAGATGGCTTTTGCCACACCGCGCGGCGCATCTGTTTCTATGCGGAATGTAAATGCGCGTGTTGTGAGTACTGTGTTTTCACTTGGAAAGGTGATCTCTAGTGTTGGGAGAAGTGCTGGATCATACCCTTCATCAAGTTCTGTGGGAGCTTCTCCAAATTCAATTGACCAATTCGGATCACTTTCTTTTTTTCTTCGAATCCAATCAGCGATGGCATTTTCCCAGATAGTATATTGTGGATCCTCCTGTGGATTTGTTGGAATTGGACCACGAGGATCATCTTTGTAGACGTAATGGAGAATATCGTGTGGTTGGATAAATGTTTTTTCTTCAATTAGATCTGGTGGTGTGGAGCTTGTTGCGATTTTTCCTGTGACACGATTGATACTAACACGCGCACCCCCCTCACTTGAACCACGCAATACTGGTTTGGTGGCGTCGTTTGGTGGTGGTTCTGGAAATGTTTCAATTGGTTTGTCTGCAAGGGCTGCTTTCATAAATGCTTGCCAAATCGGCGCTGCGACACGACTTCCTCCATCTCCTTGTTTCATTGGGGTATTATTGGTGTTACCTGCCCAGACACCTGCGACGAGATTTGGTGTATATCCGACAGTCCAGGCGTCAACATAGTTGTTGGTAGTACCTGTTTTCGCAGCAACCGGTCTGTCTGGAAGTGTGAGCACCCCACCAGCACCAAAGACATAGGCACGAGCAGCGTCATCTGAGAGCACGTTGCTGAGTGTGTGTGCTACTTCTTTTGACACAACCTCCGTACCTTTTGTTCTTTTCCATTCATAAAGCATGTCACCGGTAGGGTCTTCGACACTCAGGATACTGACCGTGTCATGTTGTATGCCACTGTTTGCAAATGCGGCATAAGCATTGACGTGATCAATAAGTTTGACTTCCCCGCCACCGAGTACGAGTGAAAGTCCAAATTCCCCCTCAGAGAGGGTGCTATATCCAAGACGTTCAGCAAATTCCACCCCCTTTTTATCTCCAACTAAATAGAGTGCTTTGACAGCAGGAATATTGAGAGAGCCTTGGAGTGCTGTGCGAATAGTTACTGGGCCGCGTTCGCTGAGATCGTAGTTGCGTGGTTCGTATGGAGTTGAGCCGTTGGCACCAAAGTTGGTGTTGACGTCATAGAGGATAGTATCCGGTGTATATCCTTTTTCAAACGCTGCTGCATAGATGATTGGTTTGAATGATGATCCTGGTTGGCGTTTACCGAGTGTTGCGACATTGAATTGCCCATCAATCTCGTCGTCATAAAAATCACGTGAGCCGACCATCGTCAGTATCTGTCCAGTCTTTGGGTCCATAGCGAGGAGGGCCGTATTGTTTGCGTTTGACGCAAGCATGGTTGATGATGCGTTCTCTATCACTGTCTCGGCTGCCTCCTGCATCTTCCAGTCCAGTGTGGTGATGACTTTGAGTCCACCGGTATCAACAAGTTGTTCGCCAAATTTTTCTACCAATTGTTCTTTGACGTAGAGTACAAAGTGAGGTGCTTTCATGTCACTAAATGTACGAGAAAGTGTAAGTGGTTCATTTTGTGCAGACGTTTTCTCTTCTTCGGTGATGTATCCCTCTTCATACATGCGACGCAAGACAAAGTTGCGACGCTCGAGCAACGCTTCTGGGTTATTGAGATAGCGTGATGGTGCTTTTGGAAACCCTGCGAGGGTGGCTGCTTCTTGAAGATTGAGTTCAGAGACACTTTTACCAAAATAACTTTGAGCCGCTGTTTCAACACCAAAGTTGGTAGAACCGTAGGGAATTTCATTGAAATAGATCTGCAAAATCTGATCCTTGGTGTACTTTTGTTCGAGTCGGAGTGAAAGGATTACCTCTTTGAGTTTGCGGATGTAGCTACGTTCGTTTGTGAGAATTGCATTTTTTACCAGCTGTTGTGTGAGTGTT
This sequence comes from uncultured bacterium, assembly GCA_937861125.1. Classification (GTDB taxonomy): domain Bacteria; phylum Patescibacteriota; class Patescibacteriia; order Magasanikbacterales; family UBA922; genus CALMAY01. The sequence goes on along the minus strand of CALMAY010000037.1, from coordinate 118,339 downwards.
GATGTGCCTGCTGCTCGTCTGCCAGGAAGTAGTCCAAACACTGCTGCGCGTAAAAACGAAAGTGGACGAATACCCGCGTGTTCGTAGAATTTGGTATCCTCAGTAGCAATGACACCGTCGATGAGGTGTTGTGGTAGCTTGTCGATAGTGACAAGAGTGCGTTTTTCATCGGCGTACACTTCATAGAGGATGTGTTCTCCTGTTCTATCGTATATTTTGGTACTTTGGGCGATGTTGCGGTCAGTGATACGATTTGGGTCAGGAAGATCTTTACTTACCCATAGCACGAGTAATACCAATGCAACAGTGCCTAGTCCTACTCCCCAAAGAATCATTTTCCAAAATGATTGTTTTAGAGCTGCTTTGCGTTCTTCTCCAATGAGACGCGTGAGGTCAAGTACGCTCAGGAGAAGTACGCCAAGCCCTCTACAGAGTATCCAAAGTGTTTTGAAGATGAAGGTGAGTATCATCCAAATGCCACGAAAAACACCAGTTAAGAGTTGTAAGACAAGTGGTTGGGTGGAGAGGTTTGGTTTGTGTGTGGTTCGTTGAGGAGGTGTGTGTGCGTGTGTTTCTTGGGATTCGCGTATCTGCTCTTCATCTTTTTCGTTTTGTTCCTCATCGATAAAGCCGTATTGGCGGTGTGGATTTCTATGTGGACTCATAATTATGCTCTATAGAGCTAAAAAAGCTAGTATTTGTATGTTATATAGTATAGCACAACCCTACAGTCTCGTCATTGCTTTGTCAAAGGTCTCTTTGGGGTGTGGATAACATGTAGATACAATTTTGCTATATAGAGGCAAATTTTGTTTATTTATGTGCCATAACCCATTGACAAAAAGTCAATTTGGTGGTATTATGGGGCATCGTAACGCCCTGGGGTACTAACCTCAGGGTATACTGTTTTTAGAGGCAAGGTCATGGGTGAGAGCCATAACTTCGGTCTCTGGAACACGCCTGTGTGGTAGAGGGATTACCCACTACACCACAGACAATATATGTTTCATACATCAATACAAAAAGCAACAAAATATTCAATTTCGACACTTGCAATCGCAACGCTTCTGTTGCAGAGTACCCCGGTACATGCAATTTCAGTAAGTGAGGCGACGACAACAGCTCGTTCATTCTTTACCTCAATTTTTTCTGAGGTGAAAGCAAAAGATGCAAATACATTTCCGGTGGCTGAAGATAAACCAGTAAAAAAGACAATGACGGTTCGTTTGTCTTTTTACTCGAGTGACCCAAACCAGACTGACAATACACCATGTATCCCAGCCGATGGATCAGATCTTTGTATCATGGCTCAGGAAGGTCTGACTGACGCAATTGCTGCTAATTTCTTACCACTTGGAACACAGGTGCGTTTCAAAGATATAGTTATCGATGGTGTGATGTTTCCAGAAAAAATCTTTACTGTCCGTGACCGCATGAATACCCGTTACAACGGGACACGCTACGTGGATGTCTATATCGCAGTACTTGGCGAAGATGGAAAAGTGGATGCAAAGGCGTCACGTGCTCGTGCGAAAGAACTCGGTGTGAAGCATGTGGAGATGGAAGTATTCTAAACGGTTTTTAAGTTCGTAAGCAGATTAGGCAGAGTAAGCTAGATAAACCCGCCAATTCTTTGGTGGGTTTATACTTGAAAAAGAGTTGTGTCTGTGTTATAGTGCGTTTCACGATGGTACCATTGCCAAGTGGTAAGGCGGAGGTCTGCAAAACCTCCATGCGTCGGTTCGATTCCGACTGGTACCTCTAAACAGCCAAAAGGGCTGTTTTTTGTTTCCTACCCGTGCTACAATGAGAAAAAGTACTTTTATGAAACAGTCTCAAAAAAAACCAAGAAAAAAAATCACAATTTCCGAAGATTTGGATGAAATACCAAAAGCGCTTGGGTTAAAGAGTTTGGAAAAGATGATGACCGAGCCACCTGAAATTACCACTGAGCAAGCGTTGGCAATTGCTAAAATTGCTATTAGTATGATTCATTAGGTATGAGTAAATTTGTTCTGATTGATGGGAATGCCATCATCCACCGTGCCTATCACGCCATCCCACCAATGACGACCAAAGATGGTACGTCTGTACAGGCGGTGTTTGGATTTGCATCAATGCTACTCAAAATCATTGCTGATCTCAAACCAACACATATGGTGGTAGCGTTTGATGTGGCCGGTGGATCGTTTCGCAATGATTTAGCGGAGAGTTACAAGGCCACACGCGTCAAGGCAGACCAGGATCTTTATGATCAAATTCCACTTGTCTATACTTTGGTGGAGTCGTTTGGTATTTCGATTGTAACAAAGAAAGGATTTGAAGCAGATGATGTGATTGGAACGCTTGCACAAAAATGCAAAATGCAAAATGCAGAATGTGACATTGTGATTGTGACGGGGGATAAGGATTTGCTTCAGCTTGTCGGTGGAAACGTCAAAGTGTATCTGATGCGCAAAGGTATGTCAGACACACTGCTTTGTGGTGATGATGAGGTGGTAGATATCTACGGCTTTGAACCAAAGTTTGTCCCAGATTACAAGGCGCTCGCCGGAGATACGTCGGATAATATCAAAGGGATTAAAGGGGTCGGTGACAAAACGGCGATTGAATTGATTAAAGAATTTGGAAGTATTGAGCAGATGTATGAACGGCTTGATCAGTTAAAAGAATTAGTGAAACCAGCAATGTATACAAAAATTGTTGAGGGAAAAACAGACGCACAGTTGAGTAAACAGTTAGCGACGATTCATACTGATGTGCCTGATATTGCGTGTGAATTGAGTACATGCGCGGTTTCATTTCAGGCAGATACTGTGGTTGAAACATTGCAGAAGTTTGAGTTTTTCTCTTTTATCAAACGTGCACGTGCGGCTCTTGGAGAAACATCAAAACACCAAGATACAAACACCAAGAAAAGTAAAAAGGAGGTCATTGAAGTTGTGTCGGTCAAGACTGAGAAAGAGTTTGGTACATTGGTAAAAGAGATAGAAGAGGTAAAACGATTTGTTTGTCGAATTGTCGGTGAGACAATATATATAGGAGTTGAAAAAGGTGATACGTGTGCAATATATAATCTGCAGTTGCTAGTTACTGATTGTCAGTCACTTTTTAGTAATAAAGATCTTACGTTAATTGGTCATGATATTAAGCAAATGATGCATGCATTTTTTGCAAAAGGAATGAAAGTAGAAAACACACTCTTTGATGTCATGATTGCTTCTTATGTGCTCAATAGTAGTACGCGTTCACACGACCTCGCGTCGTTGATGATGCGAGAGCTTGGGAGTGAGGCAACGGCAGCTGCAATTGTGCAGGGAGATTTGTTTGGTGCAGAAACTTCAGAAGATCATACGCAGGAGGTGTCTGCATTAACGCAGCTCTATACGTTATACAATGAACAGTTGACTCCAGCAGATCGAGTGGTGTTTGCCGATATTGAAATGGCGCTGTTGCCAGTGCTGGCGAACATGGAGGAAAACGGTATTGTGGTGGATACACAGATGATGAGTGAGTTGTCCAAGCGTGTGGCAGGTGAAATTGAAGCTGTGAGCAAAACTATTTGGAAAGAAGCTGGTGTGGAATTTAATATCTCATCATCTACTCAGTTGCGCGATGTGTTGTTTGATACACTTGCGCTGCCAACGCAGGGAATTAAAAAAGGAAAGACAGGATATTCAACTGCGTCGTCTGAGCTCGATAAATTGCGAGAGCTGCACCCAATTATAGAATCAATTGAAGAATATCGAGAACTCGAAAAACTGCGTAATACCTATATCGATGTATTACCGACGTTGGTCAAAAATGATGGTCGCATCCACACAACGTTTAATCAGGCGGTGGCTTCCACTGGACGACTTTCAAGTACAGATCCAAACATGCAAAACATTCCGATTCGTACAGAACTAGGGCGTGAGATTCGTAATGCGTTTATCGCTGCGCCTGGGTGCTCGTTGATTGCAGCTGATTACTCACAGATTGAATTGCGTGTGGTTGCTTCGCTTGCCAATGATGAGACGTTGATTGGTATCTTTGAGCGTGGTGAGGACGTCCATGCTGCGACTGCTGCGGTGATCAATGGTGTGAAACTCGAGGACGTGACCAAGGATATGCGTCGCGCTGCCAAGGCAGTGAACTTTGGCGTACTCTATGGTCAGGGGGCGTTTGGACTTGCTCGTGGGACAGGATTGACACAGTTTGAAGCGAAGCGATTTATCGAAACGTATTTCCAAAAATTTGCTGGGGTAAAAAAATATTTGGATGAGACCTTGGTGTTTGCCAAAAATAATGGATATGTGGAGACATTGTTTGGGCGTCGTCGTTATATTCCAGAATTAAGTTCAGATAATTTTCAACTTCGAAATGCGGGTGAACGGATGGCGATCAATATGCCGGTGCAGGGTACAGCGGCGGATATTATGAAGCTCGCTATGATTGAACTCGACAAGAATATTAGAAATTTGAAATTAGAAATTAGAAATTCTACAAAGATGATATTGCAGGTACACGACGAGCTTGTGTTGGAGGTTAAAGAAGGAATGGAAGACGAGGTTTCAAAATTAGTAAAAGAGACAATGCAAAATGTAACGAAATTGAAAGTACCGATTGCAGTGGAGGTTGGATTTGGGAAGCGATGGGGGGAGATAAAATGAAGAAGTTTTGGGAGTTTGCGGAGTTGACGAAGTTTACTACACAAAAAATAAAAACCCACCCGTTAGCCTCCTCCCAATACATTCGATCATTCGAATACATTGGCAGGATCGGGTGGATTTTTATTCCACAACGCCTACTATGAGATTAGTCAAGTATGGTGTACGTTATGCCTCTCTTGTCGAGAAACTGCAGAAAAGCAGCAACTACTTCATGAACTCGTGTTGCGAATTCTTCGTGGTCACCGATTGTGCAGTATTCTCTATGTCTAAAGAGTTTGATCGATGGGTACTCTTTCCCTCTGATTGTAAACCTTCCACTCCCACCTTCTTGTCCAATGGGTCGCCGATAGATGCGAACGTATTGGTTTTCCGTTTCTAGAAATTCCTCGAAAAGATTGAAGAAATCAAGATGGTCGATTTTGACGTTCACATATGATTTGCTCATATTCCTCCGTGGCTCTAGCTGGTTAATTATTAGATTAGCAAAGAGAGAGAGAGATGTCAATGCTTAAAAGTGGAACAAAAAACCACCCGTTCTTTGGGTGGTTTTTTGTGTACATGTATTATTCTTGTGTATATATTGCTTTGAGAACTTTTCGATACATTTCTTTCACATTCTTTTTTTGTGCTGGTCCTGACTTGGCATAGTGATCTACTCCTGGGGCAGCGTTGAGTTCAATGACTGTGTATGTGTTTGTTTTTGGGTGAAATGGTTGGGTGATAGAGTGTTGAACCATTAGGTCAATGCCACAGTATGAGAGACCCATAGTTTTGACAATATCAATAGCAAGCTGTTTGTATGTCGGATCAATGGTAGTAGTTACATCGATAGAGTCACCGCCAGTGGATAAATTTCGGTTATCAAGGAGTGCACATGATTCACCTGCAGGTAGAATTGTCTTTTTTGTATATCCAAGACGTGCTAGTTTATGTGTGGTTCTAAAGTCGTCAGCGTTGATATGTGTATCTCGTCCCTCTGTTATAAACTGTTTTTGTTTTTTGACAAGAAGTTGATGAATGGTAGATGTACCATCTCCAGTGACAGTGAGTGGAAGTCGCTCGTATGCTGAGAGTACTTCATTGTTGAGTACTACGACGCGGTAATCATGTCCAGAGATAAGTGGTTGGACGAGGAATACACGATCTATTTGTGTGATGTGTTTTACTGCTTCAAAAAATGTTCTTTGATTATGTGTAACGCAGACAAGACGTCCTTGGGATGCTGTATTTGGTTTTACTACTACCGGAAAGCCAATTTTTTTGGCATGTGTGTAGGCACTACGTATAGTATTTGTGCTATGAATTTTTTTGCCAAAAGATTGTGAAAAAAAAGTTTTTGTATCGATAGTACGAAAGCCGCTTTTTTTAAGAAAATAATGTGTGTATGCTTTGTCTACTGCTATCTCAGTTGAGCCGAGTCCATTGAGATCAAAATGAGCACCACGAAAATAAGAGTATGTGTTATTTTTTTTCAAAATGCGACCGACATGTTCCCATGTTGGTTCTACTTCTACGACAATATGTTCTTCTTTTCCTAATGTTTTAAGAAGTCGAGCGATGGATACGACAGGATTTTGTGTTGTTTTTTGTGACATAAATTTATGATGTTCTTTTTATCCATTTTTTATTTAGTGCCTCTTCCAAATCAATATCAAATAATTTTGCACAGACAATTGCCATACCGATTACATCAGCCAATTCTTTGGCTATTTCATTTTTTGATTCTGTTTCCGGTAAATATTTTTCAGGTCTACTTTGTTTGCGATGAATAATAACCGATTGAGAAAACTCGCCGAGTTCTTCGAGGAGTTTGAGTACTGCCCAGTTTTCATCCACTGTAATATTGTTGTGCTGCGAATATCGATCCATGTTTTTGTTGATCTCATTTTGAAGTTCTGAAAATTGCATAGGAAATAGAAGTTATAAAACCCCGACAGTTGTCGGGGTTTGTGTTTGTTATGGTGAGGTTATGATTTTTTGCACCAACCGAGGCATGTGCAATCTTTTTTCATGGCAACGTATGCACCAGGGCCACCCATCATGAGAGCAAACATGGCACCAAGAAGAACAAGTGGAAGTTCTGCTGATTTCCATGGTCCGTCGATGTGTGCGGTCAGGAGCGCTACAATCATAGTAACTGCGAGGAATTTGGCTGCAATGCGACTGTATACGCCAGTGAGAAGTGCGATACCGCCAACAAATTCAACGAGTGCAACGACCCAAGCCATAACTGAGGCAAGAGGGATACCGAGGGATCCAAAGAACATGCCTACTCCATCAATACCTTGGAGTTTGGTCCATCCATGATAGAGGAATACGAGACCTGTTGCGACGCGGAGCATCAGGAGCCCTGTGTCTGCGTTGTACCATTTTTGAAGTTGCTTCATACAAATAGTGTAAATAATTAAGAATAAGACTAATAAATGAAAATTATTCAAAAATGAGTCAAAAATTATTTAATTACTGAGAAAATTTTTGTTTCATTTTCATCATAATTTTTGTCATATATCGTGTTCTTCCTCAATTTGTAAGTCTATTATATGTCGAAATCCAAAAGACATCAAGGTCCAATCCAAAACAATGCGTAATTTACGCAAAAAACCAGGCATAAAGAGGACATATGCTGTGCGTCGCATCCACCAAGCGAGTTTGCCAAAGAGAATGATGCGAGGGGAAAATATGGCAACTCCGTACCACTCACCAATTGGCATAAGTGTGGCATGTGACTTGAACCGAAATGGTTTTGTTTGTTTGCCTAGGAGTGTACGGACGATGTGTGTGCCGACATACTCCCCTGCTTTGTGTGCTGCTTCGCCTAGCTGTGGATAGACCACTTCTGGATTGGTCGGGTCGACGATGCGAGCGACATCGCCGAGTGCGTAGATGGACGAGTGTTGCTTTGTCTGGAGATATTCATTGGTTAATATTCTCCCCTTTTCGACACAGCTCTCTGGGAGAAACGATCCCGCGTCGGTGGTAAATCCAGTGGACCAGATGGTGATGCTGTTTGGGAGTGTATTTCCTGAAGCTAGTTTGAGTTCTGTAGAAGTTACCTCTGTGACACGTTCGCCTGTGAGAATATTGACGTGCATATCTGTCAGGCGCTTTGTTACTTTTGTTTGTACTTTTTTAGGGAGGATAGAGAGGATGCTTTGGTTTGGTTCGATGATAGTTACCGATGCTTTTCCTGTTGGATAGAGCTGTCTGAGTTCGTGGTTTACAAGTTGTGCAAATTCAGCTGCCAACTCTACGCCAGTGTATCCGCCTCCAACAATAGTAATACTAAGTGGACATGTGGTGCATGATTCAAGTTTGCTAAGCAGTGCACTCTGTAGTGTGAGCGCATCGCGGAGTGTGCGGACGTGGTAGGTGTGTTCTTTTGCTCCTGGCGTGTTGAAATAGTTTGTCGTACTACCAGTCGCTACGACACAGGTTTCAAATGTGATATTTCCTGCTGTAGTGCTCACTATCTTTTCTTCCGGGTCAATGTGTGTCATCCGGGCACGGATGAATGTGTGTGGCGTATTGTGAATGAGTTCGCGAATCGGGACAGAAGCATGAGTTGGTTCTACTGCGCCTGATGCGACTTCGTGCAGAAGCGGTACAAAGGTAAAAAAGTTGTTTTGGTCAATTAGGGTGATGGTTTTTTTGATCTTGTGTTTCTTTAGTTCTTTGGAGAGTGTGCGAAATGCCTCGTATCCAGCGATACCTGCTCCAACAATAAGGATATCTGCATGGTGGGTTGTTTGGGTTTTATGAATAGTCATAGAATTATATGTAGGCCTATTGTACACGGTTTTGTAAAAAAACAACACCCATATGTGGTTTGAGAGTGAAAATAAAATACCCCGTTACTGTGGGGTATTTGGATGAGATTGTTTGAGTAATTCTTTTATTTCTTGCAACTCTTTTAGCGCCTGCTGTATCTCTTTCTCAGCCTTTTTGTTTACCGCATAATCATATTTGGCAGCGACACGATCACGTTCTGCCTGTCGGTTTTGACTCATCAGGATGAGGGGTGCTTGAAGTGCTGATACACAGGAGAGCGTGAGGTTTAGGAGAATAAATGGAAATGGGTCCCATGCGTTAAAAAGGAATTCGTATACATTGAGTGCTACCCACAGGATCAAGTATGAGATGAAGATAAGGATAAATGTCCAGCTACCTAGTAGTTTTGTGACGTTGTCACTCACTCGTTGACCAAAGGTGCGTTTTTCACGTAGGGCGATGATTGGGTGTTTTTCGTCTGTGTGGAGAAGTGGTATGTTCATATGGATACAGTATATCAGGAAATGCGACCGTTGCGCAAAGTGATTTCTACGTATACAATACGACTGCTATGATTCTCTTTCTCTACGGTCCAGACACTTTTCGTAGCCGCTCCTACTTACACGATCAGATTGAGCGGTTTAAGCAGCTACGTGATCCTGCTGGCTATAACGTGGTCCTGCTTGATGCATTCGAAGAAAAGCATGGATCTAAACTCTGGTCTGAGATGCTCGCTTCCCCCTTTCTCGCCGAAAAGCGTATGGTGGTGGTTGAAAATTTGCTTGCGTCCAAACATGAAGAAATTATTGAGCAGGTAATAGAACGTATTGGTGCAGGTGGATTTCCTGACTCCAACATCATTGTATTTTGGGAAGGTAGTGATGAGCCCAAAGCCAAGGCCAAAAAAGAGTTGTTTGCATTGCTGAAAAAAGAAAAATATGCCACCGAGTTTGCTGTGCTCGATGATCGTAAACGTGAAGCATGGATACATGACGAGGTAAAAAAACGTGGTGGTATGATGGCCAAAGATGCTATTAGTTACCTCTCTATTAACAGTTGTGGTGATCTGTGGCTCGCGCACAATGTGATCGAACAGGTGTGCGCCTATGTGTTCGGGCGGGAGATAACGCGACAAGATGTCACATTGTTTCTCGATCCGTCTGCAAGTGATGATATTTTTGCTTTAGTAGACGCAGTAGTGTCTAAACAAACGGCACGTGCCCAAAAATTAATTACCGATCAGTATAAAATAGGGAAAGAACCACAATACATTCTCGCGATGTTGATTCGACAGTATCGTATATTGATTCAACTTGCAGATTTATTTGTACACGAAGATGGAATCTCTAGTGATGCAGCAGCAAAGAAGCTTGGACTTCATCCATTTGTTGTCAAGAAAACATTGCCATTGGTAAAACGCATCACACTCGCAGAATTGCAAGCGATTCACACACAGCTTTTTGAGATCGACAAACAAACAAAATACGGCGCGAATGCGGCCGTATTGTTGGATCGATTTGTATGTTATGTTTGAGGTGGTGTGAGACTTTGATAGGTTTGCGTATCGGGGGAAGATGAATGATCTGAGTTTAAAAGTGCATTTAGTGTTTCGTTGGTTGATTTACCTTTTAGAGCTAGATTAATTTCTCGAGTCGCAATTCTCTCTTGTATAGGCAACATCTGTTCGTAATCAGCCATATTTTCTCTACCAGCTAGCTGTATATCTTCATCAGCAGATTCAGACTGATTCTCTGCTTGCTTGATAAGTCGATCAAGAAGCATACGAGCATATAATTGTGCAAATTTTTGTATTCCATCTCTATTTTCTTTAATATGTTTTTTAAAACTTTCTTTTAGTTCTTTGCTATAGATGGCTAAGCCAGTAATTCCATCCGTTTTGCGTATTTTTCTTGTAAAACCTGCTATTTCTGCTGCTTCTACCATCTTTGAAAAGGTTTTTTTTGTGGTATGTCGCATAACAAAGATACCTCCAGCCACACGAATTTTTTCATTTGGGTGGGTAGCGTGTTCCTCTGGATTTTCTGGTGGATCAAAATTAAGTAAATTATTAAAACGTGTCTGAATTTTTGTCACTGCATCAATTGTTGTATCAAGAATTATACAAAATTCATCACCCCCCATACGGGCAGCACCGTCTCCTATGTCAGATCGGATTGCTTTTTTTATTATCTCTCCTGTAATAACTAAAAGTTTATCAGCTCCTTCATGTCCAATTCGAGTATTGATACCTTTAAAGTCATTTATATCAAAATGTATTATAACTGTGACAGGTTCATCTTTTGGCTTTTTGTTTTCGTTTGTATTCCATAGAGCATATCTGGATTCAAGTCTTTTTTTGGCTTCTTCTGCGTGCGCTGTGATACCTGCTTTGTTCATGAGCTCTGTAAGTGGGTCTATTGTATTTCCTTCTTGGTTTTCTATAGATAAAATAGCCATTTCTTGTAAGTCAGGTATAGATTGTCTGATTTTTTGTTTGAATTGTTCGATAGCTTTTGTTTGTTCGTCAGAAATCGTTTGAATAATATCTCGAAGTGCAGCAGGCTCAACCGTTCGTAGGGATGTGTGTGGTTCTTCTCCAGAGAGAGTACTCCGCAATTCATCGGCTGGTGTATTTTCTAAAAAAGTAAAAATAGCATCTAGTTTAGGTTTTGCAAAAGAAAGTGCTTCCATGAGTGATGCATAGACTGCAGGCTTCCATGTTCCATGTTCTTCTGTGAATGTATGAGCATCGCGTGTGATCCGCGCATGGAGAATATGTTGGAATGCCACAAACATTTTGTGTGCGCGGTCACGAGATTTTCTTGCTTTTTCGAAAAAAGAATTCTCAGAGATTATCTCATCTCTTTCTAATATAGAATTTTGTGAATCTTGTTCCGTAAGTTTTGAAATTTTTTCTAAAAAAATTTCAATAGGAAAAAGACGGCTTTTGACGTACTGGTCCAAATGTTGTTGGGCAACCGCACTGTGTTCTTGCTGAAGAATTACAACATCTTCAGTTTCTACTGCGGGGCGTCTTGTGCGTATACCTTCTGACATATTTGATACATAAAACACCCGAATGATATCGGGTGTTGAGTAATATTATTTCGTGAGCGTTTTGTTTGCTTTTTTCATCAAACGAGAGATTTTACGCGCAGCGGTTTTTTTACTGAGGACACCCTTTTTTGCAGCTTTGCCGAGTGTTTTTTGTACTGTGCTGATTTTTTTGGTTACCTCTTTTTCTCCGACCTCGATAGCTTTTTTGACATCTTTGACTGCCTGTTTGTACGCTGCACGGTAGACTTCGTTACGAGTGGCGCGTTTTTTTGATTGGCGGAGCGCTTTTTCCGCACTGCGTTTGATTGGCATATTTGTTTAAGGCTTAGAAGGCTTGATAGGCTTAAAATGCTTTCAAGGCTTTTTGGTTAAAAGTGAGAGCGATTAACACAATATATATATAGTATAGCACAAAAAAGTGGTTTTGTCAATGTGATGATGGTTATCCACAGTATATAGTTGCATTGTACATCAAACATTGATAGGCTTATATATAGTATGTATATAAATGTATTTAAACTATACACAAAAAAGACAAAGAAGGTGCTCGGTAGCGGGTTGTCTTTGTTTGTCTGCGAATAGTATTTTCACAACAAACCTACATGACCCGCGAAAGCGGGCTTTTTGTTACTAGGTGATGCGTGACATTTCTCCTGGTAATAAATTTAACAACAAATAACAAGGCACCGCCAGGATGCAAGGAGGTGGCCCAATGTGGCCAGAGCAGATGACGCTCGAGGAGTACCTCGAGCTGCGCCGTGAGGCGCGAGAGGCGGGCTGGAACATCGACGTGCTCGAGATGTTCCTGTCCGAGTTTCACCTCCGAAATGGTCGTAATGCGACTGTGGAGGAGGTTCGGGAGTTTTTTCAACAGAAGGGGGTGAAGGAGAGGCTCGCCGCAGAGTAGCGGCGGTGTGGGCGTGTGAGGGGCACGCTCACACAAACACATCTAACCGACTATTAACTAGTAACTGTTAACAAGTAACATTTGTATATATTATGAATCTCACCTCACTCGCCCAGCAGTACGGCACACCACTATATGTCTACGATGTGCAAATCATTCGTGACCGATGTGCACAGCTCAAAGCTGTGTATGCATCATACGAAAAAGTAGAGTGGTTGTATGCAGTCAAGGCAAATTATAATCCACACATTGTTCGACTTATCGCAGCCCAAGGGTTTGGAGTGGATGCGGTATCTCTAGAAGAAGTACAACTAGCACTCGCATGCGGTGTCTCACCAAAAAAGATCATGTATACCGAGAGTGCGATGACAGACACTGAGATGGTGACCGCACGTGCGCTTGGCATCCTTATCAATATTGGATCGATATCTCGGTTGGAGCGGTATGTAAAAGCGTTTCCTTCCACCGACGTGTGTATTCGTATCAATCCAAATGTTGCTGACGGATCACATGCGACCAACTTTACAGGTGGACCAGATAGTAAATTTGGTATTCCTCCAGAAGAGGTAGTGCAGGCACGAGATATTGCAACACAGTACGGTGTGTGTATTATCGGTATTCATGGACATATTGGTTCTGGGTGGCTTGAAAGTGAAAAGCCTCTTTTGGCGCTTGATACTATGTTGGGTATTGCAAAACAGTTTCCTGACATTGAGTTTGTTGATGTGGGTGGTGGGTTTGGTATTCCGTATCGTCCCAATCAGCAGCCACTGGATCTCAAAATATTGGGAGAAAAAACAGTGGAGAAACTTCATGCGTTTTGTGTTGCATATGGGCGAGAGATTGTATTGCGGTTTGAGCCAGGACGTTTTCCTATTGCTGAGGCAGGGACACTTGTAGCAGAAGTGGCGGAGACTAAAACACTTGGAAATGGGCGCGCATATGTAGGGCTCAATACGAGTATGGCACATCTGATTCGACCAGCGCTATATGATTCATATCATGAGATAGTCAATCTCTCTCGTAGTGGGGGTGAGAGTTCTACTGATATTGGTGGAAATGTGTGTGAGTGTGCGGACTTTTTTGCCAAAGAACGGATGTTTCCAAAAAGTGAGGTTGGAGATATCGTTGCAATCAAAAATGCTGGAGCGTACGGATTTAGTATGAGTAGTGAGTATCAGTTTCGTCCGCGACCAGTTGAAATTTTGGTGGATGGTGAGGATGTAAGAGTTATTCGAAGGCGAGAAACACTGGAAGATCTGATGGGTATCTATGATATAAAAAATCCAGGATAATGCCTGGATTTTTTACTTTAGTATATTTTTTGCTGCCACTATTCCGGTTTGTAATGCTGTCTCCATCGAAGGAGATCCAAGGTAATCTCCTGCAAACCAAATATTGTCTTTTCCTTGTATCTCGCGCATCGATTCAATAAATGATTCTTCGGCAATCGGCATGGTTTCACTCCAGTGGATTGACTCAACCACTTCTGCATCTTGTACGTTTGGAAATATTCTTTTTACATCCTCCAGTATTTGTTTTTGTAGTTCTTTATTTGAAAGCGTTTTTTTATTTGTTCGATCAATGATGTTGAGATTGATATAGAGTCCATTCGTCTCACCACTGAGCATTTCGCGTATATTGACCGATGAGAGAATTTGCAGTGGTTTGGTGGTGTCTGGGAGGTAAAAGACTGCTCCCCAAGTATCTTTTCCATTTGTTTGTGGAATGGTGTCGCATTTGATGACTGTATTGTAAAATGTTGTATATGGGCAATCAACATAAATAGTCGGTGCAATATCTTGCAGGAGTGTTTTGTTGATGCGAGCTGCACAGATGATGGAGTTCGGTGTGTATATTTGTATATTTGTCTTTACTTGATTTGATTTGAGCTCAATCACCTCTTCATTGTATCTGATCTCGCCACCATGTGATGTGATGTAGTCTGCGAGTGCTTGTGCAAAGAGTCCGTTGTTGCCAAAAAAATAAACAGAATCTTTGAGGTTGCCACGAAATGTGGTATTGAGTACCACTGGTGCGACAACTGCCATTTTGTATTCTGTCACAGGGCCGTAGCAGTATCCTTGACAGACCACATCAGAAAACGTTTCATACATTCCTGCGTGATCTGTTTCAAGTGTGTCACGGATATATTCTGAGATGGATTGATCTTTGAAAATATGAAGTGCTGGTTGAGCAATATCCATTTGATAGCGAATCATTTTTGGTAATGTTTTTGCATAGAGTTTGGCCATGTCTGCAATCGGAAAAGAAATTTTGTCGTCAGGGGTGTAGATATTTTTTTCCAGTTCGTAATACACGGTGGAGAGTGGAATATCTCGCAGTTGTTCTTTGAAACCGAGTTCTTTGATGAGGCGATGGTACTGTTTGTACCATGGATAGATGATAAAACCGCCAAAGTCGACCATGTGTCCGTCGATTGGGAGACTGCGGACACGACCGCCTGGATAGGATTCTTTTTCTAGAATGGTTACTTTGTGACCGGCTTTGGTAAGTGTGTATCCAGCAGCGAGCCCTGCAAGGCCGGCGCCGATGATGATGGTATTTTTTGACATATTAGAGTAATTCTTCCTGTCCTTTTGGTTTTTCAATGAGGAGTGGTTCTACCATTTTTTCTCCCCCAGCAATTTTTACCACATCTTTTTCAATTTTGGCAAATTCTTTGTAGGCACTGTTGTACATGTTCACCGTAGTGCCCAGATTGTTACCGAGTTTTTTGAGATACTCTTCATAACTGAGCAAATGTTTTCCGAGTTGTTCTACTTGTGTGCGAATTTCTTTGGCACTCTCTTCTATTTGCAGCGCACGGAGTCCCTGCATGACTGTTTGGAGATAGGCAAAGAAGCTGGTTGGTGAGACGATGATGACATGTTTTTGTTTGAATGCGTATTCAATGAGGTCTCCTGTGTTTACTCCCGCTGCATTTTGGCGATTGATGAGGAGGTCATAATAAATTCCTTCAGACGGAATAAACATAAATGAGAAATCCATTGTTCCCTCGTTTGGCCGGATATACTTACTTGTTTCATCAATACGATTTTTGAGATCCGATTTAAATGTCTTTTCGTATTCTTCTTTTTTTGCTGGATCACGTTCTTCCAAAATGCGATTGTAATTTTCCAGTGAAAATTTACTATCAATGGGAATAATTTTATCTTTGATAAACACTGCTGCGTCCACTATTTCTCCGTTGAGGAATTTGTATTGCATTTTGTATGCATTTGGCGGAAGGACATTTTTGAGAACATTTTCAAGATAGTACTCGCCCAGCACACCGCGTTGTTTTGGATTTTTGAGCACATCTTGTAGGCTTTGCAGCTGATCCGCAAAACCAACCACCTGTTTATTGGTTTCATCAAGTTTCGTCAATTTTTCCGTCACTTCTGAAATAATGCGCGCGCTCTGGCCGAATTGTTGTTGGATTGTTTGATGAAGATTGTCTTGAGTATTGGCAATCATTTTTTGGACATCGATTTGTGAGCTGTTCATTAGTTTGTGTGTGTCAGCGATTTTTGTGTCAACTGTTTTCATGAGATCCGACACGGCACGTGATTGCTCCTGAATTTGGTTTTGGAGCATGAGAAAGAGGTTTGCATCTCCCTCGTTTGGCTTTTGGGATTCTGAGAGTTTTTTGTATAGGACAAAGACACCGCCGAGTGTGGCGAGGAGGAGGATGACGAGAATGATGAGGATGATTTCCATAAAGTATTACTCATTAGATAAGTATTTGTGCCAGTACGAGATAAGTGTTGATGTGTTGGTAGCGTGTTCAACTGTTTCTAGTCTCGCATCATATCTATCATCTGATTCATCATTTGGACGTTGGCCTAGTGTGGAGATAAAAAGATCATGTAGTGAGGCAGCGGTTGATCCACGTATTATTTGTCGACTTAGTAACCGGAGTGCTTGAGCTGCTCGGCTTGGATTATGATGTGTAGCACCAAGAAATGCTACAAGTGCTTTGCGTCTATCTTTATCACTTAAGGTGTCCCAATACGTCACGAGTGCTGGGTTGTCGGTAAATACAGGTGCGATGTAGGTATATATGTTTTCAAATTGAAGCAGTGCTCCAGCAAGTACTTGGTTATCGAGTGTCACACATTCGTGTAATCGTGTGGGTAGCTGTGCATCATCAATGAGATACCCAATTGATCCACCACTTCGTGTGGACAGGTCAAGAGTATCGTCGATTCCGTGATATCCATTTTCATAGGTCATTTGTGTCATCTGGAATAGACCAAATGAGAGAAGACTGTCGTGCACTGCAGGAATTCTGTTTGGTTCAAAACCTGCATCTAATAATGCACGGTACATAGCAATACGACCCATTGGGTTGCCTGATTCAGGCATAAGCTCTTGGGTGGTAATAGCAAGAAGTGTTTCAGCAGTGAGTGCTTGTGCTAGTTTACCAGTCATTGGTCGGTCTGGATAGGTGGCTCGAGCAGATTCGAGGCCAACACGAATTGTCTCGATGAATTGTTGTGATGTGATCGGTTGCTCAGGAAATGTATCATAGGATGTATTGCGTCGTGCTGCTTCGCACACATCATATTGAGTGGATCGTCTGCTCCCCTCTTGTGCCTGCTCGCATTTTTGTTCCCACATGCTTGGTTGAAACGGTACTAATGATTCATGTGGATTGAGAAAGTTTCTTCGAAGCGGTGTATCCATACTGTGGAATAGTCCGCTATCGCGCAGTTGTTCTAGAGTACCGCGTCGCAGTATTTCCAAGATACGTGGATCTTCGTTATATATAGGGTTATCAAAAATATCCCGTAGTGAGTTAGATAGATTTTTATACTCTGTTTGCACTTGTGCGATGAGTGTGTCTATGGGTTGTTCTCTCACTGTTTCGCGCACTGCTTCAGGGATCCGTTGTATCACGTCCATTACATCTGTACTGGCTTGACGAGATTCTTTTTGTGAGTTCCACAAAATAGCTCCGCCTGCAGCTAAGCCAGTGGCTCCTAGGGTGCCGAGTAAAAATTCTCTTCTAGATATGTTACGTCTACCTTCCATAGTGCGTCTATTGTATACCACATTTGGTGTTATGAAAAGCAGAACAGTAGTATTGCGGTGGTTTTATGATAGGCATATAAGTATTTATATATAAAAATATAATTAATTAAAATAGAAATACGTGTCGTACAATTTAATTTGTATCTATTGGTGTGGGGTTGATAAAAATATGCGTACTGGCCTATACTATTCTTAGTAGCACTCTTCTCACCTATTTGTTGTGTGAGATCGATCAATTTTTGCCTAATGTGCGTATTCTTTTATGTTGTTGTGTGTATATCAAAATACATAATCATCAGCATTGGTGTGGTATACTACCTGTAAGTTTTCTTTAGTATCAGGGTATGGTGTCGCGTATCAAATAGTGGTGTATCTGTATATCGCTCTATCCGTATTGAACGTATATGCATTGTGTGTACGTGGTGCAATCATCTATCGCTTGACGATTTTGTTTTGTTCCTCTACACTGCAGGTACCTTACGCCCTTGTAGCTCAACGGATAGAGCAAATCCGTCCTAAGGATGAGATAGGGGTTCAATTCCCTTCGAGGGCACGTAGTGATGGTTCTGACCCTGCGGGTCACCACCCGCAGGGTGGGATTCGTGCCAGGGGCACATGTTTCATGTGAAACAAACAGACAGTATGCAGATCGTCTAAAAATGGGCCTATAGCTCATTTGGTAGAGCGCAGCATTCGCATTGCTGAGGTGGGCGGTTCGATTCCGCTTGGGTCCACAAAATGTACACACTAGTGTATACATTTAAACACAAAAACGCCTTTTGCTTGTCGCAAGGTGTTTTTTGTTTCATGTGAAACATTGGTGAACGGAGAGAAAAGTGTTTGGTTTTAGTTTAGAGTGAGTAATGGGTGGAAGTGTATGTGTAAGAGTAAAAGATTAAGAATGAGATTAAGATTAAAAAAGATTTTACAATGTTTCACGACAAACAAAGTGCGAGTTTTTAGAAAACCTTATTTAAAGATGTTCTTTGTATTATTGGTAATCTTAATCTCATTTTCAATCTTAATTTTTTAATCTAAAAATTGTTTGTCGTGAAACATTTTGTAGTATTTCCACACTAAATTTTAATAGCTTACATAATTAAACAATATAATAAGATATTTATCAATGTCGTACAATATAATCTATAAAAATAACCTTATTTTATCCACAAGATGATAGAATATACTACCTGTTGTATAAAAAACGCTTAAAATGTGTTATAATGGGTCTATATGAAATTCTCCTTCGCATTTATCTTAGGTTTTGGTGTTATTTTGCCTTTTGCACTGCATGCAGCTATGTCTGGTGGTGATTTTGAGATTTATGCTGATAGTGTCGGTTTTCTGGATTCCTCTGGATCAACTGGGGGTGACTTCACTCTCTATGGGAGTGGTGAAGCATTTCAAGCTGCGACGAGTGGTGGTGGTACCTATGCACTTCGTGGTGGATTTCAGGCAGAAGAGAAAGGGGTATTGCAATTTTCACTCAGCGATAACGATATAAGTTTTGGGAGTCTTACCGATTCATCTATAGCACAGATCTATGTGACGACGACGATTAGTACTGACTCAGAGACGGGGTATACATTGTTTATTTCTGACGATGGTAATTTGGAAAGTGGATTGAATGATATTGATGATGTTGGAGATGGTGCTGTGACACCTGGTTCTGAAGAATATGGGTTTCGTGTATTAGGGAGTGATGCGACTGTGTTGACAGATACGGCGATTACTACCACACCACTGGAAATTGCATCTGCAAATGGTGAAGTGACTGGGCGTCAGGTTGGAGTAGAATTTCGTGCGAGTATTTCCTCCTTGACACCTGATGGGACATATAGTCACACAGTTACATTTAGTGCTACAGTAAATCCATGATGTTTGAAAATTCCAAATTCCAAATTCCAAATTCCAAAATAGTATTTTTGGCTTCTTTTTTTATTTCTGCATTTTGCATTTTACATTCCGCATTATTTGTACACGCTATTGCTATTTCACCACTCAAGCATACTATTGTAGTAGATCCGGGTATGTCGCAGGATGTTGCGTTTACGGTAACCAACGATACTGATCAGGAAAAGACGTATCGTATGAACGTGGATGGATTTGTAGTCGATGCAGTGACCAGTCGTCCTGTGTTTGGGCAAATAACACCAGCAACGCGATGGGTGTCATTTGTGTCTGGTGACACGTTTACGTTGGTACCAGGACAACGACGAGAGGTAGTCGCGACAGTTCGTGTTCCGAATGGTGAAGCACCTCAGACATATTATGTGGGTGTTTTTGCACAAGAGGTGAATCAATCTGAGGGTAATGTGGGTCTGGGTGCGCGAGTGGGAACATTGGTATTTCTCACTGTGGGTGGTGTAGTGACAGAGGATTTGCAGATTGAGTATATGACCCCGTCATCATTTTTTTCTTTTGACGCACCTACTATTGATGTTGGATTGTACAATGCGGGGACAGTGGTTTCACCATATGTCGGTGAGTTGATTATTACTACCATGAGTGATCGTGTGGTATATCGAGCACCACTGGGTGAGGGTATGAGTCGTGTCTATGCTGGGATGAAAAAAAATGATTCACTTTCAATCAATGATCTCTCTTGGCGTGCAATCGGACCACTTAGTGCGACAGTCGTCATACAATATGGAATTGAAAAACAAATGGTATATGGCGGTACTACGTTTTGGTTTATGCCACCAGTTGCGTGGGTTGGTGTGATGGTACTTATTCTTATCTTGGTTGGATTTTTTGGTATAATGCACCGCCGTGCTCGTGCTGTATGAAACGTATTCTATTTGGTACATCCTTTTTCTTTCTCATTGTCTCTGTATTTGTTGGCTTTGTCTCTTTTGTTTCTGCTGATACAACATCAACTGATGTGACGATTGAGGCAATAGTTGGGACTGGTGCGGTGTGTGGCAATGGTATAGAGGAAGGTGTCGAAGCCTGTGACAATGGTGGAAGCAATGGAAGTAGTTGTCCAGCAACATGTAGTTTGTCATGTACGACACGCACTTGTGGTGGTGGAGGCGGGGATACCACCAATCCATCTATCTCAAATGTGGTGGAAGTTGTCGGTGTTACTACATCGAGTGTTTCTTGGAGTGCGAGCGATAACGTGAGTGTCTCATCGTGTTCATTTGAGTATGGGTTAACAGACGGTTATGGAACAAGTGGTACTGTGGTGGGAACATATACTGTCTCTTTGGCAGGTTTAAGTGCTTCCACAGAATATTTTTATCACATTTCCTGTAGTGATACATCCGGTAATAGTGATAGTGAGACTGGGTCTTTTGTTACTATTAGTGAGTCCTCGTCTGTTACTGTTACGTTGATTTCTACCTCAACCACACAGACTAGTGCTCAGATTGTTTGGGATGCTTCGACAACCATCCCAAAAAGTATTGTCAGTTGTACACTTGGATATGGTGTTGGCAATTATATCTCGATCGGTGTCGTCAGTGGTTCATATCAATCCACACTTAGTGGACTGACACCAAATATGGCGTATCAGTGTCGTATTACGTGTATTGATTCCAATAATGAGATAGGAACAGCTGAGTGTCCATTTATTACGTTGTCAGATTCGACACCGCCACCAGATGTATCTTCATTCACGGCAAATGGTGTGGTTGCTGCTAACAATTTGTCATGGCAATATAGTGAGAGTGTGAGTGATTTTGCCTACTACCGTATCGAATGGTCACTTGGTAGCTGTCCTGCACGTGGTGCGGGGGCGTTATTACAAAACATTGCATCTGTTGCTCAGTTGAGTATACAACATGCTGGACTGACAAATAGTACAACATATTATTATCGTCTCTCTGTGTATGACACATCTGGCAATGCAAGTGCTGGTGTCTGTGCAAATGCGACGCCAAGTGGTGTAGTGGAAACATCAGTGTGCGGAAATAATATTGTTGAAAGTGGAGAGCAGTGTGATGGCACGAACTTGAATGGTGCGACGTGTGTGAGTCGTGGCTATGATGGCGGATCACTGAGTTGTAGTAATTCGTGCACATTTAATGTATCATCGTGTACGAATGCGCTGGCTACTTGTGGCAACAGTATTGTCAATGTAGGTGAGACGTGTGATGACGGAAATAACAATCAAAATGATAGTTGTACAAATTTGTGTCAGGCAGCGATATGTGGTGATAATGTGATCCGCAGCGGGGTTGAGCAATGTGATGGCTCTGATCTGGGTGGTGCATCATGTGTGAGTCGTGGGTATGCTGGTGGATCGCTGAGTTGTGGTGGTGCCTGTATATTTGATGTGTCTGGGTGTACTGGTGTGCCACCAAATGGTGTAGAGCAGTGCACCAATGGTGTTGATGATGATGGTGATAGTCTGATTGATTGTTCTGATCCTGACTGTGCTGGAGAGCCAGCATGTCGTGGTGTATTTGCTTGTTCAGATGGAGCTGATAATGATGGAGATGGATTGGTCGATTTACAAGACCCAGGCTGTTCTTCTGCGACAGACAATGATGAATATAATTCACCAAACGTAACCGTGACGGATCATGTTACCACAACAAGGTATTGGATTGCTGAACGCACTATTGAGGTGGTGCCAACACAGGGGGTCGTAAAAAGTTTAACGGGAGATCAGTTGACTGTCGGTATCTCTGAGGGAAGTCTCCATCATATTACACCGTCAACAACATTGGTATTGGTGTTGCGTGGACAGCGATATGCTCTCACACGAGAAGCTGACGGAATGTATCGTTCGGATGTATTATTTCCTCCTGTTGGTCGATATGACGCGACGATTGAAATATTTTATGCAGAAGGTTTAGTAGATGTTGTACCGTTTCAAGTCGAGAGTGCTCCGTTTGGTATTATTTCCGACACAGAGCGTGTACGTCTTGCTGATGCGAATGTTTCTTTGTATGCAGGAGATACAGTATTTGACATTACATCATTTCGTCAGAGTAATCCATTTCGTACAGATTCTTCTGGTACCTATGGTTTTGTTGTTCCAAACGGAGTGTACACACTCGTTGTAGATAAAGGTGGGTATGCACAGCGAAAGACGTTTTCATTTCAAGTGACAGATCATGTTATTAATCGTTCACTTGAACTGCTGGCCCTACCAGAAACACCAGTGGAGACGATCGGGTTTGTACTCAATACCGCACTGCAAGGAGCACGGGATGTACTGGAAAAAAAGGATGATCCACGTGTGGAAGAAGCGGTACAAACAGTTGTTGCACCGACGTTTGTTGGTGTCTCAGCTGCCACATTGATTCCATCATTGTTTTCAATTTTGTTACCGTTACTTCGTTTTCTCTTTTTGCAGCCACTGTATTTGGTGGGAAAAAGGAAGCGTCAGGCTTGGGGTGTGGTGTATAACAGTTTAAATAAACTTCCGATTGATTTGGCGACTATCCGCCTGATAGACAAGACAACAGGACGAGTGGTTCAGTCTCGTGTGACTGATGCCAAGGGGCGATATCTTTTTATGGTAGAGCCTGGGCAGTACTTAATTGAGGTGTTTAAACAGGGGTATGTGTTTCCGACTCATCTACTTTCAAGTGTAAAAGAAGACGGATCATTTCTTGATATTTACCATGGTGAGTCAATTCGAGTCGATGAAAAAGATACTCAAATCACACCAAATATTCCAGTGGATCCAGTGGACGCAAAAGAAAAAACGATCAAGCGAATTGTGTTGGAAAAATGGTTGCGTCGATTGCAACATACTGTGGCGATTGTTAGTATTGTGGGTGCAGTCATCTCTGTCTATATTACGCCATCGGTACTTACTGTTGTCTTTTTAGTCATTCACACCGTTTTGTTTGTACTCTTTTTACGATACGTGTGGCCAAAGAAACCAAAAGGGTGGGGGTTGGTCTATGAACATGGGACGGCACAGCCTGTCGGGAGAGCTGTGGCACGTTTATTTAGCAAACAGTTTGATAAGTTAGTTGCGACGCAAGTAACAGATAGTAAAGGGCGGTATTCATTTTTGGTTGGACCAAATGATTACTATGTTACGTTTGAAAAAGAGGGATATGTTCCAGAAAAAACAGATTCTGTGGTGGTAAAAGAAGAGAATGGTTTGGTGGTAAAAGATGTAGGTTTGAAGAAAGGGGAGGCGCCTTCAGATGTTTCACCAACAAAGCTATCGTAATTGTATTACGTTATTCACAAAAACACGCATACTCTCGCGTGTTTTTTTGTGGTATACTTATGAAGGAGAATTCTGCCAATGACTCTGGTTAGTATTCTTGTATATACACACATGGATCGAGAAAATTGTAACAATACATCACCACACATTCTTACACACAAGAACACTCTTTCTTCTTGGTTTTTTATTTTTCTTTTTTCGTTTAGTCTTCTTTTCTCTGTTGTCTGGTTTTCTCGTTCAGTAGACTCTGCGACACCACCAAGTATTATTACCTACCAAGGAAAACTCCTTGAAGATGGTGCCTCTGTCACCACCACCAAAGCCATGTCCTTTACCATCTATGACGCTGACTCTGGTGGCACAGCACTCTATACTGCTGCAGGGACACTCCCAACTATTGGTACTATCATGATTACTCCTACAGCAGGTATTTTCTCTATCAATCTCGGAGATACTGACACCAATACACTTGACCCAACCATCTTCTCAGACAACAGTGAACTCTATCTTGAAATCATCGTAGATGGCACCACACTCTCCCCAAGAAAGAGACTCACTGCTAGCCCGTACGCTGTCAACTCATCATATCTCAATGGAGTAGAAGCTACATCAACTCCACAATCAACTACCTATATCCCAATGTCTGATATTGATGGGAGTTTTGCGTTTAATACGACGACGTTTGGGGGTGGATATGCACAAGTTGGAAATGTAACGAATTATTATGGTGAAACCATGTATGGATTTTCTGCTGGTAGTTTGGGTACTGCCATGCCTGGTGGTAGTCTTCAATTGCATGGAAATACTTCCACGTATATAGGTACATACCTCACATTAAATCAAATGGGGCAGAATTCACATGAAATTATGCTTGCTACCTATGGACCCATATTTAATCCATATGGAACTGCTCTTATCACCATTGGTGGTTCACAGATCAATGGTGCCTTGCGTATGAGTAATGGTCTAGGGAATGAGGTGCTTGCTGTAGAAGCGTTGGATACTGGGTCTGCACTCAATTTTGCAGATGAAACAGGGACAACCTATTTCTTTTTGGGAGATGGGCGCAATAAGTCCAGGATTATGGATAGCTTTAAAATTGGTGCAAATACTGAATCTATTGCAAATGGATCATTTGCGGTGTCTGACGATGATTTATATGTCGAAGGTGATATGGGAATCCACGGAAATATCTTCACTGATGGTATTTTAGATGTCGCTGGCACTGGTACTTCCACTTTTGCTGGTAGTATTGATTTGGCGAGTGGTAAATGTTTTTCGGTAAATGGTACTTGTATCTCTGGTGGGAGTTCGCAGTGGACTACTGCTGGATCTGATATCTATTTTAGTTCTGGTAATGTTGGTATCAACACAACAAGTCCTATGTATGATCTTGCCGTGTCTGGTGATATGTTTGTTTCGGCAACTAGTACACTAGCTGGTGGTAGTGTAAAAACATATGTAGATACTTCATTGGGTACGTCTATCAGCACTGTCGATAGTGGTACTGGACTTAGTGGTTCTGCGGGCGTCTTTCGTGCTATGAGTTCAAATCCAAACCTTGGTCCGGCTGTGGTGCTATATCCTATATCTACCACGACTATACCAGGGATGACTACTGGTTATGCTGCTACATTCTCTGTGAGTACATCCAATCGTCCCCAACTTACTTTAGGTGGCGCCACTCCATCTGTTGGTGCTGGCTCTATTGTGATTGGTGCTGGGGGTGGAAGTCTTGGTGCATATATATCGGGTAGTACATCGGAAGATTCGTATTTGTTAAATGATTTTTTATTGGGTGCGGGTACTGAGGCAATAGCAAGTGGCTCTTTTGTGATGAATGGGAATGATCTGTATGTTCATGGTGATGCTGGGTTTAATAGTAATATATATGCTGATGGAATTTTGGATGTTGCTGGTACAGGCACCTCTACATTTGGTGGTAATGCAAGTTTTGTAAACAATACAATTCAGTTGAGAGATCTTTCTGGTATTTATCCAGATAATTATGTGGGTATTGATATTGGTGAGATAACCTCGGGAGGTAAATTGGGTATATTAAATTTGATTGGTACAACTGAAAATAGCGGCCAAGGGGCTGGTCTTGTTGGCTATGCAAATAATTTGTCTTACCCTGCATTTGGATTTACTATGCTAACTGCGTTGGATGGTGGGTTTGTTGATGGTTGGCTTGGTTCTGAAGAGTCTGGGCTCTATGGTAAGTTGTATTTTAGTAATGGAATTGATGATGGTGGTACTGTTACTATCAATGGTCTTACTGGTTTAGTGGAAACGCAGCAGGTCTCTGTGTTAGGAACATCCACTTCAACATTTGGTGGAAGTATTGATATTGCGTCTGGATGTTTTTCTATTGCTGGGGTTTGTTTGAGTCCTGACGGGGTGTGGACAACTAGTGGGAGTGATATTTATTTTGACACAGGTGTAGTTAGTATTGGTACATACGATACTGCTCATGTGAGTACTGTTATGGTTTCTGGAACAATTCGAGTTGCAACCACTTCTAACTCCTCTGCTGATTCGATTGTGTTAGGGCAAGACAGTATTGTGTTTACAGGAGATGATATTTTGTCTTATCCTGGGGTACAAACAGGTGAAATTTCTTTTGATGGGAATAATGGTATTGGTAACATAAATTTTTTGAGTGAGGGTGCTGCGGGTGGTAATTTCATTTTTACATCACAATATAATGACGAAAGTGATTTGTATGGAGGTGCATATTTTCAAGGCGCACAATTTTTAGTATCTAATAGTACGTCAACCTTGTATGCTGATGATATTTGGTCTTTAAGTATTGATAGTGAGAAACAATTGGTTGGTGTAGGTACAAGTACATTGTGGGGTGATTGGGCATCAGAAACAAATCCAGGGCTCGTGATTGATGGGTTTGTATATCAAATTGGAAGTACTTCTACATTTATTAGTAGTGTACTGGTGGGTGCGTCAGGGGAATCCATCGTCGATGGAGGGTTTTTGTTGGATGGTGGAAATGATGTCTATATTGAAGATCAATTGGGTGTAAATGGTCGTGCATTTTTCAATAGTGAGGTTAATTTTATTACCGATGTAAGTATAAATGGTATTGCTGTTGGTTTGGGTGGTGGTGGTTTTTCTACCAATGTCACATTCGGCGGATTACAAAGTAACACTACAGGACAATACAATAGTGCTGTTGGTATTGGTACATTATCTGTAAATACTGAAGGTTCTTTTAATTCTGGTTTTGGATATGGATCTTTGTCTGCAAATACATTAGGTGCATATAATACTGCATTTGGTGCAAATGCACTCAATCAAAATATATCTTCGGATAATAATAGTGCGTTTGGAAATAGTGCACTGCAAGTAAATATAGGTGAGCAAAACTCTGCATTTGGATCTGAGGCGCTGGCAAATAATGATAATGGATCAAAAAACTCTGCATTTGGTGTACGAGCATTGTTTAATACGTTAAATGGAAATAAAAACGCTGCGTTTGGGTCCAATGCGTTGGAGGCAAATACTTCTGGTGAGTATAATAGTGCATTTGGAGATGCTTCTATGGTATCAAACGAAACTGGTGATTATAATGTTGGTTTGGGATATAATACGTTGATTAATTTGGTCTCAGGATCATTTAATACGGTAGTGGGTGTAGCAAGTGGTGGTGGAATTATGAGTGGCTCGTACAACACAATTATAGGTGCGTCTGTAAGTGTTTCTTCGGATGTGTCTAATAACATTATCCTTGCTGATGGTGCTGGAAATCAACGTATTCGTGTGTTGGACACTGGATTTGTGGGTATTAATACAACATCACCATCATATCTTCTTCATACGGTACGCACATCTGACGGTATCGTCGCTGCCTTTACCGATACTGATGCTACTTGTACAGTGGATCCAAGTGATGGTGACTTTTCTTGTACGTCTGATCGCAATCTCAAAACCAACATCACTGTGATGGGATCCACCCTTGATGCTGTTATGCAGCTCAACCCAGTTACATATAATTGGAATACCGATCCAAGTGGAGAAGTAAATTATGGATTTATTGCTCAAGAAGTAGAAGCGCTATTTCCACGTCTCGTTGGTACCGGTGCTAATGGATACAAGACCCTGTCTCAAATTGGTCTGATTCCATTCCTCACTAAAGCAATTCAAGAGCAACAAGATCAAATTGACGCGCTTACTGTTTCTCAGGGGCAAGGTGGCACATTGGACTGGGTTGGGGGCGATTTGGATCTCGGTGGTTATTCTTTATTTGATGTAGCATCTATTTCTAGTGTAAGTGATACTTGGTCAATTGATGAACATGGTCGTTTTGTATCACGTGTTGAGGTTGTCGGTGGTGAGACAAAAACATTGTATGGTGTACAGTCAGAAGATAGTGACTATGTTCTATCTGGCAGTGGACAGCTGCAAAATGGACAAGCTACTATTTTGTTTGAAGATGGTGATAAAAGTTTGATTGATACAAACACTGAGATGCGTGTCTCCATCACATTGACAGGAGAGGCGAATGGTGTCTATGTGACAGACAAGAGTGCGGATGGATTTGTGGTGCGAGAACTGCGGGACGGTTCAAGTAGTGCGACATTTGATTGGGTGGTGATTACCAAGCGATTGGTTGGGGGTCAAGTGGTTGAAGATGACAATAGTCCTGTACAGCCAGAAGGCGATGAACCTTCTGCTGTAGAAGGTGCTGGAGAAGAGGTTCAAAATGAATTGAGTGAAGAAGTGGTAGAGGAGGTAATTGTTGAAACAGGTGATGAAGAGGTTGTGACTGTTCCAGAAGAGGTGGTGGTACCCGATGAAACACCTATGGTAACTGACATCGTCGTGCCTGAAGAAACTCCTCCAGTACAGGATTCACCTACAGAAGAACCTGTCACTGAGTAATTCTTAATACCCAACGGATCACGTTGGGTATTTTATTGACGGATAGCCTTTTTTTCGCTATAGTACGGTCACTTTTGTGAGGGCCTTTAGCTCATCTGGCTAGAGCGCTGCCATGGCATGGCAGAGGTAACCGGTTCAAGTCCGGTAAGGTCCACTTGTTTAAGATTCAAAGAAACAAGATGTAAGAATCAAAATATAGTGCTTTATTAGTAAAGATTCTATTCGGTGTTCATTGGTTTGTTTCTTGATGTTTGTATCTTTATAATTTTACTTAAATATGTTACAAATCGGCATCGTCGGACTTCCAAATGTAGGAAAATCAACCCTTTTTAATGCATTGACCAAAAGTAAACAGGCCAATGCACAAAACTTTCCTTTTTGTACGATTGAACCAAACGTTGGTATTGTTGAGGTGCCTGATACACGATTGGCTCCACTTGCTGAGGTGGCAAAATCTGGACGTATTATTCCAACAGCGATCGAGTTTGTAGATATCGCCGGACTTGTGCAGGGAGCGTCTGAGGGGGCAGGACTCGGAAATAAATTTCTTGCACATATCCGCGAGGTCAATGCAATCGCACAGGTTGTTCGTGCATTCTCTGATGAAAATGTTATTCATGTGTGCAACCGAGTTGATCCTGTGGATGATGCACAAATTATTGGTCTTGAGTTGATCCTTGCTGATTTGGCGACTGCGACCAAACGTCGCGATGTGACGCGCGGTAAAGCAAAAGGTGCCAATGCCAAAGAGTTTGAAAAAGAACTTGCGCTCCTTGATGAATTGATACTACACTTAGAACAGGAAAAACCTGCACGACAATTGGTTGTTGAAGATGAGGATAAACGAACGATTGTAAAAGAATTATGTCTTCTTTCTGCTAAACCAATGTTGTATGTTGTTAATTGTGATGAAGCGATGCAGGATGTGAGTGCAACAGTTGCTGCGCTCAAAGCACATGATAGTGCTGCTGAAGTTATTACTGTATCTGCCAAACTTGAGGCTGAATTGGTCGACCTATCAAGTGAAGACGCGGCAATGCTCTTGAGTGAAGCGGGGATGAATGAAAGTGGGCTTGATAAGATGATTCGTGCTGGGTATCAGTTACTCAAATTGCAAACATATTTTACCGCAGGAGAGATGGAGACGCGTGCATGGACAGTACCTGCCAACACATTTGCACCAGATGCTGCCGGGGTAATTCACACTGACTTTGTTAAAAAATTTGTTAAGGCAGATATCACCAATTGGGAACATTTTGTTTCCCAGCGTGGCTGGTCAGGAGTGCGTGAAAGTGGTAAACTACAACTTGTGGGACGTGACTATATTATCAAAGACGGAGACGTGTGTTACTTTCATATTGCTTCTTAATGATATTGTGAGGGCACGTATGTCACTAATTACTAAGGTCGTTCATAAAAGTATGTTAATTTAGAAACTTCAGCATCTTTAGTAACTTTACCATTTTCAGTATGCCTATTGAACATAATCCAAACTACATTCATCATACTGATTCAGGTAACGCTGCTGATATTCGTGAACTTGTATTTGGGATGGAAGACGGTATGACCTCTACATTGGGTGCTATTACTGGTATTGCCACAGCAACTGGGGATCATTTTACTGTTGTGTTGGCTGGTTCTGTGGTGATTGCTGTTGAATCTATTTCTATGGCAGTAGGGTCGTATCTTTCGAGTAAATCAGAGCGAGAAATTGATGAAAGAAAATTACTGGAAGAAAGAATTGAAATTCAAAAATTTCCAAAAGAAGAGACAGTGGAGATGATGGAGATGTATATTAAAGATGGTTGGCCAAAAGACCTAGCAGAGACAATGGCAACTACGGCAGCAAAAAATGAACAGCTTCTTCTCAAAGAAATGGCGTATCGCGAATTACATATTAATCCAGATAATTTGGAAAATCCAGGGAGAAATGCAGTTATTATGTTTTTTTCTTATATTATTGGTGGTGCATTTCCAATCACGCCATATCTTGTCTTACCTGTATATACTGCTCTTCCTATTTCTATTGGAGTTACATTGGTTGGTTTATTTGGTTTGGGTGTGTATACAAGCCGTTTTTCCAAACGTACATGGTGGAGGTCAGGACTCGAGATGCTTGCGTTGGCGTCAGCGGCGGCAGGAGTTGGATATTTTGTTGGTCAACTGGTCAGTTCTATTTGGCCTGAGAAAATGTAGTGTTTGATATAAAAATACTCCGCCGTTATGGTGGAGTATTTTTTTATAATTTTCTAAATTGGTAGATATCTCGAGCAATGTACTGTGTCTCTCGGTGGTATCGTAGAAATGGAAGTGTGGGAGAAAATGGAATATGTCTGTATCCAAGATTTTCAATATCTCGTACTGATATGGTTGTGACTACTTCACCATCACAGATAAATGATGGAAAGATAAATACCACTATCGCATTTTGTTTGAGCGCTTGGGCAAATGCAGTGAAACTTTTTGTGTATAATGCCTGCAATCCACGAGCAGATGTTTTTATGGTGGCAATATCTTCGTATCCACGAATAGGTTTTCCTAAAAATGGCTCGGTAATAATTGCATCAACCGATGTAGGGGGGAGCGGTGTGTGAATGGTCGCATCGTGAGTAAAAAGATGTGGTGTGATAGCTCGCCCTTCTTTTTGAATAATCCATTGTATATTTTCTTTTGCTTGAGCAATTGCTTTTGGATCAATATCACTCCCAATAAGTGAAGAGTATCCAAGTGTGTATCCTTCTGAAAGTACTGTCGCAAGTCCACAGAATGGATCGTATAGAGATGCAGTGACTTTGAGGCCGGCAATATTGATCATCATGCGTGCTAATTTTGGTGGGAGCATGCCTCGTTTGCTGTCTGCCATTGGGCGTCCATAGTCACGATCAGCAAACGCCTCAAATGGTTGAAGTGCGACAGTATACCAGACACACCCATGACTGATAACTATGTCACCTTGTTTCTCAACAAGGCGGTTGTGTTCTACCGTAGCGGCATTTTTTGGTTCGACATAGCGGACTGAGCGTCCTATATTTTTGAGACGTTTTTTAATTTCTTTGGCACGTCCTTTGGCATCGTCGCCTGAGATCGAAAATACTAATTTTCCTTCTGGTTGGACTTCTTGAAGATGTTTGGTTATAGAAATGAGAGGATTTGTGTCATGAGTAATACTGATGGCTTTTAAAATTTTTTGTGTGCCACCAAGACGTTGCATCCATGCTGGAGCATCGATTTCCTCTGTTGTCGTAAGAATCGCAATGTGTTTGTGTCTGGTCAAATCTGGAGTTTCATGTCCAAAAAAAACACGAGCTATAGACTGGATTTCTATGTATGAGAGATCTGGTTCATGGCCTAGGACAAAAGCGTATTGATACATGTCAGTATTACGGTGCTTGAATAAATGGGTTGCGTTGCACAGGTTGAAGTGTTTCACTATGACGTTTGTCCCACATTTCATCGAGTTTGTCAAGGGTGTCAAAGGGGATTGTTTGATTGGTGGAGTATTCTTTGAGGAGGACAACGGTTTGAATATCATCTACCGCTGCATATGTCTTTGTGTACAAAAACCAGACGACGCCCAGAGAAATCAATATCTCACATATAAGTACGGCGATGCGTAGACTTCGAATCAGGCCGAAGTGTTTATATTCGACTGTTTGAAGTAGTGGATTGGTAGGTTTTTTACCGAGCTGCATAGAGGAATCCTGAAAATTGAAGTGAGATGTGTGATGATGGAGTTTCTGCTTGCGCTCCACCACGACGCCCGCTCGTCGCAGCACTAAATTCTACAGTAGTAAGTGAAATGGTGATGTTTTGTTGTTGGAGTGCGTGGAGGTAGGTGATGAGATCGGCGTATGTACCTTGTGCGCGTACATTGAGGGCATAGGCGTTGCCACGTATACCTTTTTGTGCTTTTGTTGGTTCAATAGAAAATGTTTGTGTGATATTGTGTGTTGCAGCAAGAGATTCTATCTTGGTGATAAATTGACGCTCATTTTCTGTTTTGAGGTAGGAAGCAGAAAATGGGGCGATACGATCAAGTACGGTGGAAAGTTCTCGGAGTGTTCGTTTTGATTTTTGCGCTGCTTGGTACTGTTGTTCCATCAGTTCGAGTGCTGATGTTATCTCACTGTGTCGCATCAAAATAGCGCGTGCGGTAGGAACAGCGATAATCATCACAGAGGTAATCGTTATTCCTAGAAGAAGCGTGATGAGAATACGCTGGTGTTGTGATGATAGCTTTTGATAAAAAGAAAACATATATTAACGCATGGTCATCGTAAACGAAAAACCGATATCTGTTTTTTGGGTGAGGTCAGAGAGAGGAATTTGGATATGTTCAATAAAAGAAATAGTGCCTAACGCTGTTTCGAGTGCAAGGTACGCATCGCGTGTTTTGGCAATGCCACTGATAGATATCTCTTTTTTGGTTACATCAATACGGAGTTGGTCCAGTGTGACGTCACTGGGTATTACTTCTGTGATACTGAGAATGAGCGGTGTTAAGAGTGGTGTCTGTTTTTCAATTGCGTACGTTTGTTCGATGAGGTAGTTCGCTTCGCGAATTGTCTGTCCTTGTCCGGTGTGTTGTGTTTCTATGTTGATCGTGCTTTCGGCGACACGGCGGTAATGGCTTTCGATAAATAAATATCCCAAAAGAATGGCAATTGTACAAACACATAAACAGAGCAATACGGTTTCGAGTATGCGTGTGGTCACAGACCCAATCACCGCTTGATGAAGGTATCGTTGTTTATCTTTTGGGAGAAAATTGAGTCTAGTAGGAAGCATATATGTCTATATCATGTCACGATCCAAGAACGGGTCGTCTGCTGCACGTAGTGCGAGACCAATGGCAGACGCATATGAGAGTGCTGCTTCGTCACTGAGTGGGAGTGGTTTATTTGTATTGAGATTTTTAAATACCTTGCCTGGGCGTGATTCGATGCCAAGTGCTTGGGTCAGGACAGTATCGAGTTGTTTGATGTTGGTGGTACCACCACACATGGTTATGTGAGTGATGTGGTTGGTTTCTTCAAAATGGCTGTCGTAGAATGCGATTGCTTTTTTGATATCGTCAGCAAGCTGTGTGGTCATCTGTGCAATAATGTCAAAGACAGATTTGTTTCCACTGGTAGCATCGAGTCCAGTTGAGCGTTTTTTTTCTTCTGCTTCGGCGTAAGGAATGCCGAGTTTTTGAGAAATAGTGGTAGTGATTAATTCTCCGGAAAAGGGGATAGAGATACTAAACTGAACACTATCATTGTCATAAATGATGAGGCTCGAGCGAGTCGCACCAAGATCCAGGATAGCACGTGCTTCATTTTCATAGCTTTTGTTGGCAGTGATCATGGCACGGGCGACAGCAAGTGGTTCAAGCTCTAGGGCAATTACATTGAGATTGAGGCTCTCACACAAAAAAGTATAGGTATTGGCAATGTGTTTTGGGATTGCACCAATGAGAATATGTGTATGTTTTTTGTTTGTATCATCATGAGGAAGTAACTGCCAATCGAGCATGTGTGTACTTTCTTCAAATGGCATGTGTTGTTTGGCAAGTGTGATAATTTCCGCCTCTGTGATAGAGGTGATATCACCTGGATAGGTGATGCGTTTGAAAAAGCTCTGTGTATCGGGGAGTGAGACGACGACCCAGTTACTGTTGATACGAGGTTCTTTTTGTTCGTTTGGTCCATGGAGGAGGTCTTGGATGGCGAGACGCACCTTTTCTGGTTCCATGATTTCTCCGTTGACAATAAGCCCTGGTGGCAGTGGTGATGACGCGCACAAAGAGACATCAAATGAGACGCTACGACGACGCGAGGTCATATTTTTGAGCTGTACTATCTTGATAGACAAATCAGAGATGTCCAGTCCAAAGGCGCTGTCAAACGGGCTGTCAAACATAGTTAGAAATTTTGTACCAGTGACATCATCGGCATCATTACCGCAAGAGCGATACCGGCGACTGCCATACCGAGAATCAAGATAATTACTGGTTCAATAATAGTAGAAAAGTTTTTCATCGTCTTGTCTACCTCATCGCTATAAAACAAGGCGAGTTCGTGTAAGAGTGATTCGACTTCACCGGAGCGTTCACCGACCATCACCATCTCAGTCACCATTGGTGGAAATAAATTTGGACTTTTACGAAGTACTTCTGAGAGTGGAGCACCGTCTTTGATTTCCTCAGCTGCGCCATGGAGTGCATCTCGAAAAAGTACATTGCCACAGGTGTCACCTGTGATACGGAGTGCATCAATAATAGGAATGGCACTTTGAAGAAGTGAAGAGAGCGTAAGAGAGAACTTTGCAAGGTTAATTTTTTTCATCACGGCACCAAAAATTGGTAAACGTAGTAGTAATGCGTGCACTGAGTGTTTAAATGATGGACTTTTTTTCATCATGCGAATGAATACACTTACACCACCGACGAGGCCAATGGTGCAAAGCATGATTGTCACAGGGTTACTAAAGAAGTCTACGAGAGCAATCAGTATCTTGGTTGGGAGTGGAAGTTCAGCATCAAAGTCTTTAAAAATTTCCAACAATTTTGGTAATACAACGGTGGTCATGAGTACCCCAACGCCTGCCATAGCAGTCATAATTACTGCAGGGTAAATCATTGCCCCTCGAATACTGCTCATCAGTTCGTAGCTTTTTTTCATCTGTACGACAGTTTGGTTGAGAGCCTCTTCGAGTTTTCCAGACATTTCACCAGCTGAAATCATGTTGACATAGATGGGCGGAAATACATCTGGGTAGAGTGCAAGTGTTTCAGAGAGCGGCTGTCCTTTTTCAATACGTTCTTTGATCTGGTGAGTAATGCGTTGAAATTTTTTATTGGACATCTCTTTTTCCATAATTGAGAGTGCTTCTACAAGTGAGAGCCCTGCTTTGATCATCGTACGAATATGATCGACAAAAAAAATCTTCTCAGTAAATTTGATACGAGTGAGTTTGATGAGAAATTCATCTATTTTGGTAAGTGGTTTTACTTGTTGTTCTTCTGGCATATTGTATATTATTCACGAGTTGCACTCAGTACTTCTTCTACTGTAGTGATACCTTGTTTCGCTTTGATCAAACCGTCTTGTAAGATGGTTACCATTCCGTGACTTTTGGCAAAGTCTCCGATCTCGCGTGCAGTCGCTCGTTCATTGATGAGTTTGGCGATATCTTTGTCCACTGAGAGTACTTCATATATTCCTAGGCGTCCTTTGTATCCGCTTTTGTTGCATTTACTGCATCCTTCACCGCGATAAAACGTCATGGAGGAAAGATTTTTTTCTTTAGCAGGGAGTTTGATACCGTGCGCAGTAAATAGTTTAGCCATTTCATCCGTCTTGAATGTTTTTTCTAACTCTTCTATTTCACCTTTGGTCATTTGATATTCTACTTTGCAGTATTGGCAGATTTTTCGAACTAAACGTTGTGCGATAATAATATTTGCAGTAAAGGCGACGAGAAATGGTGGAATACCCATATCCATCAGACGAGGAAGGGTCGTTGGTGCGTCGTTGGTGTGCAGAGTTGAGAGCACGAGGTGTCCTGTCATGGCGGCATGTACGGCGACCTCTGCTGTCTCCTCGTCACGGATTTCTCCGACCATAATGATATCTGGATCTTGACGAAGAAAAGCACGTAGACCGGCTGCAAATGTGTAGTTGACGCGAGGGTTGATCTGACTTTGGTTGATACCAGCGACGTGATATTCGATTGGATCTTCTACTGTGGAGATATTTACATCTGGGGTATTGAGAATACCAAGTACTGAGTAGAGTGTAGTGGTCTTTCCACTTCCTGTTGGTCCTGTGACGAGGATCATCCCATGTGGTTTTCCCATCGCCTCTTCGAGAAGTTTACGTGGTTCTGGGAGAAATCCGAGCTGGTCCAATGAAAGCGGTTTTTGTCCCTCTCTGAGAATACGCATGACGATCTTTTCTCCGTCATATACTGGGATGGTGGAGACACGAAATGCAAACGACTCCTCATCAATTTTTGTTTTGAAGCGACCGTCTTGGGGGATCATATGTTCATCGATTTTGAGATTGCTCAAAATCTTGATACGAGCAATGATACCTGCTGCAATAGTCTTTGGGAGGTTCATCACTTCTTTGAGTTCACCATCAATGCGGTAGCGAACAATTACTTCTGTCTCGTGTGGTTCGATATGGATATCACTTCCTCCCTCGTAAATAGCATGTTCGAGGATAGAGTTGACGACACGAACTACTGGGAGTTCCTCTGCTGCTTTTTTGAGGTCTCCTGGTTCACTTGGTGTCTCTTTGAGAAATGTCAGATCCTCTTTGACGTTCATGTGATATCTCTTGAGCGCTTCTTTCATCTCACTCGGTGTACTCATGACAACTGTTGGCATCAGACCCGTTTTGCGATGGATAAACTCAATCGTTTGCATGTCCTCAGGATCAAGCATGGCGAGTGATATAGTAGTATCGGTTTTTTCGTAGGCGATGAGTTGATGTGTCTCGGCGAGGGTGACGGGGATGAGGTGGAGTATGTCTTCGGTAATATCTTTATCACGCAGTGTGATGAGTTGTTTACCGAGAGTTTGTGCTGCGGCAGTATATAATTTTTCTTCATCAATTATTTTTTCTTCACGCAAATACAGCTCAAGTGGTTTCTTGAGCTTGTCTGCTGCTTCTTGATATTGTGCAATTTGTTCGGGTGTTAATACAAATACACTTTCAAGCAGTGATGAAAATAGTTTTGGCTGCAGCATAGTGCGTGTATTGTACCATTTTTGGTGTATTTCGTACAACGTATTTCGTATAGAAGATAATATTTTGTTTGTGATGTATGAAGTGTGTTTTGTATCAAAATAAACTAAATACGTTCTTCTCCTTAGTAGGGAAGGGTTAGGGGTGTCTGTAGCGTTTATCGTGTGCCAGATAGTGAGTGTAACTCCTCCCTGTCCCTCCTTTACGAGAGGAGGGAACGTGTTTAGTGGGTATTATTTAGATAACAAAAAACCGCTCGACCAAATCCTCCCGCAATATATTCACAAAGTAAATATATTGCGCGAGGGTCGAACGGTTGATTGTGCCGAAACTCGGTGGGCGAGCCTACCAGGGGCGGCCCTTTACGCGATGCAGCCAGCGCGTACAAAAAAGAGGACAATGAAAGCGATGAGTACAGTCGACCAGGTACTAGTTGTAGTGTGTGTGCTTTCTTTCCGTCTTTCTTCAATGACCCCCTTTTTTTCTTCGGGGGTGCTGTCGATCAACTGTTCCCATAAGTGATTGTTTTGGGTGTAGGCGTGTACCAACCCGCCCACGACACCACAGAGGATGACCAGAAGACACACCCATGCCACGACGTCATCAGGACCAGGATTCATTGTTTCTTCTTACGTCCCTCTTCGACGGAATTGTCGAATTGCATGAGGAACAGCTGATTATAGCAAAGAGAGAGAGTTGTCAATGTTTGATAGTGGATAAATAACAAAAAACCGCTAGATTTAGCGGTTTTTTGTATTTTTAGACTAGTTTACCACTCGAGATTTCCAGCAGTCTGGTACTCAGTCACACGAGTCTCAAAGAAGTTCTTTTCTTTCTTGAGGTCAACGATTTCACTCATCCATGGAAATGGGTTGGCGGTACCGTATTGTTTTGGTAGGCCGATGCGTTCGAGACGGCGATCGGCGATGTGTTCGAGGTATTCACGGATGATAGTAGGATTCATACCCATGATACCTACAGGGAGTGCATCGCGAGCGTATGCGTCCTCGAGGTCGACTGCTTTTTTGATTTTTTGTACCAAATCAGCTTGGAACTCTGCTGTCCAGATTTCAGGATTTTCCTGCACAATCGTGTTGATCAAGTCTGAGCCAAATGCGAGGTGGATACTTTCATCACGAAGTGTGTATTGGAACTGTTCACCTACACCAATCATCTTGTGGTTGCGCAGCATGTTGAGCATCATCGCAAATCCAGCGTAGAAGAAGATACCCTCCATGATCACATAGTATCCGACGAGATCATGGACAAATCGTTGTACATCCTCTGGTGTTTTGGTTTCAAACGTTGGTTGCAAGATTGATTGAGTCATTTCAATGACAAAGTCATCTTTGGCTTTGATACTTGGGATCGTAAAGTACATGTTGTATATCTCGTCTGGGTCAAGTCCAAGTGAGTCACAGGCGTAGATAAACATGTCTGTGTGGATGGATTCCTCAAATGCCTGACGCAGAAGGTATTGGCGGCATTCTGGATTGGTCACGTGACGGTAGACTGCGAGGACAATGTTGTTGGCGGTAAGACTCTCAGCAGTGGAAAAGAAGCCGAGATTCCAGAGAATCATGCGACGTTCGTCAGGTGAGAGACCGCCACGATCTGGGGTTTTTTTCCAGAGCTCTATATCATCCATCATTGGCACTTCTTCTGGTGTCCAGTTGTTGGCGACACCCGCTTTGTAGTATTCACGTGCCCATTTATATCTCATGGGGAGAATTTTGTTTGGGTCAACTGTTGAATTGTTGAGAATTCCTGAGTTGTTCATAATGATGAAACTTACTGACAAGCAAGACAATCTGGGTCGTTTATCTTGCAAAGTTTGACTGGGACACCATCTGCACCAATGACCATTTCACTTGATGGGGCTGGTGTTGGTGTGCTTGCGGTGGTGACTGGTGTTGGGGTTGGTGGAGTTGGCAGTGTTATGGTTGGTGCTGGTACCGCTGTTGGCTGAACTGCGTTAGTGCTTTTTGCACCAGTTGCGTTGGTATCCAGTGCAATCGTGGATTTTTCAACATTACTTGCAGCCATTGTGCGCAGATAGTAGGTTGTTTTGAGACCCATCTGCCATGCGTAGAAGTAGACATCAGTGAGCTCTTTACCAGATGTGCCTTTGTAGAAAATGTTGAACGATTGTGCTTGATCAATCCATTTACCACGATAGGCACTGACTTTGACGAGGTGGAGTGGGTTGATATCAAACACTTCTTTGTATTTTTCTTTGAGTTCTGCTGGAATACGAACAATGTTCCCGATGCTTCCATTTTGACGTTTGATTTCGTTGAGCATTGATTCATCCCAGAGATCGCGTGCTTTGAGATCAGCGACCAGGTACTCATTGACGACGGTAAATTCACCAGTGATGTTACTTTTGACGTAGATGTTTTTGTAAATTGGTTCAAGTGTCGGGAAACATCCTGAGATGGTGGAGATAGAGGCGGTTGGTGCGAGTGCCATACAGTTGCTGTTGCGCATACCGTATTCTCTGATCATTTGACGGACAACATCCCACTTCATCGTTGTAGATCGATCCACTGGAATTTGCTCACCACGTTCTGTCTCTAATGTGTTGAGTGTATCAAGTGGTAAGATGCCGCGATCCCATTTACTACCACGGAAACTCATGTATGGTCCGCGCTCTTTGGCGAGCAAGCAGCTTGCGGTGATAGCAAAGTATGAAATTGCCTCCATACTACGGTCAGCAAATGTCACTGCAGCCTCTGATTCAAAGTTGATATTGAGCTTGTAGAGAGCGTCTTGGAAACCCATGATGCCGAGTCCTACCGGACGGTGTTTTAGGTTACTTTCTTTTGCTTCTTTTGTTGGGTAGTAGCAGAGATCGATTACATTATCGAGCATGTGCATACCAATTTTGGTGGTTTCTTCGAGGAGCTGTAGATCTAGGGCGCCATTGGTAATGTGTTTGCCCAAATCAATTGAACCAAGGTTGCATACTGCCGTCTCATCGGCACTTGTGTTGAGTGTAATTTCTGTACAGAGATTACTACTGTGAACAACCCCAACATGGTCCTGCGGTGAGCGAACATTACATGCATCTTTCCAAGTCATCCAAGGGTGTCCGGTCTCAAAGAGCATGCTGATCATTTTTCTCCAGAGATCTTTTGCTTTGATAGTTTTGTGAAGATATATTTCGCCACGTTTTGCTTTTGCTTCATATGCAGTATAGCGACGTTCAAATTCTTTGCCGTAGACATGATGGAGTTCTGGTACCTCATCAGGAGAAAAGAGTGTCCATTCACCATCGTCACGCACACGTTTCATAAACAAATCAGGAATCCAGTTACAAGTGTTCATATCATGTGTGCGACGTCGTTCATCACCAGTGTTTTTGCGAAGCTCCAAAAACTCTTCGATATCAAAGTGCCATGTTTCGAGGTAGGCAACAGTAGCACCGCGACGACGTCCACTGCGATTAATTGCAACAGTTGTGTCGTTTGCGATTTTGAGGAATGGAATCACACCTTGAGATTCGATGTTGGTTGATTTGATACGAGCGCCGGTTGCACGCAAGTTACTCCAGTCGTTTCCAATGCCGCCTGAGAATTTCGCAAGTTGTGCATTGTCTCCCATACATTTAAAGATGTGATGGAGATCATCTACTACAGTTGTCAGATAACATGATGAGAGCTGTGCGTGTGTAGTACCAGCATTAAAGAGTGTTGGAGAGGATGAGATCCAACGCATGCTCGAGTGTTGTTCGTAAAACTTGATTGCTACGTCTTCTTTTTGTGCACCCTCGAGCAGGCAGAGTCCCATAGAGACACGCATCCAAAACATTTGTGGTGTTTCGAGAACTTGTTTTGTTTTTGGATCTGCAAGACAGTAGCGCTCTGCCAGTGTTTGTGCACCGAGATAATCAAAGAGATTGTCGCGATCGAGTTTGAGTGCTTTACTTACTTTGGTGAGATCAAATGTAAGCATGCGTGGGTCGAGGAGACCAATTTGGACGCCACGTTGAATGTAGGCGATAAACGCAATACGATGTTGATTTTCCAAATCAGCATAATCAATCGTATCTTTGCCAATAATTTCTTTGAGATGTAGATCAAGTAACATGCGTGCAGCGAGACGAGAGTAGTCTGGATCTCGTTCAATATGAGAGCGAGCTGCAAGTACGATTGCTTTTTGTATATCACGAGATTTAATACCTTCATAGAGGTCAGCTTTACATTGTCGGACAAGCATGTCGACATTGATAGCTGAGGTATCGAGTCCTGTGAGGAATTTACGCACAAATGAAGCGAGCTTTTCGCTACTAAATGGTGCGGTTTGTCCGTTGCGTTTGGTAATCATCAGTCCTTCTTCTTCAATCTTCTTTACTACTTCTTCACGTTTTTGTTCGCGTACTTTTTCGTGTGAGTAGCGGTAGATGATGTAGGCTTTGGCTACATCAAAGTATCCTTCTTTCATGAGTACTTGTTCTACTGCGTCTTGTACGCGTTCTACTGAGGCAATTCCTTCTTCGCCGTATGCAACATCAAGTACTTCCAATACATTGTCAGTTAAATTTGATAACAAAAGTTCGTCAGCAGTGCCTTTGACTTCCATAAAGGCGCCTCGCATAGCGGAGGTGATTTTTTCTCGTTTGAAATCGGCGATTGACCCATCTCGTTTGCGGGTCAGTGTGATTTTGGTCATAGGACAAACTCTATGAGTGAGTAAATAAAGATAAATAATTTTATTCTTGGTACCACCTGCCACGTGCGTGCGTGGTGGGCAGTATTAGGAATAAAAAATCAAATTGGTTTGG
Organism: uncultured bacterium; assembly: GCA_937861125.1. Taxonomy (GTDB): domain Bacteria; phylum Patescibacteriota; class Patescibacteriia; order Magasanikbacterales; family UBA922; genus CALMAY01. The sequence goes on along the minus strand of CALMAY010000037.1, from coordinate 76,347 downwards.
GGATAAAAAGAACGCCTGAAGGAAAAAATGGCGTCTGTCTTCTTTTTGGTATTTTGCTATATGTTGTGGCTTTTTTTTATATACACCACTACATATAGTATTTTGACAGGCATGCAAGCAGTATAGCATGAATAAAAAATGACCGCAAAATCTGGGTAATGTGAAGATGTTTTTGGCTGAGTGTAGGACAGAATATATGTAAGGGACTGATATATAGAAAAGTTATGCAAAAGTTATCCACATATGTTATGCACAATGGGGGATTGTTTGTTGTATAAGGCTTCTAAAGGTATTCAAAGATACTGATGTTTCTAGCGATATTTTCGTGGGCAGCACCATGAGCATCTTTAGTACCTTCAGAACCTTTAGCCAGCTTTACTCTTTCCTCATAACCCCGTACAATAGAGTCACTATGAATGAAGAAGATCTGGAACAATTTGATACTTCACGCCTTGTAGAACCAGAACAGACAGACGGAGAAGAAACGATCGAAATTACCCTGCGCCCAGAGCGATTGGCGGATTTTGTGGGTCAAAAGGCGATCAAGGAACCGCTTTCTATCTCTATTGCCGCGAGTCAAGCTCGTGGAGAACCAATGGAACATATTTTACTCTACGGAAATCCGGGACTAGGTAAGACGACATTGGCACACATCATCGCCCGTGAAATGGGGGTTAATATTAAGTTGACTTCAGGTCCAGCGCTTGAAAAGGTGGGTGACCTAGCTGCGATTCTCTCCAATCTCTCTCGTGGTGATGTGCTTTTTATTGACGAGATTCATCGGATGAATAAGACGATTGAGGAGGTGCTTTATAGCGCAATGGAAGATTTTGCACTCGATATCATTGTGGGCAAGGGGCCAGCGGCTCGGACACTGCGTATCCCGCTGGAGAAATTTACTCTCATTGGCGCAACAACCAAACTTAATCTTCTTTCAGGACCATTGCGTGATCGGTTTGGCCATGTCTATCATTTGAGTTTTTATGAACCTGATGAGATGGCACATATCGTCGCGCGCAATGCAGCGCTTTTGACTGCCGAGCTTCACGATGAAGCGAAGCGCGTCATCGCGACTCGTGCACGCAGTACCCCTCGTGTCGCCAATCGTCTCCTTCGTCGTGTCCGTGATTTTGCGCAGGTGAAAAATAATGGTCTTATTACTATCGATGTCGCCAATGAGGCGCTCACTATGCTTTCGATTGATCAGTTCGGTCTTGATAGTGTTGATCGTAAGATTTTACGTGCGTTGATAGAGAATTTTTCTGGTGGACCAGTGGGACTCAATACGCTCTCTGCAGCTATCGCAGAGGACATGGAAACAGTCGAGACAGTCTACGAACCATATCTACTTCAAATTGGTATGCTTGAGCGTACACCCCGTGGGCGCAAAGCAACAAGTAAAGCATATCAACATATAGGCAAGTCCGGTGTTGGTTTGGTATAATACATTTGTATGATAACTATTCCTTTGTATATTTTTCTATTTCTCTTTTTTGGAGTTGTTCTTATTACAGCAATATTGTTTGGCCTGATACTGTATCATCTAGTGAGCGGCGCATCGCTTACGTTATCTAGTTTTATTTTTACGTTTTTTATCTTTGCTGTGATTGCGTTCACTTTGTATGGTGTATGGTATCTACTTGGGGATATCTCTTGGAGAACTGAGGTGTTTCAGATAACACTCCCAGCTTTTTTTGGTACTAGTGGGGCGCCAGCACCATTTGTGGAATAATTGTGTATGTTGATCTCGCAGCTCATCAAGCAAAAATCATACGAGCATATAGTATACGTTCTACGACGTCATCCGATTGTTTTTTTGCCAGTGTGTCTTTTGTTTGTTGTGTTGTATGCTGTGCCGTTTGTAGTATATGGTATGGTTGACATGTTTGTATTTGATATTTCTGCTGATCCGCGTTGGTTTGCTGTAGGGGTGTTGTTTGGGGCGATGTATGTATTGAGTATCAGTATATTATTTTTTGCTCAGTTTATCGCGTATTATCTTGATATATGGATTGTGACCAATGATCGTATTATTGATATTGAACAGTACAATATTTTTTCTCGTACTATTGCGGAGCTTGATTTATTTCGTATTCAAGATGTGACGAGTGAGGTGCATGGATTTATTCCATCCGTCTTGCATTATGGTGATGTAGAGATCAAGACAGCGTCACAAAATATTGATATCGTTTTTCATACTGTCCGACACCCAAATACAATTCGTGAAGATCTGATCCGTCTCTCCCATGAAGATCGAAAGTATCATTATGCACAACCTGGAACGCAGAGTTGATATCTAGTTTTTGGGTACATTTGACTTGTTTTAGACAAAGTAGTTGTAGGTTAAATAAAACAAAAAGTATGCGTAAATTAAACAATAACTATATTATTTTTTTGTTTCATTTTTGTTTCATTTTTGTTTTTATTTTCGCTCCAAACGTTGTGTTTGCTGAGACGGCGACTCCAACGCTTGAAGTAATTCAAAACTTTCCTACTAATGAATTGGCTGGACTCAATAAGACAGGAATTCGTGGTGATGGTACTACGCAAGTACAGACTTTGATTGGGCGTAGTATTGGGTATGCTCTTGGGTTTTTGGGTGCGCTGGCGTTGTGTATTATCATATATGCAGGTGTTCGATTTATGTTGTCACAAGGTGAAGAAGACGTGCAAAAAGAGGCTCTTGGAATGATGCTGTGGGCAGGGATTGGGATTACGGCGTTGCTTGGGAGTTATTCGTTGGTGACGTTTGTATTTGGGATATTGTAACAATTAACAATTGACTTGTGACAATTAACCCAAATATCAGTAGTTAATTGTCAATTGTTAATAGTCAAAAGTTGTATATGTTTTTTGAACTTCCGTTAACGCACCAAATTGCTATTATTTATTTCGCATCAATCAACGTGCTGACATTCTTTTGGTTCGGTCTTGATAAACTCCAAGCGCAACTCCAAACACGTCGCACACCAGAAAAAGTGCTGTGGTTTCTTTCTCTCGTCGGTGGATCGCTTGGAGCACTTACGGCGATGAAATTCTTTCGTCACAAAACAAAAAAAGGTTCGTTCCAAACCATTTTTCTTCTTATTTTTTGTATGCAGGTGGCGGTGGTGTTTTTTGTGTTGAGTTTGTAGAAACAAAAAACCGCTCGACCAAATCCTCCCGCAGCACACTCAACAGATATTGAATATATTGCGTGAGGGTCGAGCAGTTGTTCGTTCCCCCCCCTGCCTCATCTTTTGACAAAAATTAAACAAATCCCAAATCCGAGCAGCAGCCCGGATCCGAAGCCTACTGAGTAGGCGATGATGATGGCTGCTATCATGTTTACCTGGTGGTTGAAGGAAAACTCATTCTAGCAAAGAGAGAGAGAGTTGTCAATGCCTAGAAGTGGATAAATAACAAAAAAACCGCTCGACCAAATCCTCCCACACAGTAACCAATAATTTTGGAAACTATGCGCGAGGGTCGAACGGCTGTTCATGCCCTTCTCGTACTAGTCTCCTGCTCTGATTGCTGACCATACAGCAAGAATGAAAAAAAGCAAAAGTACGAGTTTGAGTGTAGTCCAGATATCTTCCATTTTCCTTCCTTTGTTCTTGTGAAACAGATGAACACAAGCTTATCTTAGTAAAGAGAGAGTTGTCAATGCCTGTGCAGAGGACAAAAAACCCGCCTCATCAGCGGATTTTTTGTATCTTGTTTCTTGGTGTTTTGAATTTTTCAATTAGTCTTCAATTGCACGTCCACCGTACTCACCAGTTTCAGTGTTCACAGTGATGTTCTCACCCTCAGTAATAAAGATTGGTACGTGCATCATCAGTCCGTTGTCGAGCTTGACCTCTTTGGTGACGTTGCCACCTGCGGTATCACCCTTTACAGCCGGAGCTGCTTCGATGACAGTGTAGGTGATTTTCTTTGGGAGCTCAATGGCGACTGCGCGACCGTCATGAAGTGCGACGACGACATCAAGTCCTTCTTTGAGGTACTGCCCATCATCACCGACGATGTCTGCATCAATTTCTACTGTTTCAAACGTTTCTTGATCCATGAAAGAATAAGAAATATCACCTTTGTATAGGTACTGCATTGATTTGCGATATACGTCGACGACGTCTACTGTTTCACCACTTTTATATGTTATTTCAGTTCCTTTGCCATTACTGATTCCTTTGAGTTTTGTTTTGGTAAATGCTGTTCCTTTGCCTGGATTGACGAATTGGCAAAAAGTGACGACGTAGAGGTCGTTGTTGTGGCGGATGACCGCACCTTTGCGAATGTCTGTAGTGTCTCCCATATAATAATAGTTTCAAGTATTCAGTTGCCAGTTTCAAAATACGTTTGAGACTGGAATTTGTTAATTGGAGCTTCTGCTCAATCAAAAGAGCAGCGATGCCGGTAATACTAGCATATCATCTATCTTTTGGCAAGATGTCAGACATGAGACGATGCGGTCGATACCCATCGCAATACCGCCTGATGGTGGCATATGCTCGAGAGCGTCGGTGAACTCTTGATCGATGTCATAGACATCTTTTCCTGCCTTTTTGCGTTGTTTTTGTTCTTCGACTAGGCGGTTTTTTTGCTCGACCGGGTCGGTGAGTTCACTAAAGGCATTGCCGAGTTCCATGCCGTTCCAATAGACTTCAAATCGTTCTGCGTACCCGATATCGACTGTGGAATGTTTGGAGAGGGCAGCCATTGGATGTGGGTAGTGGTGTACAATTTGTGGGCCATTTTTGCCTAGGTGTGGTTCGATTTCGTTGAGGAAAATACGGTAGAACAAATCTTCGTACGGTTCGTCGGGTGTGACGTTGAGTCCACGTTGTTTCAATGTTTTGTAGAGTGTTTCTTGGGTGAGATTGAGATCAAGATTGATATTCGCATACTCACTCCACAGTTCACGCATGTGTGAGCGAGAGGGTGTGATTACGTTGGTGTGTGTGTCTTGGTGCTTTGAAATTGCTTTTGCAAGATATTGTAAAAGTCCCTCTACATCATCCATAATCGTGTACATATCTGCATTCGCTTGGTACCACTCAATCATGGTAAATTCAGGATTGTGTGTACCGCCAAAACTTTCATAATCACGAAATACTTTTCCAAGTGAAAATATTTTTGTATATCCTGCTGCTAACATTTTTTTCATTGTGTATTCTGGTGAGGTGTGCAGATATCCGAGATATTCCTTACCTGTTTCATTGTGGAGTGTGACGCGCATGGGTGAGAGGTATGGTTCTTGTCCAGGGAGACGGAGGAGGAGTGGTGTTTCTATCTCTGTAAATCCGTTTAACCAAAAGTATTCCCGAGTCCATCGGAGGATTTCAAATCGAAGATCGAGTTGGTGTTTGTGTGTGACGATATGTGCAAGGTGTGATTCTGACATAGTGTTTATATATTTGTTTTGAGAGAAAATGATGATGGAGTAATTCGAAACAGAATGATTGTGATACATAGAATAATACCACCAAATACACTTGCTGCATATTGATATCCAAGGAGATCGCTTGTGTATCCAGCCAGGATAGGTCCGAGAATAAATGCGACAGAGGTAGCAACACGAGCAATACTAAATATGTATAGTTCATCTTTTCCTGCAAGCCTGCTTATTTCTTCGTATGTAATATCGACAATAAAGTAACTTGATAAAAGAAAGAATCCAAGGAGCGCGGTGAGACTATATATCACAAGTGAGTCGTGTACCAATCCAAAACACAAAAGGAGAAGTCCACTTAGCCCAAGAAAGCGGATTGCAAGAAAGTGTTTGGACGTTTGTAATGGGAGGTGGGGTCCAAGTAGTGTAGCAATAATACCAAAGAAACTAAAAGTAATAAGTAAAAACCAATCTGGGAGAATGCTGGTTGCTACCTGCATTCCAAAAAGTCCGCCAACAGTAAAAAAGAAACTACTAATAAATGAATTGCTAAAACCAAGAATAACAAGTGGTAATAGGCGTGTCAGATAGCCATGCATGTGGTTAATAGTGTCTTTTAGAGAAAGTGAGGGTGTGTTTGTGTTGTTTCTTTCTCGCTGCACTTCTTTATACGTTTCATGTGGAAAAAAGATGATGTAGATACCATATGCAACTAGTTGAAGTGTGATAACTACTACCACAAATTGCGTAAGAGAAGTACTCAGTAAGAGCCCTCCGATAATAGGTCCAATAATTGATGTCAGTTGCCATATTGAAGAAAGTAGTCCTTGATCTTTTTGGAAAAAACGTTTGGGTTCTTCTGAGACGATAAAATCTTGTGCAGAAAAAAAGAGAAATTCAAAATAGACGCCCCAGATAGCGGCAGCAAAAAAGAACCATGCGATATGAGATGTTTGTATTCCTATATATGTTGATAGTGGAAAAAATATTGCTGATACGATCGTGCATGTTATCATGAGTCCCCAAGATCGTTTTGAAAAAATTTTTGGAGTAATGAGGTCAAATAAAAAACCAACAAGTGATGAAAAACCCATTACGAGACCCATCTGTGTATTGGATGTCAATGTTTTTTCGGTAAAGACTGGAAAGAGATATGACATGATAGAATCAGCGAGCAGTATTAGTGATATTGGTAATATAAATACAGCAATCTTTGGGATTTGGCGTTGTCCTAGTGAGAGGGTATGTCGCATACAAGACACAAATGTAAAAAAAGTATATACTATACTATACAGTATATATATAAAGTGAGACAAGTTGTTTTTTATTACATATGTTTGTTGAAATATTATTTTTTCTTTTTTCAATTGTATTGTCTATGACGCTTGGGTTGGTGGCAGGGATACAGCGTCTTCATGCAGGAAAAAAAGCGGGTCCTCGCACCTATGCACTTGTGACAATGGCTGCGACACTTTTTACGCTGATGTCAACACAAATGGGCGGTGATGATCGTGTGGCAGCGGCAGTGTTGACGGGTATTGGGTTTATTGGTGCTGGTATGATTATGCATAAAGAAGGTGATATAGAAGGGCTTACGACAGCCGCCGGTCTGTGGCTTATGTCTGCTGTTGGTATGGCTGTTGGGCTTGGGTGGTGGTGGCAAGGTGTTTTTGTTACAATACTTGCCTTACTTCTTTTGATGTGGAATGATCACGGCGCACATAATTGACATTTTTTTGTAAATCGTGTAAGCTACTGTTCGTACGTGAGATGCGCTATGCGGGCGTCGTATAGTGGTTATTATTCCAGTTTTCCAAACTGGAGATGACGGTTCGATTCCGTTCGCCCGCTCACAACCAAATATATGACAGCGGGGTAGAGCAGCCTGGCAGCTCGTCGGGCTCATAACCCGAAGGCCGTTGGTTCAAATCCAACCCCCGCAACTAGGTAGTAAACTATGCGGTAGTAGTTCAGTTGGTAGAACGCTTCCTTGCCAAGGAAGAGGTCGCCAGTTCAAATCTGGTCTGCCGCTCAAAAAAAGTTCTTGTAATAAAGAACTTTTTTGTTTGTCTGTGTTTGTTTATTACCCTGTGGAAAACTCCTATATTGTGTTTGGGGTGCATGTGTGGTACAATTCTTTCACGACGTTAGTGCAGTAATGTATGTAACGTCACACAGCGAAAGCTGTATTATTCATACAGACGTCGCCCGACATTTGTATGGCGCAATAAATCGTCCCGTTCTACGGGGCGATTTTTGTTTCTTGCATTTCTCTGCATCTGGGTGTATTATATGTAAGTTACTTATCTAATTTGTATATATGCAAACAAATTATCATCATGTCACAGTTGTGCCATTTATTTCTTCATTAAAAGGTTTGGGTACTGTGTTAGAAAAGACACAAATATTTGCACAAGAAAAAGGCATGTCTGATACTGATGTACTCGACGCTCGATTGGCGCCTGACATGTTTCCTCTTGTTAAACAAGTACAAATTGCGACTGATAATGCGAGAAATACTGCAGCGCAGCTCGCAGCAATTGAAAAACCAGTATATGAAGATACTGAGACGACGATTGCACAGCTGATTGAGCGTATACAGAAAACTGTTACCTTTCTTGAATCATTGTCTGAAGATCAATTTGCACAAGCAGACACACGCAAAGTAGTGATGTCATATTTTCCAGGAAAATATTTTAAACCAGAAGAATTTGTGGCAATGTTTGGGTTACCAAATTTCTATTTTCATGTCGTGACTGCGTATGGTATTGCACGTCATTTGGGTGTGCAAATTGGAAAAGGGGATTATCTGGGAAATGTGCCGATGTATGATATGGAAACCATGTAATTATCTATCGTATGTCGTTTGCTCTTGAAGTACATGGTCTAAAAAAAACGTATAACGGGACAGTACAGGCACTCAGAGGAATTGATCTGACCATTGAGTCTGGAGATTTTTTTGCGTTACTTGGACCAAATGGTGCGGGCAAGACAACGTTGATCTCTATTATTTCTGGACTGGTAAAAAAGAGTGATGGATCTTTGGTGATTAACGGTGTGTCTATCGATAATGATGCACAAGGTGCAAAAGAACGTGTGGGAGTTGTGCCGCAAGAATTTAATTTTGGTATTTTTGAAAAAGTAGAAGATATTGTTGTAACACAGGCAGGATATTATGGTATTCCTCGTGCACAAGCAAAAATTCAGGCTGAACGATATCTTAAACAGCTTGGGTTGTGGGAAAAAAGAAATGAAAAAGCACGTGCGCTTTCTGGTGGTATGAAACGTCGCTTGATGATTGCTCGTGCGTTGGTGCATTCACCAAAGTTGTTGATTTTGGATGAGCCAACTGCTGGGGTGGATCTCGAGTTGCGTCGTGATATGTATGTTTTTTTGAAAGAGTTGAATGCCTCTGGTGTCACTATTCTTTTAACAACACACTACCTTGAGGAAGCAGAGGAGCTCTGTCGTAACTTGGCGATTATCAATAAGGGAGAGATCGTGGCACGAGGCGGGATGAAAGAGTTGCTTTCACAGATGGAAGCGATGACGGTGGTGTGTGATCTGAGTCGTGCCTTGACTGACGTTGAAATAAAACAACTTTCATCTTTTGCTCCAGTGCTTGATAGTCAGGAAGTGTCATTGACCCTTTCAAAACAATACACACTTTCTACTGCAATTGATTTGCTTAATAAGATGGGTGTAGTGGTGACGTCGATCAAAAACAAGACTAATCGGTTGGAAGAGTTCTTTTTACAGAAGACAGCTTAGAGTTTATAAAGTACCTACATCATTGCGAGCGACAAAGCGAAGCAATCCAGTATCCGTTTGGTAAGCGTTATAATCAACCAGACGTTGCTGGATTGCCACGTCGCGCGAGCTCCTCGCAATGACGTAAGGGTTTGCAAGTTTGGTGTAGTTTGTATCTTGTGTCTTTGATTTTTTATTTTTCAAGTATGACCCCATATAAAAATTGGATTTCCTACTCTACACTTGTGCGCAAAGAAGTGATTCGTTTTTTGCGTGTGTGGAGTCAGACGCTGTTGCCGCCGGTTGTTACCATGACTTTGTACTTTGTTATTTTTGGTAAATTTATCGGTTCACAGGTCGGTGATATTGCTGGATATAGTTATATGCAGTTTATTGTTCCTGGACTTGTGATGATGGCGGTGATCATGCAGTCGTTTATGAATACGGTCTCATCGTATTATTTTGCCAAGTTTCAAAAAAGTATTGAAGAGATTATTGTCTCTCCAACACCATTTCCGATTGTGATTGCAGGATATGTGACTGGAGGAGTATTGCGTGGATTGTTGACTGCGACATTAGTGATGTCTACCGCATTATTTTTTACCAAATTGCATATTGCACATATTGGCATAACTGTATTATTTGCGGTTCTTACCTCTGTGCTGTTTTCTTTGGTAGGTCTCATCAATGGTGTGTATGCCAAAAGTTTTGATGGTATCTCTATCATCCCAAACTTTGTCCTGACACCACTGACATATTTGGGCGGGGTGTTTTACTCTGTCTCGATGTTACCACCGTTTTGGCAAGCGGTATCATCGTTTAACCCGATTCTCTATATGATTGCAGGGTTTCGATATGGATTGCTTGGTGTGTCCGATGTGTCCATTCCTTTTGCAGCTGGATTATTGATTGGATTAACTGTTATGTTGTTCTGTTTCGTGTGGTGGCTATTCAAGACGGGGAGAGGGTTGCGGGCGTAGTGCATCAATAGACAACATACATAGAGCAATGTGTGAAAAGATAAAAATCCCTGATGAAGGGATTTTTATTTGATATTTTTGATCAGGTATCCTTTTTTGTTTTTTGCTATTTCTATCGATACCACGTCACCGACTCTGTGTCCAATTAACGCCGCCCCAATCGGCGATGTATGAGAGATAATCCCTTTGGTCGGATTAGTCTCAGATGATCCAAGTATCTCATACGTTTTTTCCTTACCATCTACCTCTACTGTCACGATACTCCCAATTTCCACTACTTCCGTATTTGTTTTTTGTATAACTGTGGCTTGATTGATGTGTGTCTCAATGATAAGAATATTCTCGTTTATTTTTCGTAGTCTGCCTTTGGCAAGTTGGTATTCAACGTTCTCAGAAAAATCTCCGAGCTCAGCGAGTCGACTGACATCAGCAGCCGCCTTTGGTCGGTCGGCTTTGAGCTTGGCAAGTTTGCGTGAGAGTTCATCAAATTTTTCTTGGCTCATGATTGGGTCCAGCTGCATGACGCTGAATTTTGTGGGTTTGCGGTAGGGGAGTTGCATATGTTTATAACACTGTCATTCCGACCACGCCATAGCGGGGAGGAATCTCTTTCTTATATTTGATTTAGCTAGAACAAAGTGAAAAGTTTTACAATGACTTACGAAAGGGATCCCTCGGCTTCGCTCGGGATGACAAAGTGGGCGGCGACTACGACTTAGTAAATTCCAAGAATAGAAAAAGCGGAAATTCTTTTCTTGCTTTATTTCTCGCGGCAAATGTTTTGCCTGCTGGCGGTTCACGGTGTGAGATCCATTCTTCAAGCCGACTGACACAAAAACCAGCGTTTGTGGCAACTTTGAAATAGTATTGGAGTGAGCGGTGAAATGAGACAGTCATTTCTTTTTTGGTATGACTTCCTGGATTCATGTCGATCTCAATTTGCGATTCAGTAAGATATCCGTCGATACGTCGGTACTCAGTTTTTGTCGCCTCATCCCATCCCCAGCTACTTTGTTTTGGGATACGGAATGTCGGATGGTTGAGGACAACGAGAAATCGTCCACCTGGTTTGAGTGTACGATTGACTTCTTTGAATACCGATGAAACATTGCGAATATTTTGGAGTGCGAGGATGCAAAATGCTGTGTCAATACTTTTATCGGCAACTGTCGGAAGTGTCTCTACATTGCCAACAGAAAAAGTTGTATTTGGAAGTTTAAGGTTTTTTGCAATGGTAATTAATTCTGGTGCAATATCAATACCTGTCACATGAGCACCAGCTTCACTACAATATTTTGAAAAAAAACCACTGCCACATGCTACATCCAGTACAGATTGTCCTTTTGTGATATTCAAAAGACGCTGCATGTTTGGTGCAATGACGTGGGTTTGAAAACTGTTGTCATCTTTAATGGTATCGTCGTACCAGTCAGCGACATTGCCCCAAGAGGTGTTTTTCTTTGTCATATGCGTTGAAGATGTAAGAGGTTTCCCAGGCTTAGGATGGTTAATAGGTTGACTAAGTTCAATCTTAATTTTTAATCTTAATCTGTTTTATTTTTTCTACAAACCATTCTTTTGGGAATAATGGTGGTGTTACTTTTTTGTATGCTTCATAGTCTTTGTTTCCTTCGTACCGTCTCTCTAGCATTGGAATACCTGAGATATGTAGGAGGAGGTAGGAGATGAGGAGTGGACTAATGATGGTGACAAAACCAAATGGAACACTGAGAGAAATAATGAAGATACCGACCCATTGTGTCATCTCGCCAAAGTAGTTTGGGTGGCGTGTATATTTCCACAGTCCTCCCGTCATAATCTTTCCTCTGTTGAGTGGATTTGCGAGAAATGTAGAAAGCTGTTTGTCACCTATGGCTTCAAAATAAAAACCAATTAACCAGACCACACTACCGATAATATCCCAAAGTGTCAATGTGCGTGGGGTGTCTGAAAGGATGACGGCAAAGGTGCTGAGGAGGACGCCTAGCAAAAGGATACTTTGGAGTGTAAAGATTTGTAAAAAGACACGGACTGCCGCAAGTTCGCCCCAAGAGGATCGCATGGCGACGTAGCGGGCATCTTCTGGTTTATTTTTGTTTCTGGTATAAATATGGCGCGCAAGACGAATACCCCAGCATACGACAAACAGGGTGACGAGATAGGCACGAATAGTGGGTGATGGGGTGGATGCAAGGGCAAGAAGTGCAAAGAGAGCTCCACCTACACCCCACGCAATATCGGCTATATCAGTTCGCTGTTTGTATAGTGAGAGACAAAACCAAATCGTAGCATATCCAAGCGCAACGACGAGAAAAAACAGGGTATAGAGGAGGACAGTGGACATACTGTTTAGCCAAAGAAACGTGAGAGATATGTAGCTCCCACAGCGGTGATTGTGGTAATAGTCGCACCCCAGATCATATCAACTACTGTGACAATAAGAGGCCAGTTTTTGAGCGTGGCCATATTGGTGAGATCATATGTCCCGTAGCAGGCAACACCAAAGAGTGCTGCGTAGAGTGCAATGGTTGTTAGCGGTGCGTTTTGGTGTGGGAGGAGAATCAAAAAGACGAGTGAGAATCCAAAAAGAAGGTAAAACACAATTGCTGCGCTCCAGTTGACTTGACTAGACATGAGGTGTCCTATGTGGGTGCTATAAAATTGTTTAGCAACAAGTCCAAGCCAGATGCCATCCAAGATGAGCATAATGCTGAGTGTAGTGAGGGTGAGAATTACTGGTTTCATATAGGCTCTTGTGAGAGATAAAGAATATGTGGTAGTATATCATGGTTACATCTTCCTGTGTATCGATTGATATTGACAAAAAATAAAGAGACTGGTACACTGATGTCACTTGTTTTACGGGCCTTTAGCTCATCTGGTAGAGCGCCGCATTTGCAATGCGGAGGTGACCGGTTCGATCCCGGTAAGGTCCACAACAAACGCCTGGGTAGCTCAGTGGTAGAGCAGAGGCCTGAAGAGCCTTGTGTCGCCAGTTCGATCCTGGCCCCAGGCACTTCCGTATAGTATTACCGGGGCGTAGCTCAGTTGGTAGAGCGCGTGGTTTGGGACCATGAGGCCGTAGGTTCAAGTCCTATCGCCCCGACACACTAAAACACTCTCGATATTCTCGAGAGTGTTTTTTGATATATATTAACCATGCTGTTCTAAATCTTTTTTCTGTTCTTTTTTGAGTAGCTCAAATGTTTTTTTGGTCCATTCCTTTTTGTGGAGTACATCTGAGATAAAGTGACTACCAAGGAGATGTGGCATCATGACGTATGATGCGCCATGTGAGTAGAGAAGTGGGATGTCTTTTTCGCTTGATACGGTCACAATAATAATTGCTTTTTTATTGTTTGCTTTGATGTGTTTGAGAAGTGTAATTGAGTCGTCAGTTGTTGGTACTGTTGAGATAATTAGTTTTGCTTCACTGAATGGTACAATATCAAGGAATTCAACATCTGCGATATCTCCAAAAAAATGTGGGATACTTTTGTTTGATAGTGCACGTATATTTTCTGGATTGTAGTCAAGTACAGCAAATGTTTGTTTCTTTTTTTGTAATGTAGTGACAATGCGTTTGCCCATGCGGTGGTATCCAACAACGAGAGTGTGGTATGATTCTGGTTTTTGTTGTGCCTGCACATATTTGTCAGGCCCAAAGAGTTTGAAGAGTGGTGAGAGTAGACGATAGAGTGCGTCTCCATATGTGATAGCATATGAAGAGCAGATGATAGTAATCAATGCCACAATAGTAAAGATGGGAAGCTCAGTGCTACCAGTAATGTGCCCATATGAGACGCCTGCAACGAGGAGGATAAATCCAAATTCACTGACTTGTGCTGCGGTAATACCGGCGAGGAAACTATTGCGTCGAGTAAATTTCAAGCGACGGAAGGTGTGATAAAAAATAAATGGATTTCCAAACAAGACAAATGCTGAAATAATAAGTCCTGGGATAATGGATTCACCAATACTATCAAACGAGAGGTTGCCACCAAGCATGAGGAAGAAGATAACCAAAAAGAAGTCGCGGAGTGGCTTGATACGACTGATAATCTGTGGCTGGTACGGAGAGGATCCGAGTGTGAGACCAGCGGCAATCGCACCGATCTCAGGTGAGAAGCCTAGAGCGGAGAGGCTCGTCGCAACGAGAAAACACCAGGTAATAGTAAAGAGAAAGAGAAATTCAGCTGAGCTAGCAATATAGTTGACGAGACGTGGGAGAACAATGCGAGCTAAAAATGTAATACCAACCAGTAGGACACATGCTTTGGCAACAAAAAGTCCAAGTGCTGTACTGAGTGCTTGTTCACCTCCAAATACAGAGAGGAGGAGAAGGGCGAGGATAGCAACAATGTCTTGGATAATCATGACGCCGACTACATAGCGCCCGTAGACAGTCTCGAGATCTTTTTTGTCTGAGAGGAGTTTGACGATGACGATAGTACTCGAGAATGTGATTGCTACTGCAAGATAGGCGCTTGCGGTTGGGTCAATTCCTAGGGCGCGTAAGATGAGAAATCCAATTGCTGCTGTAAATATGACCTGTGTAACACCTGCGATAGTTGCTATTTTCCCTATTTTTTTGATATGTTCCATGTTGAGACTCAGACCCAACATGAATAGGAGAAGGAGAACACCAAACTGTGCAAGCGCTTCAAATATTTCATGACTTCCATGAAGTAAATTAAAAAATACTGGTCCTGCAAAAATACCAGCAATCAGATACGAGACAATCATCGGTTGACGGAGGAGTCGCACGATAAATGCGATAGTGATGGTGAGGGCAAGTAAGATGCTTACATCAAAAAAAACATTTTGAATCATAGTGGATGTATTATATCACATGTGCCGTGTAACATATAACATGTAACAAATATAATTGCATGTCCTATGTATCATCCGCGTTTTATTTTTACAAGCGCTAGTGCAATGTTTCCAACACGTTTCAAAAAAGCAAGCGCGACAGCGCCGCGTGCTTTGGCAAGAAGACCCAAAAGAATTGATGTCAGACCTCCCGCTGTTGCAGTGAGATATGTCTCTGCTACTGATGAAGAGTGTGTACTGTTAGTCTCTATATCTAGTTTTTCTACTGCTTGTTCGTATGTGATGTCAGTGATATCTCGTGGCATGAGCTGATAGCCGCTGCGTGTCTCGCTGACAATTCCTGATACAGTAATTTTTTGACCTACTTGAAATTCTGAACCGCTTAAACCAGTATTTTTCTTAAAGTATATTTTTATTTCCCCTACACCATCGTCGAGATACAGATATGACGCTTTTTTCTCTGTCACTTCGCCGCTTACTCGAATAAATGCACCTTCTACTGACTCTCCAATTTCTGTGGTTTCAAGAGGAAAGGCTACAATATTTAGCGTCGTTCCTGACTGAACCATATCTGATTGTTCACTAGTTTTGATTCTCGTTTCTCCGTTTGATTCAGAAATCTCTCCAGTGACGGTAATGATATCACCTACTGAGAGGTTGGGAAAATCTTTTTTGTACGAGTATATTTGAATGCCGCTGGCAGGTGGTGTTTGTTCGCCGACAATATAAAAGTACTGTGTCCCAAAAATATCAGGAAGTACAGCAACTACTCCAGTGACTTGTACACGGTCACCGACATCTTCTTCGCGTACTTTGTCTAGTGTTGTACTGATAACGGCACCACCTGTTTTTGTCTTTTTTGTTTTTCGTACTCCTTTTTCTTTTGCGAGTGTCGCATTATTTTTTGCTCCTGGAGTTGGTTTACTCGACCATTGCCATATGTCATCTGTGGTGAATGAGTAACTTGCACCTTCAATAACTCCGTCAAAGTCAACACTTGTAAGCACGCTATTGCTTCCATCGAGGAGCCGGATACTATCATTGGTGTTATTGAGTGCCAGCTTGGTTTCTGATTTTCCAAAGACACGGTATTCTCCGGATTCTATAAAGGTGTCGTCGTCAAAGACAAATGGTCGCGAGCCACCGTCTTCGTCATCCAGCTTGAGTCCTGAGAGGGTGATTGTCTCGTCACTATCATTGTAGAGCTCGATAAATTCAGCATCATCTGAGCCAGTTGGATTTGGGAATATTTCATTGATACGCAGGCCCGGCGGTAGTTCACTGCTCATGAGTATCTCTGTATCTCCTTCGTCTTCACGAACAGTGATGACTGCTCGTTTTTCAACGGTATTTTTTTGTGAGTCAGTGACTTGGAGTTTGGCGGTGTAGATGCCGCGTTTCATGTAGACATGTTCGACTGCGTCACCTGTCGCACTTTCTCCGTCACCAAAGTCCCAAATAAAAGTTAGGGTGTCGGTATCTGAATCGGTTGTATCTGATGCGTCAAATGAAATTGTCTCACCAACCAGTACATCTGTGTCTGCATCAAAAAGTACTTTTGGTGCGCTATTTTTTGCGGCAATGATGTTTTCTTTATTTGGTGTGGCGACGGTACTCCATACGTAATTTCCATCTGTTGTGCGGCTATAACTCATGTTATCCGCGACACTACCGGTATAACTTACTTTGGTGACGAGTGCACCGTTGTTTAGGGATAGTCGCACATCTTCGCCACCACTATTGTTGAGTGCGAGAGTACTCTGTGTGCGTTTGATGACGATGAGCCCGTTTGGTGGGAGTGTTGTAGCGGGAAGTGTGTATCCTCCACTGCTACTCCCGTCCTGAAGTTTCCACCCAGTGAGCGAGATGGTTTCAGTACCTATATTTTTGATTTCTATAAATTCATCATCATTATCGCTTCCCGGTGGGTTTGGGTAGATTTCATTTATGACAATACTTTTGGTATTGGCGGGTGCTTGGGTAATTGTTTGGAGGAGCTCATCTGGATTTGCATTTGTGTTGGTGATGATATTTGATTTCCCTTTGGTGATTGTATCTGTCTTGATAAAATCATAGAGATCGTTATCTGCATCTTGACCATTGGTTTTGCGGGCGAGACTGTATGGATCGTTTGGTGCTGGTGCGTTGTCACTTGTGTTTCCATCATCCCACGTGCCATAGGTGACACGGTCTATTTCTCTGTCTGATGGGTCATAGAGGGTAATTTGATCACCTGCGTTATTGAGTTGTCCTTTTGGTGACTCAATGACGATATATCCAAATCCATTGATAGTACCAGTAAGTGCAGTTTTTGCTTCGCTCCCATCTTCTATATACCAACGTGTGAGATCAATGGCTGTAGCTGTGCGATTGTAGAGTTCAATAAATTCAACTCCTTCATCTCCTGGGTCACTGACAAATTCATTGATGATGAGTGTGCTTGGGGCAAACGTGGGAGGTGGTGTTGGGGCACTGCTTCCACCACCCTGTTGAGAGGTTGATGTACTTGCGTTGGAAGATACATTTGTTTGTGTATTAGGTGCTTGTTTCGTTATAGTTGTTGTTTTGGTCCAATCTATTGAGTCGTTATTTGAATCAGTCCCATTTGGAAAACGGATAATACTTTCTCCTTTGGTTGGTGTGGGTGCGTTGTTGCTTGTATCTCCGTCATCCCAAGTACCATAGGATACTGAGTCGATAATAATGTTATTACAGCTGAGTTGTACTATGTCACCAGCATTGTTGAGTTTTGCACTAGTTAGTTCGTATACGATAAATTCATTTGCTGACACGTTCTCTGTCAGTGTTGCAATTGTACCTACTCCGTCTAAAAGCGTGCATCCAACTAGTGAGACATTGCTTGCACTGGTATTGTAGAGTTCTATCCACTCATCTTCTGTTTGTGGATCAGAGACAATTTCATTGATACGAATATCTGTTGCCAAACCAGTAGGCGGTGTTGTCGTGCTTGTGTCTGTGATAGTAATAGCGTGACTCGTCGTGTGTGTTTGGAGTGCGAGGTCTGAGACAGTGAGTGTAACGGTATATGTACTAGCTGTCGTATATGTGTGCTGTACTGTGGCTAAGTTCTCTGTGGTTCCGTCGCCAAAGTCCCAGGTATATGTGACGACACCTATGTCATCAGTGGAAGCGCTGCCGTCAAACGAGATTGGTACATTGATCGATCCAGAGTTTGGCGCGGTGATAATAGAAACAGGAGCAGTATCAATAGGTTCGGTTGGTTCATTGGTCGTCCAGTAGTTCTCTGTGCCGGCAGTCTGTCCATTTGGGTGCTGTATCCAGTTTGATGCTGTGTAGTCTGATATATTTTCTTTTCGTTCGAGTGAAAAATCAGGTGCACTAACATATGTAAACTCTTCAACCATGTTTCCATTTGCGTCACGAAGTCCAATGAGTTCACCACTTTCGTTGAGTGTACCCCAAGAACTATCAAAAATACGTACCGTGACATTTGGGTATGCAGCAACAAATACCGTGGCATCTTGGGTAATAATTGCATATTCGTCTGGTCCAAGAACCATATCAGATCCTTGTGCGAGAGTAAGTCCGTGATTGACCCCTGCTTCGACAAATTTCCAGCCTGTGAGTTCTATCGGTTCAGATCCATTATTTACAATTTCAATCCATTCATTTCCAGTAGATTCAAATGCGGCGATCTCGTTGATGTGGATATCACTCGAGGTAGCACGAGCATTTTGAATAAAATAAAAAACACTCACGAGCAATACGAGCAACGTGAGTGTGTAAGAAGTGTGGTGTCTCATATCTCCTCCAAGATAAAGTAAGTATTAGTTTTTGTTGTGTGTAAGTTCATCTTTATAGTAGTGGTCGTACATATCAATAACGGCGATAAAGAGCGCTGCCAGGACTGGGCCAATGATGAATCCAGAGACACCAAAAAGGAAAATACCACCAAGTGTTGAGAGGAGGACGACAAGTGGGTGCAACTGTGTGTCACGGCCCAAGAGCGGTGGACGCAGGAGGTTGTCGACCATACTAATGATAGATCCACCGATAAGCAGTATAATTCCTGTCTGTATGTTTCCCATTAGGAGTACTATGAGGGCTGTAGGAAACCATACTACAAATGAACCTAGTCCAGGGATAATAGAAAAAGCTATCATGACGATCCCCCAGACAATCGGTGCGGGAATACCAGTAAAGAAAAAGAGTAGTCCACCAAGTGTGCCTTGGACACCACCAATTATGAGTGTGCTTTTGAGTGTTGCACGTGATGTGGAGATAAATTTGGTAAAGAGGAGTTGCTCGTAGGTATCTCCAAGTGGAGAGAGGTGGACAATGCGTTGTACAATTCTTTCACCATCTTTGAGAAAATAATAGAGCGAGTACATCATGATACAAAACTGAAATATGAATGTCGCAGATACTTGTGTGATGGTTGTAAAGTTTTGAATGATAAATGATGTCACGTTTTTTGCTATGTCTCCTGCGTGTGCTTGAAATTGATCCACGATCATGGTGTGGTATGGTGCCAAAGGGGTTTGCGCGATCCAGCCAGTAGCGTCACCGACAGAAAATTGGTATCCACTTTGCGCGACGATGGTGTAGAGGTTGAGAGATTGTTGGACGACCAAAATAGATATACCAAGGAGTGGAATAAATAACGTTGCAACTACTAAAATAAGTGTGAGTGCTGAGCTGACACTTGGGAGTTTTGAGTGTTTGGCTACATATGCGTACACAGGATGAAAAATAGTAGCAATTACTGCTGCCCAAAACAGTGGGTATATAAAGGGTTGAAAAATGTACAATATGCTAATGCCAAATAGCACGATCAGTGCAAAAAAGAAAAATGATCGTACGGAGAGAAAGTTGACTTTGGATGATTGGGGTGCGTGGCGCATAGAGATGTAATATATATGTAGTATAGCATATTTTGGCAAAGAACATAATATGTATTTTTTTTGCGGTAACATAAAACATCCCTGTAAAGGATGTTTTGATATTTATTTAGTTTCGTAGGCCATTTGGTGTAGCGGTGATAACACCTGCATTGAGGTTACCCAGATTGTCATCGAGTATTGCTGTGAGTGTATATTCGGCCCCGCCAGATGATTGATATATATATGTGTATGTGCCTGGATCACTTGGGACAATGGACATGTATGGTGCTGTGCATCCGTATGCACTAAATCCTGTCTTATTGAGACATATTGTAGACGATTTTCCAAGTACGATTGGTTGTGTTGCAGCTGGATAATGTGATTGGTCTGCATAGTATAGCTCTAATGCAGTTTGGACCTGTCGTATATCAGTAATGCGTTGTGCATCGAGGCTTGCTGTGTTTTGTGTCGTATTGTCGCTTGTAAATAATTGATTGAGTATTTGTTCAAATGTCTTAGAAGAACTTGGAGGTGTAATGGTGATCTTGTTTCCCCAATTACTCCACACTGTTTCTATGGTGTATGTACCACGGGAGCCACTGAGGCGGTTTGAGTATGTGTTTTGTTTTAGTGAGTTCCATGTACCTTGTACAATCATTTTTTCAGGTAAGTGTGTATCTGTGTTGATCCATAGATCTATTGTTGGTGGTTTAAATTTGAGCAATGCTTTGCGGAGGGCTTTTTTTTCTGCACCTGTGAGAGTTGGTTCGCCCAGAATTGGGCTTATGTTGTTGATAAGTGTTGGTATGTGTTTTTTTACAATCGTGATATGTATATGGGTTGCAGTAGTTTTGCTGTCTGGTATTTGTTTTACTATGATTGCTTTGGAATCAAGAAGTGTGTGTAGTAGGGCAATTTTTTGATCACTTGTAAGGTCTTCTTTGATTAGTCCACCAATTCCTTTTTGTTGCAAAGATGTGTCTGACCGTTTGATAGCGGTTGAGATTGGTATATGGATCCATTGGTTGATAAAGCTATCTAGTAGATCTGAGTAGGTGACTGTCTCCTGTGCAGATGATCCAGTGCTTGTAAAATCTAGTTTTTTAATGTTTAGGTATATATCATCTGTGACTAATCGTGCTTCTAGTTCAATTTCAGTGTTCTCTCCTGTATCTGTTTTTGTTGTGATAGATGCTGCTATGTGTGAAGCATCTGTTTTGGCATCTTTTTCTGTGTGTAGGGTATAGGTTATATTATTTTTTTTATTTCCCGTTTTTTTATAAGTGTAGTTAAAGAGATCATACGTGCCATCTGTATCGTTTGTACTTGGCACATATTCGTATTTTGGTGATATAGATTGTTGTTGGATGACTGTATCTGCAGTAATTGATGAAGCTTGATATATTTCTTGGATAGTTTTTTTCATGTCTATTTTTACACTTGGATCAATTGTCGCGAGTGCTGTAGTTGGTATGGAGTTTATAGTTATACATAGGCTAGCAACTGCATATGGTAGGAGGAATCGATATTTCATATATTTTTTGAAATTATAATATGGGTTAAGTGTAGCATATTATGTATATTTGGTACATTATGGTATATGTTACCACGGTGTGTTATCTGGCACACCAGTAAGATAGACAGTATCAAATAAGAGTGTCATAAGTCGTGCGATATCGCGGTGTACTATTTTAACTGTTAGGCGTGATTGCGGAAACATAAATGCAATAGTATTGCCATAAATCATAATCAGGTCTTCAAACGGGAATACTGTTTCATCTATAAATCGCATGTGCCAAATACGTTTGGTAAGTTTTTGGTGTGTTTCCTTGTCGAATGTCATTTGTGGAATACGTCTACATGCGTGAGTAAACAATCCTTTTGTTTCAATTTTTTTGTCAACAATAGTAGAAAAAAAAGTACCCCATTGTTCTTTGCTAAAGAGGGTGAGCTCATGTGCGAGTGCTGTGCGTCCTTCGAGGACACGAAACATACTTTTGGGCGGGAGCGCTGCAATTTCTTCGTAAATTTTGAGGTATCCGGTTTTTGATTCGAGTACTGTGATGGCGGGTGTGTCTGTCTCGATCTGCTTGAGTGCTTCGAGGTTTGGTACGTGTGTTTGAAATGTCTCTACTCGTCGACTGAATTCATTTGAGAGTTCGCTTGGTGATATTGGGCTAAAGAGGAGCTTATTGCCTTGCTTGTGCTCAAAAAGAAACCCCTTTTTTACAAGGTTTTTGATATGAAAATAGACAGCAGAGCGTTGTTTGTCGACTTTTTTGGCTAGTTCTGTCAGGCTCGCTCGTCCGAGCGTGAGGGATGCGAGGTAGATCTCAGCTTCCTGATGGGTAAAGGAAAAATAGCTCAAAATGGTTTGTATGGGGAACATAGTAGAGGGAGTATAGCATATAATATTATTTTTGTCAAAAATATTTTATATTATTTGTGTGTATAAATATTTTGCTATACAAAGCTAAAATTATGCATATTTATGGTATTTATAAAATTTGTATATATAAGGATTATTGATAAAAATGTATCAGTACGATATAGTATCTCATCCTCACAAAAGAGGAAAGCACATTACAATTCATATACAAACACCATCTCCACTTTCATACTATTCATATATTTTGTGACTAGTATGAAGGCTGGGGATGGTCCCTGGTTATTCTTTCAAAGGAAAAAAATGAGCAGAAAAAAACAAGATGTGTTCACGCTGAGTAGTGGCGTTACGGTTCGCCTTCATTCGCGTGTCATTGAAGCTGAGGAAAGGCCTTCACAGGCCTTCACTCGCTTGGGGATTGCCCCAGCAAACCGCACGACGTTTGACATGCTCACCAAGGAGCATGGAGGAGAAATGCAGTTTGGTAGGGCAGTTATACGTCTGTACTTCGTAGACAATGGCATCGTCATGAGTGCCTACTGTCTCGAAAAAGACAGATGGATTGTACGACAAGATGACGGCAAGCAGGCGCGTGCTGCAAAGCATTCGAACGCTATCCTTCTTGGTGTCGGGTAATCCTTCGTGCATCGGAGTGGAATCGGAACTCACCTTCCAGCCACTGCCATTCGTATCAAACATATTGATATGAGTGGGAGGGGGAACTGGAAGGTGAAAGTTCGTATGGTCATTCCAATCAAAACAAACACCATCCTCACTTTCATACTATTCATATATTTTGTGACTAGTATGAAGGCTGGGGATGGTCCCTGGTTTCAAACACAAGAGGTAGAGTCATGGCGCATAAAACGCTCCAGAAGGTTCAGGTGGTTGTCGTGGTTCGCATCGAAGATCTGGAGGCAGCGACATCTGTGCTCAGTAAGATGTTGGGTGACCTGAAAGACGCTGGGTTCTTGGTTGAGTACGGTGGGTTTTCTTTGCAGGGTGCAAATCCTACACCGGCGATTATCCAACATGTGATTTCGTCACCGGCACCGACTGCCCCCGAGGTTGCTGTGCCGGTACCTGTTGCGCCTGTGTCTGGACCCGCAGCTGTTCGAAGGGGTGTGATGCGCAAGAATTCTGTCCACGAAGAGGATAAAGTATGGCTGTTGCCACGTCAGCAACGAGTAGTACAACTCATACATCGTTGGAAAACTATCCGGGGGTGGACTCTGGAGCAAGCTGCCCATGAGCTTGGCACACACAAATCTGCACTGAGCGGCGTTGGTACAGGGTACATTCCAATGACCATTAATCGCGCTGAAGAGTGGACATCGGCATTTTCTCGGATTGATCCTGTTGGAGCTGCACACATTATTGCAGAAATCGACAAGATCCGTGATGGGTTAATGTCTGGTGTTCCTCCACGGGATTGAATCCGTTTGTATTGAGGGGTGGTTTGAGAACTCACCTTCCAGCCACTGCCATTCGTATCAAACATATTGATATGAGTGGGAGGGGGAACTGGAGGGTGGGTTTTTTGTTTATATTGTTTTGTGTTTTATGTATTGGATAAACCAAATACTTATTGCAATAATCGCTCCTATGTACATACTTTTTTCTATATACGGCATACTCTGTGAGAGTATCAAAGCATATTTACTGGTGCTGTATCCTGCAAAGAGAATAAGTGTGTTCCAAATAAGAGAGCCGAGTCCAGTGTAGAGACAAAATTTCCAGATATTCATTTTTGCAGCACCGGCAGGGAGAGAGCTGAATTGTCGTACTACCGGAATGAAACGAGCGATGAGGATGGTTATTTCACCATGTTTTTTGAAAAAGAGATGTGTTTTTTCAATATCTTTTATGGTGATGAAAAAATATTTCCCATATCTTTTGACAAAGGGTTCGGTACCGTAGTATCCAATCGCATAAGAAGTGAGAGACCCCAGTATCGCACCAATACTACTGAGTACCAGGATAGCGTACCAGGTAAACTCACCACGTTGTATCAGTGCACCGACAAATGGCATAAATGTTTCATTTGGGAGTGGGATGATGGTGCTGTCGAGAAATGTCAAAAGAAAAAAGGTGGTATACCCGCCAAATGTGAGCGCGTTGAGTATGTAGGAGGTAAGTAACTCTATCATAGAGAGGAATTTATTTTTTTGTAGGACATGCTATAGATGATACTGATGATAGCCCAAAATAAAAATGCTAAATCATTTTTGATATAGGGAGAGTCAACGAGGCCGCTTGTTAGAAGTACGATCATTGGGGTAAGCAAGTAATGAGTAATGGGTAATTGGTAATTGGTTTTTTCTTCGTAACTTCGTAACATCATCACTTCGTAACTTCTCTTGAAACACCAAACAATAATTCCCAAAAAACCAATTAATCCAATCAGCCCTATATTTACCCACATGGTCAAAAAGATATTATGGGGATGGTGAAATATTTCGATTGATTCACCGTTGACACGTCCATGGTATGGGGCAATACGTTCGTCGTATGATGCGATACCTGCCCCAAAGATTGGTCGATCTTTGAGGAGTTGTATTGTTTCATCATAGATTGCAAGGCGGATTTGTCCAGAACGATCTTGAAAAAATATTTCATCACGAATGGGTTTGAGACTTGAAACACTAAAAAGACTGACAATACCTACTATACCAACAGCGAGTGTGAGCCAACGTGTTTTTTTGTATAGCAGTAGAAGGAAACCAATACTTGCTGCAATACCAATGAGAGCACCAGTACTTTTGGCAAAGAGAATAGCGAGTATAGAGCAAGGAATATAAAGTAAAGAAATTGTGGTAATGATTATATGATTATATGATCTTTTGATTATGCTGCTTTTTGTTTCATGAATGAATGAAATTATCATCCCGATTGCCAACGGCACCAAAGGAGCAAGAAACAACCCTACTCCATTTGGAAATCCATACCATGCGGTGACGCGATAGGTCGCTCTATTTTCCCAAAATGCGTATGGTACGTACCAACCAGTGAAGTGTTGGTAGATAGCAAGGAGGGAGGTGATGAGGCCGCAGAGGAGGAGAGGTGTTAGAATGTAGAGTATAGAATACAGAAGATGGGGACGTGTTTCGCTATCTTCTATATTCTGCCCTCTATCTTTTATTGTGGTAACGAGTAGTAGAAATAAAATAACCGGTTCAACATAAAATGCTTTCCATTCACCGAGTGCTGTGCGGATATTAATAGAGGTGAATATGGAAATAGTGGCACCAAGGAGAAAGAGAATAATTGAAGTAAAAAGAAGCGGTTGTTTGGTGTATGTATTTTTCACATAACGCGTAACGCGTAACAAAAGTTTTTCTTTGGTTTGTTCGCTGTGTGATATATGGTATGTGATACGCGATAAAGCCCACACACCAAACAATATCCAAAACATTACCTCAAGCAACGTCGTCGGAACGCCAAAAAGAGGAAAGCGAATCAAATATGTGGGGAGAAGAAGAAAAAACAAAAACAGTCCGTGCTCAAAACGACGCCACGTAATGTATGCAAAGAGAAATGTGTATAGGGCAATCAGTGTATACGTCATAGTGTAATTTCTGTTTTGGCAAAGGTGAGTACTTGGCTGAGATATTCACGTATACCAGCAAAGCGAATCAGACTCCACGCCATAGCGAGTTCTCTGTACCAGCCACCGACATATCCCCATTTTTTGTATTTGTATGTATTGGTCATGCCAGTTGACATGAGTGCACCAATACGACGTTTTTGTTGTCGTAATACTTTGTTCATGGCTATTTCAAGTTGATATCCTTTTGGTTTGAGTGAGATTGTTTTGGTTACATCTTCTTTTGTGACAATGCGTTGACCAGAAAAGATAATATCCCCTCGATTGAGTCGTACAAACCAATTGGTCGATCGACGTCCCATGATCAATACATCGATATCGCCACGGGTATATCTTTGAATGGTACGAGAGAGTTCTGATGTACTCAGTCCCTCTAGATCAGCATCTAGCAAAAAGAGCGTGGGGTGTGTCGCACGATAGACACCTTGGGCAATGGCAGCGACTTTTCCTTGGTTTACCTCTTGTCGTATGAGTATGATGGATGGGAATAATTGTCGGATATATTCATGGACACCGTCAGTTGATCCGTCGTCAACACAAATAATCTCATCTATGTCGGGAACAAGAGTAACAATATCAAGAGTGCGTTTGAGACGTTCTCCCTCGTTGTAAAAGGGGATAATACAAGAGATAGACATATCTACAGTGTTGTTTTTTGAAGTGGTAATAGCTCTTGTAGTGTTTCTTTTTTCACCACACGAAGCAGTAAGATCAGTCCTGTATAGACAGCCATAGCCAGAGGGATAAGGAGGATGATATGAAGGTATGGGCGGGTAAAGTAGATCATTGCACTCATGCCAAGTGTTGCGCAGATGATTTTTATCAAAGGTGTCCATTCGATATGCTCTTTGGTAAAGTATATCAGTGATAGACATAGTAGTATTCCAGTGAGCCACTCAGAAAAAACACTCATCCATGCAGCACCATAAATGCCAAATCGAGGAATCATGACAAAATATCCAGTCAGTGTCAGTACTGCAGTAAGGGCATATATCCAGAGTGTTTTATGCTGGGTATTGGTGGCGACTGCCATGTGTCCAAAGATACTACCCAAAAAGATTCCAAGCAATGCGAGTGCAAGGATTTGTAATATGGTACCTGACTCGTTGTACCGTGTACCGCCAATAAATTCGATAATAGGATGACCTAGCATGAGTAGTCCGGCGACCATGGGGAGCCCAAGAAGTGCCATAATTGAGACAGACTGACTAAACCTATCGTGAAATTCATTGGTGAGTCGTTTGGTATATGCACTGGTGAGGAGTGGAAGCATGATACCCATGATCATCAGCGCGGTTTGGGCGATAATGTCAATGACACGGTATGCAGCACCGTAAATTCCTACCTCCACTTGATCACGAAAAAGGGAGAGGATGACGGTATCACTGCGAAGGTATACAACATTGAAAAGCACCGCAACAGTGATAGGCCAGCTCTGGAGAGCGATTTCACGCCAGACGGGCATGTTCCAGGCAAGGTGAAGTATCTTGTCTTTGTAAAAGATAATTCCCATTATGAGTGTATACATCACTCCTGCAAGCGTGATGATACTCATGATGCCAAGAAATGGAGTAGAGAAACATATACCAAGTGCCAGTCCTGTGACGAGGGTGATTCGCGAGACAAATTCACCAATCACAGGTACAATCATTTGCATCTTGGTTTGAAAATATCCAGTAAAGATTTGATTGACGCTAATACAAAAAAAAGAGATACACGAAATGGCAATAGCAATGTGTACTTCCGTTGGATAGGGAAGTAAAAAGGAAATAAGTGGTGTCAGGAGCAGAAAGAACCCTGCAGTTGTTATGCGAAGACCGAGTAGATTACTGACAAGCTCTTGTTTTCGTTCTGGTTGTGCGCTGAGCATTTGTGCGGTGACAGGAATAAGTCCAAAATCAATCAAAATACCGACAAATCCCAAAAATCCAATAGTGGTGACGTACCATCCAAACTGCTCGGTCGGAAGATATCGCATCAACATCGCCATGGCGACAAGACCAAGCATGGTTGAGATGGCTTTGCCGATCATTTGGATAGCAGTATTATGGGCGATAGCGCGGTTGGTGGACATAGAAGCTTTGATGGGATGAAGCTGCGAAAATACGAGTGTAGTATACCTGCTTCTGGTGATGAAAACAACTTTCGGTGGAGGTAAAAATGTGATATACTGATACTCTATGTTACATACACGTACCACGTATCATGTATCACACCTCTTTTTTCTCGTTACATGTTCCTTGTTCCTTGTTCTTTGGTCCTTGTTTTTTGTTCCTTTGACTGTTCATGCAGCTGATCCAAAACCAACAATCAAAGATGCAGCAGGGTATAGTGCCAAATATATCTCCCAATCTATTCCTGATCCTATTGAGATGGAGGCTGGGGAGACGCGTACGATCACTATCAAGTTTAGGAATACTGGTACTCAGACTTGGAATGCAAGTGGCGCGCGCTATATCTCAGCGTATACGATGGAGCCACGGGATCGATCGTCTGTTTTTGCAGATAGTACGTGGAAGAGCAAAAAACAGACCAATGCGATTACAAAGACTACCAAACCCGGAGAGGTGGCAGAGCTTACCGTTGTTTTGAGAGCACCCACTATTGCAGGTGAATATACAGAAGAGTTTTATCTCGCTGCAGAGAATTATAGTTGGCTTGAGGGTGGGTATTTTTTTCTCAAGCTGGTCGTGTCTCCTACACATACAGTGACAGAGGAAGGTGATACGTCCTCCTCAAGTAACACCGTGCCTGCACTTTTGGCCAAGAAGTCGTTTATGACACGGTCAAAAATTACAGCTGCTGGAGGTGAAACTATACCATTTACATTGGCATACAGGAATGTGGGGGCGGAATCATGGGGAGATACAGTACTGCAAGTTTCAGCTGATGATCCGTCGTTGTTTGCAGATACGAGCTGGGAGAGTAAGACAGTGATCGCTACTCAGACAAAATCCACTGAAGTCGGTGGTTTTTTGCGTCAGAAGTTTGTCTTTCGGACACCACCAAAGCAGGGCACATATACATTGACATTTCGTTTGGTTGTCAAAGGGGTGGTTGTAGGCGAGACCAAACTTCCAGTCATAGTGAGTACAGATGCACCGTCATCGTATAGAGTAGTGAGACTTCCTGATGATACTATTGAGGAAATGATAGAAGATACCACTTCTGTTGATGAGGAACATATCTCTTTGATTGATGAACCATGGATTCGAGTAGGCCTTTTTGTTGTCAAAGAGACTGTGCGAGTCCGTGTGTCAGATACATATCGTGTAGTTGTCGATGGTATTGATGTGGCCACTCTTGCGCCGGGTAAGTCCATCAAGTTGTATCATAATGCTGGGAGCTACACCGCTCGTATTGGCGTAAAGCGATACCATGGAAGTGAATCTCTTGAACTTATTCCAAAAACAAATGACAGTGCGGTGTACACCATTGAGAGTTATGAACGGTTGGTGAGTTGGAAAGGCCCTAAAAACTTTAATGCATATCGAGGAAAATTGGAAATGAGAAAAGGTCAAAAAAGTGATGATGTTTGGGTGGTCAATGATCTTCTGTTGTCTGATTATGCCAAAGGAATTAGTGAGAATAGTAATGGTTCACCAATGGAATATCTCAAAGCTCAGTCTGTCGCACAGGTGTCATATGCTTATGCGATTATGCAGACGGATAAGTATGGTATTTTTGATGTTGTTGCGACGACAGGAGATCAGCTGTATCTTGGGTACAATAGCGAATTGCTCATGCCACGGTTTGTGCAAGCAGCTGAGTCTGTGCGTGGATATGTAGTGACATATGATAAAGTGCCTGTGATCACACCATATTTTGCCAACACCAATGGAAAAACAAAAAGTTGGAAGAGTGTCTGGGGTGGGACAGAGAAACCATGGCTCGTACCAGTGGTCGCCAACTATGACAAAGGAAAGAAACTGTTTGGGCACGGAGTTGGGATGAGTCAGCTGGATGCTGCTGCTCGTGCTGACAAAGAAGGGCTCGGTTGGAAAGAATTACTGCGGTATTATTATACTGGGACAAAGGTGGCGAAGTTGTTTGAATGAGAGTAATGTGTTTAAAAACCACTCTTTTGATGAGTGGTTTTTTGTATAGCAGTCAAATCACCAGTCCGCTCGATATATAAACCCTGCACGATGTGGCGCAGGGTTGAGTCGTGGTATATGAGTCGTGTGTTGTGTTTAGGTCTCCTCGGTTTCACTGTCCTCATCTGGATTTCCTTTTTCTTCTTCAGGAGCTTCACCCGCTTTGACTGACTCCCAGATTTTTTCGTTGATTTGCTTGATCATTTCTGGATGTTCTCGGAGGAACTGTTTTGCATTTTCACGACCGACACCCAGTTTTTCTTTACCAAAACTAAAGGTGTTGCCACTTTTGGTAATAATTTTGTGAAGTACGCCTGTATCGAGAATGTCGCCTGATACAGAGATACCTTCATTATACATGATATCAAATTCAGTAGTGCGGAATGGTGCCGAGACTTTGTTTTTGACCACTTTTACTTTGGCACGAGAGCCAATGATTTTTTCACCTTGTTTGATCTGTGCTGCGCGGCGTACTTCGAGACGAACAGAGGAATAAAATTTGAGTGCTGTACCACCGGTTGTGGTTTCAGGGTTGCCAAAGAAGACGCCGATTTTGAGACGTGTTTGGTTGATAAAGATCACCACTGTTTTTGTCTTGCTGACGATACCAGTGAGTTTACGCAACGCTTGACTCATCAAACGAGCTTGGAGGCCCATATGGGACTCTCCCATCTCACCCTCGATTTCTGCTTTTGGTACCAAAGCAGCGACAGAATCGATGACCACAACGTCTACTGCGTTGCTACGGACGAGTGTTTCAACGATTTCAAGTGCTTGTTCTCCCGTATCTGGTTGAGAGATGAGGAGGTTGTCGACGTCTACGCCGATTTTGCGAGCATAGTCAGGATCAAGTGCGTGTTCTGCATCGACAAAGGCAGCGAGGCCGCCCAGTTTTTGGACCTCTGCGACGATGTGTTGAGCGATAGTTGTTTTTCCACTCGCTTCTGCTCCAAAAATTTCAATAATACGACCGCGTGGGACACCACCGACGCCTAGAGCAATATCGAGTGAAATCGAGCCAGTAGGGACAACATCAACCTGTGAATTTTTGGCTTCACCAAATTTCATGATGGCACCATCACCGTATTTTTCTTTGATTTGATCAATCGCCGTTTGAGCTGCTTTAATTCTCATTTTTGCATCGTCTGCCATATAATTATATAGGTTTATTAGTGTAAAGTAGCTATACTGTACGACGGCTGGTTTTTGGTGTCAAGAGCGTGGAAATTATTCTAATTATATTAATTGTTCTAACCCAGGACTTAGTCTAACTATCTTTAGAATAATTAGGTCAATTAGGTTAATTTTTCACTCTCCCATCTCTTTCCTCACGACGTAGCGTGTTTCTGTAGTCATTTTTCCGTGTTTTTTTTGCACCGTGATCGTGATGGTGTTGAGCCCAGGCCTGAGATCAATCGTTTCATCAAATGTACCTCGTTCGCTGTTTTTTATTTCTGTACCATTGAGCAGGACGGTTGTGTTTGGTTCAGTTTCTCCAGAGACCGCTATAGATTGTTCGTTGATTACAACTCCATTTTGGGGAGAAGAAATAAATAGTGTGGGTGGTTGGAGGATGGTACGAACTTGTAATCCTATATAACCAAGAAGTAAGAGACTGATACTGCTACCGATAAGTATGTTGATATATATAGGTACTGAGCTAAACCAGATTGTTTTTATGTGTCGTATTGGGTGAACGCGTGTGTTTGGTTCTGCGTGGTCAAATTCATCATCGATAAATTGAGCGATATAATCTTTTGGATCCATCCCAAGTGCCTCAATGTATTTTTTGACATAGTTTTTTTGATAGACAATGCCAGCGGGGAGTTGATCAAATTCACACGCTTCAAGTGCTCTGAGATATTTGACGTCAATTTTTGTTTTTTCTGCCAACAATGAAAGCGACATTTTTTTTGCTTCACGTGCTTCACGTAAACGCAAACACACCCGTTTGGTGGGTGCGAGTGTTTTTTTTGTGAAGAAAGCGGACATAGTGGTTGCATTGGTGTGTCATCCTCGACAACACTCCGCCGCAGCGGAGGTTGATCGGGGATCTTGTGCTTGTGGTACGTTCTAGATTCCCGCCTGCGCGGGAATGACACGTGTGTCAATATCGAAACGTAGGTTTCTCATTTTCAATATCATCCGGAACAGCTGTATCATCGTCATCTGTGTTTGATTCTTCGTCATCGTCCGACGCTGGTTCGTCCAAGATGTCTGTCGGTGGCGTATCAAAGACATTGAGGTGTCCACCACTTTGCATAGATGTGTCTTCGAGTTGGCTTTTTTTGATCAATATGTCACGTGGTTTGGCACCGTCTGCTGGGCCGATAATCCCTGCTTCTTCAAGCTCATCGAGTACGCGTGCTGCACGAGCGTATCCGAGACGTAGACGGCGTTGGAGGAGAGACGCGCTGGCTTTGCCCGATTCGACGACGATTCGTTTTGCTTCTTCAAACATAGGATCTTGATCATCGCTTGGACCACCAAACATATTGGCAGTACCACCTTTGGCGCCATTTGGTTTTTCCACAATCGATGTATCATAGTGTGGTTCATCATCTCCTTTGAGATATTCGATGACACTTTTGACTTCTTTTTCTGAGATGTATGCACCTTGGATGCGGACTGGTTTGCCAAGCTCTGCGGTGGAGAGCAACATATCACCACGACCGAGAAGTTTTTCTGCACCTGGTTCATCCAAAATGGTGCGAGAGTCAGTGATAGATGCGACAGAGAAGGCGATACGGGCGGGGATGTTGGCTTTCATCAAGCCAGTAATAACATCGACACTGGGGCGCTGTGTCGCGACGACGAGGTGAATACCGATCGCGCGAGCCATCTGTGCGAGGCGGATAATACCTGCTTCTATGTCGTTGCCTGCTGTTTGCATCAGATCTGCGAGCTCATCAATGATAAAGACAATGTGCGGTAATTTTTTATCTGGATGTGCGCTGTTGTAACTCGCAATATCACGGTTGCCAACTTGGGAAAGTAGCTCAAAACGTCGATCCATTTCACCAATTGCCCATTTGAGTGCGTTGATGGTTTGGTGTACGTTGGTAATCACAGGAGTAAGGAGGTGTGGTATACCATTGTACATCGTGAGTTCTACACGTTTTGGATCTACCATAATAAAGCGTAATGTTTCTGCAGTATTTTGGTAGAGGAGTCCCATGATGAGTGTGTTGACACAGACAGTTTTTCCAGAACCAGTCGTACCAGCGATGAGGAGGTGGGGCATGCGTGGGAGGTCTGCGAGCCAGACTTTACCTGATACATCTTTTCCGAGCACTGCCATTAAGTTGTGTGGACGAGTTTTAAATTCTTTACTTTCAAGCAATTCTTTCATCGTCACTTGTGCAGCTTTGAGATTTGGCACCTCGATACCTACGAGTGATGTTCCTGGGATTGGCGCTTCGATACGGATAGGATGAGCTGCAAGTGCGAGTGCAATATTGTTATTAAGAGATGTAATGCGTGTCAGTTTTACTCCTTTTTGTGGTTTAAAGGTAAACTGAGTGACCGTTGGTCCGACCCGCACTTCGCCCATGTCGACGTCGATACGGAAATCAGAAAATGTGTCTTTGATTGTTTGCTGGGAGGCTTTGGCATCACCGATAGATGGTTTGGTTTTGTTTTCTGTCAAAAAGGTCATTGGTGGTACTTGCTTGATAATCACATTTTGCAAATACTGCACCTCGTTACTGGTTGGTTCTTCGAGAGTTGATTCTGGTTCTTGTGTCTCCTCATCTTCATTTTCTTCAGCGTCATTAGTTTCTTCATCATCCTCAGCGTCCTCAGACTCTTCAGTTTCTTCTTCGTCCTGAATCTTGCGTGCAAAAAATGACCTCTTTTTTTCAAGCGTGTCTTCTTCGTCATTGTTTTCGTCGTTCATCCATGAACTATCATATTGTTTGGGTCGTTCAAAGACGCGTCGAATGATAGCGATAAATTGTGTGCCAATACTGCCGAGACCTTCAAAAAATTTATGGTGAAGTAATATTAGGTGTGTCAGAAGTGTATTAAACAGAAGAAGGAGTGAGATGAGGAGAAGCGCAAAAAGTACGAGAAATCCCGCAAGATTACCAAGGTAATTTTGCATTACCCATGCAAACATACCAATCATACCACCACCATTTCCCAAAAGTGCCTCGCTCCACATATATGTAGGCTCTATATGCATGTGGAGCATGCTTGATGTCGCAATAAAAAACAGGACACCACCAATCGTATGTGTTGCACGATAGTTGTATACTTCATCGCGTATGACAAAGTAGGCAAGGACAACAAAAATAAGTGGTGTTGCAAACCGCATACCACCAAACAATGTAGAGAGGACGTACTCATTGAGCATGGTGCCAAATGCACCAGCTGCGTCAAAAAATGAGAGGGTGATAATAGCAGTTGTGACGAGGTAGATGATCGCGAGAATACCACGAGAAAGCTCGGTGGTAGCGACAGTTTCGATAGGAAGTTGTTTTGGTTTGCGCATAAAAGAAAAAAGTGACTCTATTGTAACATAGAAAGAATGGTGGGGAAAGTGGAGGTGGTGGAATTGGTACGGATGAGAAGATTGGAAGACTAAAAGATTAAATTTAATATTGAGATTACAATTCTAGTTAGAAATTAGTAATTAGTAATTTGGCATTTCTCTCTCTTTTGTATTGTGTAGAGCCAATTGACAATTAACGTGAAAAACAGTATAGTAACCTATACTTATATATATTGCATATGCCCTCATTTTTGAAGAATTTTATTGCCATTTTCGTCGTTCTTTTTTTGGTTGCTTCTGTCATGAGTTATGCCTCGAGTCATGCTGAAAAAGCTGAGGAGATTGGTATTTCTGGATTGGTGACCCTGATCAATGAAGGAAAAGTCAAAAGTATTGACGTTACAGGAGATACCGTCACCGCAACCCTTATCGAAGATGGTGCCAAAAAACAAGAGGTCAAAAAAGAGGTTGGACAGTCATTTTCTGAGTTTGTACAGCCATATAATGTGGCACCAGAAAAGCTGGCAGCTGTCGATATTCGTATCAAAGAAGAAAGTGGGGCATTGTATTGGTTCAAAGCGTTGGCTCCATATCTGTTTCCGTTTTTGTTGCTTGGAGGTATTTTGTACTTCATGACTCGCCAGGTTTCTGGGATGAACAACAAAGCGATGGGATTTGGACAAAGTAGTGCCAAAGTGATGAAACCAGAGGAAAAAAATCCTCAAATCAAGACATTTGCTGATGTCGCAGGTGCTCGTGAGGCCAAGGAAGAGCTGGTAGAAATCGTAGATTTTCTCAAACGTCCAAAAAAATATTCAGATATGGGTGCCAAGATTCCAAAAGGCGTTCTCTTGATGGGAAGCCCTGGAACAGGTAAAACACTCCTGGCAAAGGCGGTCGCAGGTGAGGCTGGGGTACCATTTTTTCACATGAGTGGATCTGAATTTGTGGAGATGTTTGTCGGTGTGGGTGCGTCACGTGTTCGTGATCTCTTTAACAAAGCCAAAAAAGCAGCACCAGCTATTATTTTTATCGATGAGATTGATGCTGTAGGACGCAAACGTGGTGCAGGGCTCGGTGGTGGACATGATGAGCGTGAGCAGACACTCAACCAGATCCTCGTTGAAATGGATGGGTTTGAGCCAAATGCAGGGGTGATTATCATGGCTGCAACCAACCGACCAGATGTGTTGGATCAGGCATTGCTTCGTCCGGGTCGTTTTGATCGCCAGGTGGTGATTGATATGCCAGATATCGCTGAGCGCGAAGAGATTCTCAAAGTACATGCCAAAGGCAAGCCAATGGCAGCAGATGTGGATCTACGAAAAGTAGCAGAGCGGACTCCTGGGATGGCAGGAGCTGATCTTGAAAACCTGCTCAATGAAGCCTCAATTTTGGCTGTACGTCAAGAAAAGACAGAGGTAACTCAGGATATGATTTTGGAGAGTATTGAGAAAGTGCTGATTGGTCCAGCCAAAAAATCTCGTGTGATGACAGACAAAGAACGTGAGATGACAGCGTATCACGAGGCGGGGCATGCGATTGTTGGTCACTTTATGAAACATGCTGATGCGGTACGAAAGGTGAGTATCATTGGTCGTGGTCGTGCGGGTGGATATACATTATCGATGCCAGAGGGTGATGTGCGCTACACGACGATTGCACAGATGAAAGATCAAATGGCGATGATCATGGGTGGGTATGTGACTGAGAAACTCATCTATGGAGATGATCAGCTTTCTACTGGTCCAAGTAGTGATCTCAAAAAAGCAACACAGCTGGCGACCAAGATGGTCAAGATGTATGGTATGAGTGACAAACTTGGACCACGTCAGTATGGTGAAAACGAAGAGTTCATCTTCCTCGCACAGGAAATCCATGACAAGAAAAACTATAGTGAAAAAACAGCCGAGGTGATTGATGAAGAGATTCGTCTCGTACTCGATGAAGCACTCACTCGTGCCAAAGAAACGATCGTGGCACACCGTGCACAGATGGATGCACTGGTCAAACGACTGCTTGAGGTTGAGACGGTGGAGCAGGAGGAGTTCCGCGCGATTATGGGGGCGTAAAACAGTTTAAACAAAAAACCACGCCGTATAATACGAGGTGGTTTTTTATAGTTTATTTTTGCTTTGAAAATCTTGTGTATAGATTATTTTCTGAGTCTGTCATTAGTAATTTATCACCATATTCTGCAAAACCATATTGATTCAGTTGCACACCCGTGTTTGTGTCCGGTGGTTGCACTACATTCATTCTGAATGGAAAGCCGTAGTTTCCAGAATTTGTTCTCTTTTCTGGTTTGAAACCACATTCTTCTGCTATGCGTATAACAAATGATTGAAACGCTCTGTAACCTCCAATGTCATCAAAACCAAATGGCTGTTCCACAACTACCAATGATCCGCTTTCATTTAATGCAGCATATGCATTCTTAAAAAATCGTAAAAGTACATCTCTTGTTGTACTATCACCCTTATTTTGTAGTAGAAAGTGAAACAAATGATTGGTGAAAAGTGTGTCCATTTCACTCATATTTTCTAGAGCTAAGGCGTCCATTTGTGCAACAGCCAGTCCGTTTTCATGTGTGTGTTGGTTTATCGCCGCAACACACTCTGGATCTTTATCAATCACTATAGGCTCTGTGCGTTGATTTATTTTTTTACAAAATGTGGCAAATTCACGTGCTGAGTGAGTAAAATATGAACCAAGTAAGGCCATTCGTGGGCTCTGCAAAGCGCGTAATCTCAAAATTTCATGAGGCCCCAAGGTCTCTGCATATGCTGGTTCATTAACTCCGAAAGTATAACTTTGTACTATATACTCCTCTACTACCGCCCCTCTTTTGTGTCGGTTACTGCCTATTGCTACATCTTTTGTATGTGCATAAGAGGTAAATCTATGAATAGATTCAAGTATTTCTGGTTTAGCCATTTTCTCTCTCTTTGCGTATTCGTATAAGTCATTAAGAAATGAGCCAATTCCTTCGTAAGTCTCTCTTATTTTTGTAGTGTATCGCGCTCTTTCTCTAGAACTAAGTCGCGTTTCTAGTTCCCACCACTCTAGTTGTCCATTCGTAAGAATCTCCTGAGCGACCTGTCCTATTTGAGATGGATCACGCGCTAACATTTCAAAAATGGGTTGATTACTAGGAAGACGTCGTTGGAGTTCTAAAAATGCGAGAACAGCGATTTGTCCACCATCATGATGTGCGTTGAATTCACGGAAAAGGTACAGGGCGATTTCATTATCTGACGCGCCGGATTCTGTAAGTCTGTATATTTCTGGTATTGACTTTTTTTCATCAGGTTGTCTGGTTGGGTCGCCTATGTGCCGCATTCTTTCGTCCATAAAATTATTTTGTATAGATTATAGAGTAATAATACAAAAATACTACTGTCTATGCAATAGTATATTTGTATTACCTTAAAAACTTAGGTAAAATAAAAACAGTGTAAGTTTTTCTATTACTTCAACACTTCTTTCAAATACTTCGCTGTCGCACTCCCTTTCACTTTTGCTACATCTTTTGGAGTTCCCTCTGCTACCACGAGTCCACCGTGCTTGCCGCCACCAGGCCCCATATCGATCACCCAGTCACTGCATTTGACGACGTCGATATTGTGTTCGATCATCAGTACTGTGTTGCCTTTATCGACGAGTTTGTTGAGAACGAGGAGTAAACGTTTGATATCATCAAAGTGTAAACCGGTAGTCGGCTCGTCGAGAATGTAAAGTGTCTTGCCAGTCTGTCGGCGAGAGAGCTCTGTTGCGAGTTTAATTCGTTGTGCCTCACCACCACTGAGTGTCGTTGCACTTTGACCGAGTTGGATGTATCCCAGACCAACATCTTGCAACACGCTTAATTTTTCACGAATGGTAGGAACGTCTGAGAAAAAACGGACCGCATCCTCAATCGTCATCGCGAGGACATCGGCGATGGTTTTGTCTTTGAGTTTTACCTCGAGTGCTTCGCGGGTATAGCGTTTACCGTTGCATTCGCCACACTCCATATAGACATCAGAGAGAAACTGCATTGGGATGCGGATCGATCCATCACCAGCACATGCTTCACAGCGCCCACCACCTTTGACGTTGAAACTAAACATACCGGCGTTGAGTCCACGCATCTTGGCCTCTGGTACCTCGGTAAAGAGATCACGAATGGCAGTGAATACACCAGTATATGTCGCAGGGTTACTGCGGGGTGTACGACCGATTGGTTTTTGGTCAATCGTGATGACTTTATCAATATTGTTTGTTCCCTCAATCGAGTCGTGTGCACCCGGTTCTGCTTTGGCGCGGTAGAGCTGTTTGTGGAGTGATTTACTCAGTACATCTGAGATGAGTGTAGATTTACCAGATCCAGAGACACCAGTGACACAGAGCAGTGTTCCGAGTGGGAGAGAGACATCAACATTTTTGAGGTTAAATGCTTTCGCACCTTTGATAGTGAGAAACTTCCCACTGCCTTTGCGATATTTTTTTGGTGTTTCGATTTCTTCTTTGTTTGCGAGGTATTGTCCAGTCAATGATTTTTTGTTTTTCTTGATCTGTTCTGGTGTACCCACAGCCATCACCTCACCACCGCGTGTACCAGCACCTGGCCCCATATCAATCACATAGTCCGCTGCTTCAATCATCGCGTTATCGTGCTCTACAACAATCACTGTGTTGCCATTTTTTTGCAATGCTCGGAGCGTATCAATCAACTCTTCAGTATCTTTTGGGTGGAGTCCAATAGACGGTTCGTCGAGAATGTAGACGACATCAGAGAGACCAGAGGAGAGCTGGGTTGAGAGACGGATACGCTGTGCTTCACCGCCTGAGATGGTGGTGACAGAGCGATCAAGTGTCAGATATGAGAGTCCGACGCGTGTCAGTGTTTCGAGTCGTTTGAGAATTTCTTTACAAATTGGAACAACGATTGGAATCTGTGCGGTACTGATTATCGCGTCTGTGTTTTTTGTTTGTTTTGTAATTGATTGTAACAATGTATCGAAATATTCGTGTGCTTCTTCGACTGTTTTTTCGGCAATGTCTGCAATGTTATGTTCACCGATTCGTACTGCGAGTGAGTCTGGTTTGAGACGTCGTCCAGCACAGACACTACAGCGCGCTTCGCGCATGTATTCCTCGATTTCTTTTTTGACGTAGTCTGAGTCTGTCTCGTTGTAACGCAAAAGCAGGTTTTGGACAACACCTTCAAAGTGTACTTGTTTGCCATCTACCTCGTAGAGCTGTCCGTCTGTGCCATAAAAAATAATTTGCATGGCTGCGTTACTGAGTTTCTCTACTGGGATATCCATGGAGAATTTGTGTGCAATAGCGACCTCTGTGAGGAGTTTTTGGTAAAATGCTTGATTGCCAACAATACGCATCCATGGTTGGATAGCGCCCTCTGCGAGTGTGAGACGTGGGTTTGGGATAATCAAATCACGATCGACTTCCATGGTGTATCCGAGTCCTGTGCAACGTTGACAGGCACCGTGTGGACTGTTGAAACTAAAGCTACGTGACTCAAGTGGTTCAAACAGTCGCTGACTTTCGAGTGAAAATGGAACGGTACTGAGGAGTTCTTCGTGATGTGTGTCAGTGGCGAGTATGACAAATCCATTGCTGAGGTCTACTGCCTTATTGATGACATCGACGAGATTGTTTTGTTTTTTTGCATCTGCAGTAGAGGTGGCGATGAGCATCTCTACTGTGTATGTTTGTTTTGGTTCAAAGGTAAAACGACGAACATCACCGAGTTTCATTTCCACTCCATTGATACGTACAATCTCTGCTTGCATGTGTTCGAGTTTACTGATCGTGTTGGCGAGAGTGGTTTTGGTGCGAAAAATAATTGGGCTAAATATTTTTATTGTGCCGTGTTTTTTTGTTTGTGAACGGACACGTTCGACAATATCACCGACACTGTAGACTCGTACTGGCGTGTTGGTTGCTGGATCATACTGAACACCGACGCGAGCAAAGAGGAGACGAAGCAGGTCGTAGATTTCAGTCGAGGTTCCCACAGTTGAACGTGGATTTTGAGAGATGTTTTTTTGGTCAATCGCAATCGTCGGAGAGAGACCAATGATATCATCAATATCAGGTTTGTCACCAACTCCCATAAACTGACGCGCATATGATGAGAGACTTTCCGCATAACGGCGTTGTCCCTCAGCATAGATGGTGTCAAAGGCGAGAGATGATTTACCACTCCCCGAAAGTCCTGTTACCACTGTCATCGCATTTTTGGGAATATCTACCGAAACATTTTTGAGATTGTGCACACGTGCACCACGGACATTGATGACAGATTGTTTGGGCATAGAAAAAATGTTAGTTCAACAAAAGACACCCTGTTTTTGGGTGTCTAGTATGACAGAAAAATTATGTGGTGTCAATGTTAACGTTCCCTGTATCCTGGTCTTGGCCCATTTTCATAATTTGTAATTGCTTGTTGTGCGTGTTCTGCCTGCGCTGTATTCCAACAGTTCTCATATATTGATCCATATGCTTTAATCCTATCCGCGGTGTCATCATCTATATCAGCAATATCATTCATGTCTACATTCATTTGTATACCATTTAGAATTGCTTGTTTGGTTAAGTACACATTGGGGTCGATAGTTGAGAGATAGCAGGTAAGTTCTGCCCCTCCTTCATCTATAATGTCGATAATCTCTGTGTTTTTTTTACCAATATAGTGTTCTTCATCGGTACTTAGTACACGATCGAGTGGAACCGCTAGCGCGACTACTGCACCAACACCACATCCGATCCAGCCTCCTGCAACACCAAGTACACAGCCCGCACCTGCTCTACCGTACCAGTTGCCACTTGCCGCAACATCGCCTAACTCCAGTTCATTAAGATCAAACCATGTCAGGTAGCCGCGGATATTGGTGCCAGTACAGCTGTTCTTTGCTTGATCAAGTGCAGCTTCTGTTACGGATATTTGGTAGAATTGAGATTTGTCTGTTTCATGTGGCGTAACCGTATTCGTTGTATCAACATCTATCACTTCACCATCAGCACACACTGCTTTGAGTGCTAGATTTCCAGAACCAGATCCATGGATCCATCCAGATGCAGGATCCCAAATCCACCCATCTCCTAAAAAAAATCGGCCAGCAGTAATGGTAAATCTATCCGCAGATGTTTCATCTCGAATGGCCTCCCAAAAGTTCGAGCTAAATATTCTACCAACAATATTTCCTTCCACACACGTAGGTGTACTCGTGCTTGTTTTTTGTCCACATGTCTGTATGGCTCCTGTAGCACTTCTGGCACAATAACTTCCTTTACACATCTGTCCTTCGGATGCACTGATATGATATTCAAAACCACATTTGGCAGTATTTGGCCGTGCGCTAAAGTCCGCAGTTTTAAATGGGGTGGGTTGCGTATTTGGTTGGCTCATGTTTCTTGCTTCACCCAGAGCCATGTTGTCATTTGCTATGGCACTACACCACGGATCAAATACTCCCACACCACGTACCATATACACTTCCGGTGGCTTGAGT
This sequence comes from uncultured bacterium, assembly GCA_937861125.1. GTDB lineage: Bacteria > Patescibacteriota > Patescibacteriia > Magasanikbacterales > UBA922 > CALMAY01. The sequence continues at coordinate 34,440 of CALMAY010000037.1, read as the reverse complement.
GTGGTGAGATTGGGGTCTATAGTATAGAGAACCACATATGATGTCGCCATCAAAATAAGTCCGGTGATAGCGTTGGAGATTCTGTTTTTGGCTTCATCAATACGGCTGCCATCTCCACCCGACATCGTCCATTCAATACCAGCAATAATAAGTAATAAAACACACAGTGCCCCAGCGACAATCATGGAATACCGATAGATGTAAGCGATGTATTCTGCCAGTGAGAGAAATGTAGTTTTGCCACCAATCGCAATTTTTGTCTCAGCTGCCTGAGCTGGGAGACAGAGCCCTGCTTCTTTTTGTTCGCCACCTTCGAGACCAAACATTGTTTCTGGGCAGGAGCGTCGTACTTCAGCAGAATCAGCGCGTGTCATAAATCCATCAGCAAGTTCTTCGTCAGGAACGCCAATCTGTGCTCGCATTGTCTTGCAATCTTCGAGCGTCATGCAACGTGGATCAATACCCTCTGCTGCAAATGCAGGAGTGATAAAACATGGCAGGAGAATGCCAGAAAGTAGGAGAGTGTGTATGATCTTTTGTACAGTCATAATGGTAATGATCAGATGATAAAATGATCACTAGATATAAAAAATGGTTACCGATCATTTGATCCTCACTCATTTATTTTTTCAATGCTTCCAATAAAATACGTTTCCACTCTTCAGCAGTTTTCACTCCTTCGATACGTGTACCGTTGACAAAAAAAGTAGGTGTTCCGCGTATACCGAGTGTGGTTGCATCTTTGAGATCTTTGTTTAAAAGCGTTTCAATCCGACTTTCTTTTTGGCATGCGGACCATTTTGGTATATCCAGGTTGTGTAGACGTGCTGCTTGCATGAGTCCTGTATCTGACAGATCTTGGGCGGTAAAAAGAGTGTCATGGTATTCCCAAAATTTGCCTTGTTCATGAGCACATTGTGCTGCGAGGGAAGCGGCGACTGATCGTGGATGGATAGCGAGGAGTGGGACGTGTTTAAATACCATATACACGGCCTCTCCGTATTCTGCGAGAGCTTCATTGAGAGGTGCAAATGAGGCACGACAATATGGGCATTCAAAATCAATAAACATAATGATAGTGATAGGTGCGCTATCTTCACCATGTGTGGGATTCTGAGGATGGATCACTTCGGCAAGCTCTTTCTCTGAGACATCCTTTGCTTTTTGTGAAAGTGTTTCTTGGCTGAGTGTAGAGGAAAATGGACTTTTTAGGATTACTTCGTTGCCACGAAATACCTGCCAGAGGTAATACCCGACCAACATGCTAAATGAGAGAGTGATAATAAAAATAAAGGTTAGTATAGCCAAAAAAACACGTCCTATGTGGGTTTGGTACCATTTTGGTTGTGGTTGAAACGAGGGATCCATATATGGAGAGTAGTATACACGAAAAAGAGAGAAATGAGAATGTTGCTAATTTGTCAGGCTTAAGAAGCTTAAAATGCTCAAGAGGCCTATATTTTAAGCTTCTTGAGCCTGTTAGGCCCTGTAAGCCCACATTTCCTTGACAGATAAGCCATTTTCGTATACAATCCGCTCATATTTATTTCTCACCCATACATACCAATTTCCTCTCCTGAATCACTTCGGGGGGTCGTATGGGGAGGTAACAAGGAAATTATGCAAATTCCAAGTTTAGTGGAGATGCTCGAAGCTGGTGTTCACTTTGGACACAAAACCAGTCGTTGGCATCCAAAAATGAAGCCGTTTATTCACACAGAACGTGCAGGTGTACACGTGCTTGATCTGGAAAAGACACAGGCACAGCTCGAAACCATCCTCGCGACTGCCAAACAAATGGCGTCAGAAGGAAAAACAATTTTGTTTGTGACCACAAAACCACAGGCAAAAAACATTCTTCGTGCAGCTGCAATTGATTGTGGTTCACCATTCTTGGTTGAGCGTTGGATGGGTGGTTTACTTACCAATTTTGGAGAGTTCCGCCGTTTGCTCAAAAAATACACAAGCATGAAAACAGAAAAAGAGACAGGTGAGTGGGAGCGTTACACAAAGAAAGAGCGTGTTCGCATCGACAAACAAATTGAAAAAATGAGTGTTACACTCGCTGGTTTGGAAACTGTAGAAAACATGCCAGCAGCACTCTTTATCCCAAGTGTACAAAAAGAAAAAACTGCAATTATGGAAGCCAATAAGATGGGCGTGCCTGTCTTTGGTGTATGTGATTCAAACGCAAATCCAGAAAAAATTACATATCCAATCCCAGCAAATGACGATGCAGTAAAATCTCTCACATTGATCATCAACCTCTTTGCTGCAGCGGTAAAAGAAGGAAAAGCAGAGTTTGAGAAGAAAAAACTCGAAGCAGTGAAATAATACTGATAATCAGATGATCGTATGATCATTTGATTATTTTTTATTCTTCATTCATAATTTTTCATTTTAAACATATGGCTACTGCACAAGATGTCGCTACCCTGCGCGCTCGCACAGGTGCTGGCATGATGGATTGTAAAAAAGCACTTGAAGAGGTCGGTGGTGATCTAGAAAAAGCAATTGAATTGCTCCGTACCAAAGGAATCGCAAAGGCAGCCAAACGCGCTGACAAAGTTGCTGCTGAGGGTGTGGTGATGAGCTATATTCACGCTGGTGGACGTGTCGGTGTGCTCCTTGAGCTCAACTGTGAAACTGACTTTGTGGCAAATACTCCAGCCTTTCAAGATCTGGCTCGTGGTATTGCGATGCATATCGCCGCAAGTAGTCCACGCTATCTCTCACGTGCTGAGGTAACTGAGGCAGAGATTGAGGCAGAAAAAAATGTTCACCGTGAGACACTCAAACAAGAAGGCAAACCAGCCGAGATGATTGAAAAGATTGTTGAGGGCAAGATGAACAAATTCTTCTCTGACATCTGTTTGCTTGAGCAAGCATACATTCGTGATGAAGACAAAACTGTGGAACAGGTGCTCTCAGAAAAAACAGCTGAAACTGGAGAAAAAATGTCACTTCGCCGCTTTGCTCGTTTTGAGCTTGGTGAGGGTATTGAAAAAAAAGAGGTCGATTTTGCTGCCGAAGTTGAGGCACAATTGGCTCAGAGTTAGGTTGACAAAAAAGCCCCTTTCTGCTATCATTACATCATTCATTTATTCTCCTGTCATGGGAGACAGACCACGATTTGGCCCACCTGGGGTGTGCTCGATGTCGGCCTGTAAATATATCACTCTATGTTGAGTAAACAAAAGAAACAAAACATTATCAAAAAGTTCCAAACACACGGATCAGATACTGGTTCGAGTGAAGTCCAAATCGCTATCCTCACTGCTGAGATCGAGGAGCTGACTGGACACCTCAAATTGCATGCCAAAGATCACTCATCACGTCGCGGACTCTTAAAGAAAGTTGGTGAACGTCGTCGCTTGTTGCGCTATCTCCAAAAAGAAAACGCAAAAAGTTACGAGGATGTGATTGTTAAACTCAAACTCAAACAAGCAAAAGCACTCGTTCGTCCAGGTGCTTCTGCGACACTAGATGACGACCATGACGATATCGATGAATCAGACATTGCTGACGACAAATAATTCTTCATTTCTCAAACACCCCGACCAGCGCGTAGGGGTGTTTCTTGATATACAGAATCTCTACTATAGTGCGCGAGCGTTGTTTGGAAAAAAGGTAAACTTCCGTGCCATTCTCGAAGAGGTGGTAGCTGGTCGTCAGCTTATCCGGGCGATTGCGTATGTGATTCGTACAGACAATCCTGATGAACAAGCCTTTTTTGAGGCACTTGAAGGGATGGGCATTGAAATTCGACAAAAAGATTTGCAAGTATTTATCAATACAGGAAATAAAAAAGGGGATTGGGATGTCGGGTTGACAGTGGACGCGATTCGTCTCGCGCAATCACTGGATGTTGTGGTACTATTATCAGGGGACGGAGACTATGTCCCGCTCGTGACTTATCTCCAAGATGGATTTGGTAAACGTGTGGAGGTGGCAGGATTTGGGAGTGCAGTATCGATGAAGTTGCAGGAGGTCGCTGATGAGTTTTTGGATCTGTCTGAAAATGTGGCAGTCTTTACAATGCATGATAAACGTAGGACGATGAGACCAAAGTTTCGACGATAGTCTTTAAAATTAAAAAGAAAAAGGACACAAGGACACAAATAAATTAAAAACCACAAATCACAATATATCGAAAATTGTAATTTGGAAATTGAGTATTGTTTGTATCTTGTATCCTTTTAATTTTTTGTTTTTATTCACCACACTGTTCCTGAGTAACCTAGCTCCGCTCGCGGATCTATCTATTCAGGACCAGTACAACACATATAGATATGTTGAACGTAAAACGTTGGTCAACAAATTGGGGTGGTCGTAACATGATCATCGAGACAGGTAAGTACGCATTGCAGGCAACTAGTTCACTCACAGTCCAGTACGGCGATACCGTCGTGCTCGCGACAGTGGTGATGAGTGACAAACCAAAAACAGGGGTAGATTTCTTTCCACTGAGTGTTGAGTTCCAAGAAAAACTCTCAGCAGCAGGAAAGATCAAAGGTTCTCGTTTTATCAAACGTGAAGGTCGCCCATCTGACGAATCAATTCTCTGGGGTCGTGTGGTGGATCGTGCGATTCGTCCACTCTTTGACAATAGTATGCGCCATGAGGTGCAGCTCGTACTCACTCCACTTTCATATGACACCGATGCTAACCTCACACTTGTCTCACTTGTGGCTGCGAGCGCAGTCCTCTCTATCTCACCAATCCCATGGAATGGTCCAATGGGTGCGTCATTGATTGGTCGTGTGGCAGGAGAGTTGATCCTCAATCCAACTGAAGCACAGATGAAAGAAAGTGATATCGACATGATGCTCGCTGGTACACCAGAAAAACTTGTCATGATTGAAAGCAATAGTAAAGAGTTGCCAGAAGATCAAGCACTCGTTGCCATGGAATTTGGTCTCAATCAAACCAAAGCATTGATTGATTTTATCGAATCAATAAAAAAAGAGATGGCAGTAGAAAAATATGTGCCAGCAGAAACTGATGAGAAAAAAGAGGTCGCTCGTGTCACTGATCTGACACTCAACTATATCCGATCATGTGCGGACACAGTCATTTTTGACTCTATCAAAATCGGACGCAAAGATCGTGTTGGTATGGTCAAGAAACTCAAAGAAGGAGTGGTTACATATCTCACAGAACAGGGAGTGGATGAAAAATTGATCGAGCAGATGGGTGTTGCTGCCAAAGAGATGGTTGGTATTGTGATCAGTGAACGCATCCTTAGTAAAGAACAACGCTTGGATGGCCGCAGTCTCACTGAGATTCGCGAATTGCATGCAGAAGTGGATCTTCTCCCACGTGTCCACGGGAGCGGTATGTTTATGCGCGGTGATACACAGGTACTCTCGACTGTGACACTGGGTGCTCCTGGCGACGCACAGACAGTAGATACCATGGATGAGGAATTCAAAAAACGCTACATGCATCACTACTCTGATGCGCCATATACATACGGTGAAGCAGGACCTATGCGTGGTCCGGGTCGTCGTGCGATTGGTCACGGTGCTCTGGCTGAGCGCGCACTCGAGCCAGTGTTGCCTGCAGAGGTTGATTTCCCATACGCGATTCGTGTGACGTCTGAAGTGCTTGGGAGTAACGGAAGTAGTTCGATGGCGTCAACTTGCGGTTCATCACTCTCACTGATGGCAGCAGGTGTACCAATCAAACGTCCAGTGGCAGGTATTGCGATGGGACTTGCTTCTACATCTGATCTATCTTCTTGGAAAGTGTTGACTGATTTGCAGGATGTCGAAGACGGTCCTGGCGGAATGGATTTCAAAATTGCTGGAACTGATGTCGGTATTACCGCGATTCAGATGGATACCAAAACACAGGGTTTGAGTTGGGATATTATCCGTCAAACATTTGCACAGGCTCGTGAAGCACGTCTCGTTATCTTGAAAAAAATGGCAGAGGCAATCGCCGCTCCTCGTACCGAGCTCTCACCATACGCACCACGTATCACGACGATTCAGATCAATCCAGAAAAGATTGGTGATTTGATTGGTCCAGGTGGAAAGACAATCAAGAAAATCATCGAAGAAACAGGAGTAGATATCGACATCGAACAGGATGGTCGTGTGCTCATCACCAGTGTGGATGGCGCTGCGATGGCAGCGGCGATTGAAAAGGTTAACTTGATCACCAAAGAGGTGATGGCTGGTGAGCAGTATGATGGTACGGTGGTACGTCTCGAGAGCTTTGGTGCCTTTGTCAACATCCTCCCAGGTAAAGACGGACTTGTCCATGTCTCTGAGATCTCATGGGGTCGCACCAATGCACCAAGTGATGCCCTCAAGATTGGTGACAAGGTCAAAGTGTTGGTCAAAGAAATCGATAACATGGGTCGTGTCAATCTCTCTATCCGTGCGCTGACACCAAAACCAGATGGCTATGTCGAACGTCCTCCGATGGACTCTCGTCCTCCACGCAGTGGTGGGTTTAGTGGTGGTGGAAACCGTGGTGGTCACGGTGGCGGTAATCGTGGCGGCTTTGATCGCGGTCCACGTCCTCCACAGCAGTTCAATCGTCCTATTCCTCCACCAGTCCCATCTGCACCAACAGCTCCAGTAGCAACTCCAGCACCAGAGAAGAAAGAAGAGAAACGTGGATTCTTTGGGTTTGGGAAGAAGAGTGAGTAGTTGAACATTAAGAATAAGATTGAGATGAAAACACTTGCCGGATGGTGAGTGTTTTTTGTTTCTATTGACGAAAAGTTGTAGGAGGGGGTAATATATCTGTATTATCAGAGTTATCTGAGCTATGTTACATTTTATGCCAGAATCATTACCAAGAATGCCAGAAGAACCAACAGAAGAGTCGATAATCTTAAGAGATCACTTAAGAGAGAAAAGAGAGAGGGAGCTAAGAGAGAACGTTAAAACAGATCCGTATGAGGCTATTGCTGCAGTAGCTAGTGGTGTTGAGAATGTTACTTTTAGATACAAGCAAAAGTACATCGGAGAGTATGATGTTATTTTTATAACAGATGCGATAGTGCAGGTTATTGGTGTGTCCGAGGAGGAGGAAACATATATGCATCAAATGGGCGAAGATGAAGAGAATGAATCTAGTGTAGATAGATATATTACATCTATGCGTCGTGCAATTGAGACTGTCAAGAAAGCACAACAGGCCATCCCTCCAAAAATTATGGAAAACCTTGGCGGTTTAGTTGGTATCTCAAAAACTGTGTTGGATACAATGGAAATTAATGCATGTATTAATTATTTTGAAAGCATGACACCGGAAGCAAGGGAAGCTTTTAAAAAACCATATGGAGAAGACTAAAAAGGGATATTTTGGAGATAAACAATATTGATAAGCGTATATAGAAGATGTTAAACTTTACTTTTTTTAAAAAAGATCGTCTATCAATGATGGTCTTTTTTCTTGCTTTTTTTATCAGTCTCGTGTATCGTTATCCATGTATTTTGTATAGTTTTCTATATGTTCTCCGGCATCGTCTCAGGCATGGCTACAGTCACATCGATCACTGATCATGACAGTATCCGTACGTTTGTCCTTACCTCATCTGATGGGCTTTTTGATGGTGTGCAGATTGGTGCGAGTGTATCTGTATCTGGTACGTGTCTGACAGTCGTCTCATATGAGCAGAGTCATGCGACCTTTGATGTGATTGCAGAGTCGCTGAGTCGTACCAACCTTGGTACGCTTGAGATTGGTAGTAAGGTAAATATCGAACGCTCGATGAGTTTTGGTGCCGAGGTGGGTGGACATGTGATGAGTGGACATGTGATGACAACTGCGGAAATTGTTTCGATCATTGAAAATCGTTGGACATTTCAGATTGATCCACAGTACATGAAATTTATTTTTCAAAAAGGATTTATTGGGTTGGATGGGTGCAGTCTCACTGTTATTGATCCCGATGCAAAAGCGGGTACGTTTTCTGTCGCATTGATTCCAGAGACAATTGAAAAAACAACCTTTGGGAGAAAGCAAGTAGGGGAGAAGGTGAATGTGGAGATTGATCCGATGATTCAGGCGGTGGTCTCGACGGTGGAGCGATATATGGGAAGTGGGTCAGTTAATCAGTTGGTAAGTTAGACAGTTACCTGGTTATTGGTTAACTGATCAATTTGTAAATTCATCGCACGTACGATTGACAGATGGAGTAAAACACAGTAGTATTCTGTGTATATTTCGCGCCCAGATGGCGAAATGGTAGACGCACCTGCCTTAGGAGCAGACGCCGCAAGGCATGGGAGTTCGAGTCTCCCTCTGGGCACATTGCAGACGACCTGAGGGTTAGTGTTGTGGCTATTTGTATAGGAGAAAAAATTTTGAATAAGTTGAGCGGTAATAATCCTCAGTGACAGTTTTAACCTATGTCTGTTTTATCGCAAAAATTCAAACAAGCGATCAACATAGTAAAAAAGCTCGAAAGCGATGATCGTTATGTAGGTGCTTTTATCTTTGGCTCCGTTGCTCGGGGTGAAATTACAGAAGATAGTGATTTGGATGTCAGAGTGATTGTGAGAGACTCTACATACTGCGAGCAGGTTAACCACCCTTTTATTGAAGGAATCAAATTAGATATTACTTTTTTCCCTTACGACCAATTGTTAAAACTGACTGAGAAACAAATAACCAAATCTGAACGTATACCGTTCATTGCTGAATCTATTATTTTGTTTGATAAGACAGGTAAGTTAAAAAAACTACGACAAGCCACTCGTAAGATGAAACGGATTGGGTTTGCTAAAACGGAGTACCAATTTCAGCAATATCTGATTTACAATTGTGATAATAAAGTAAGGCGGAATTTAAAAAAAGATCCACATGCTGCGTTGCTCTGTATGAACGGTGGAATTGATGACGTGCTTAAAATATATTATCGAATAAATCGGAAATGGTGGGTAAGCAACAAAAGAATGCTTAAGGATTTAGAAACTTGGGACAAAAATTTAGCTAATTATCTGAGAAATTTTTTGACTGCTCGTAACCTGAAACAAAAATTCAAATACTGGAGCGCTATCATTACCCACGTTTCAATACCTTTCGGCGGAAAAGTGTTAATTGAAGAAAATAATTGCAATTGTTCTATTTGCCGCAAGAATTTAGCAAAGCTTGGTTAAAAATATTTATCTCAAGACTAATTTTACCTGTTGATAAAGCCAAGGGAGTTCGAGTCTCCCTCTGGGCACACCTTTTATGTCGTTTTCAGAAAGTCCAAAAAAACATTTAGATGCTGCAATATTTGCGGTTGAATTGGCGTATCAACATAGGACACTTAAAGAAATTGATTTGCATGGTAGGATGCCAGACGATGTAGAACAAGATATTGATCGATTTATTACTGATATGTCGAATGCTGGAGAAAATGGGTGTGGGATTGTCTGCGGTACTGGTACTGGCGCTATGAAGAGACGTGTTCAATCATTACTCAGGCCGTATCTCAATGGTATTGTGGGGAAAGTAATTGACAAAGGTCCAATACTTCTCGTCATATTTGAACGATAAAAATGTATTAAAAAAGATTCTTTGTGTAAAGAATCTTTTTTTGTATACACGTCATCCTGAACGCAGTGAAGGATCCCAGTGCTTGTACACTAACGAATGTTTAAAAATGTTTGATTACTGTTGGGGTGGTCGGGATCCTTCGACTCCCTCACTATGTTCAGCCGCTCAGGATGACGTCGTGTGTTTCTGTGCTACAGTGTTTGTGTGTTGTGTGATCACAGTTCATCGACATGCGCCTCCACATAATCCCATACTTTTGCTGCCACGTTGTTTGATGGTCCTTCAATTGGGTCGTGATGCAAATTAATAAATGGAACGCCGTTACATTCAATGACACCCCATTTTTGGGTATGTGGGGATTGGTCGATGTGTTCGATGATAAAATCAAAACCGACGATGGGGTCATCAACCACTTTGGCCACTTCTTCTAATATTCGTTTAATTTCTGGATGTGTGAGGTGCGTTACCTCGCCACTGTTGCCACCGTATGAGACACCGATTTTTTCTAGTAGGTCAATGGTTTTTCCTGTGGGTAGTACGCTCTGAAGTGTGAGTCCTAAACGAGACAAAAATGTGTGGTGTGCATTTGTCGGGACGACATCTTTGATTCCAGGATGTCTGGTTGCATTTTTTTGTTCAATGAGTTCTGCAATAGTGTGCGTGCCATCTCCTGTCACACGTGGTGGGTCACCACTGAGCACGCCTGCGAGTTTATTGTCCACCATGGTGGCACGATAGACACTGCCGATGAGATGTCCCTCCATGATTACCCAGTGGCAGAGTTGTTTGGCACTGGTAAACGCGTCACGAAGTTGGTCTTCTGTGGTGATATATGTGGTTGTATGTCGACCACGTGATCCGAGGCGTGGTTTGATGATCACTGGTTTTTCGAGCTGGTTGAATAATTCTCGCATGGGAGCAAATGTAGTAAAGACACCTCCGCGTGCGACGGGAAGGTTGGCTGCCATGAGTTTCTGCTTGAGGATCCATTTGTCATCGAGCCACCACTCTGATCCTGTCTTGGTTGCTGCTGGACGTGGGAGGCCAGTAAAAAAGATATGTTTTCCTTTTACCGTGGCTTCGTAAATATCCGTGGCTTTGTTGAATGTAAAAAAGTTGTGCATTGGTATACCACGTGCTTGCGCTTCTTCCCACAGTACTTTGCCACGATAGCTTGGTGCTTTATCAATGTCAGTATTGATTGTGACAATGCCACATTTGAGTAACAAAAGCATCCAGTAGCGAAAGAGCCAATCAATTGTTTTTGAGACAATTGGGTACAAAAAGAGCGATGCAGTACTGCGACTAAATGCCATCATAAAGATGGTTGAACTTTGGTTGAACCATGTCATGGTATGATGAGTCGGGTTGTTGCCACAGGCAAGACATTTTTTTTGTGTCGTCGTGTTATTTGACATAGAGAAATGGTGTGTGTGGTGTTTTGGGTGAGGAAATACTACTGTCTGTATGAAAAAGAATTTTGTAAAACATCGGCATAAGTTGGTCCACTGCTTCCTTGAGTGTCCAGCTATCTATATATGAAGACAGAGAGTGGTTTGGATTTGTTTGTGGGTAGAGGAGCAGATCAAAGGTGGTGGCGGGAACAATCGTATCATTGTGTGTGAGTGTCAAAAAAGAAAAATCTGCCATCACAAGGTCTGTCTCAAGCATCTCTACTTGGTTTCTTTCTTCAGTTGCTCCGTTTATTGCGTCAAGCCATTTAAGGTAGGCATATTTCATTTTTGAAAGGTAACTTCCTTGCAAAAAACCACCGCCACAGGTAACTCCATAGTAGAACGAAATGACAATGTACGTCAATGCCATGCTCGGCATCAGTATTTTATTTTGGAGTGCGTGTGTGATTGATTCTGGTGTGAGTGTAATGGTATATGAGGCGTCTTCTGTTTGCAGTGTTCCATTGTTGTGCCAGAGCGCCTTGCGTTCTCCGTCGACAATCGCCCAAAACAAAAACGTGCCTGTACGTTCATTCAGAGAAAATGCGCCATCAATTCCATCAAAACAAAGTTCAAAACGTTCCAAACATGCTTGTTCGTGTAAGAGTTTGTCAATAGTGCTGTTCATTCCCAAATGGTATTTGATCAAGAGTGTGTTTACTATATCTTCTTGAGGGATAATAGCGAGGTCGATGTGGGACTGTTCTGGCAGTAGTTTCCATAGGTGATAATTGGTATGTGTGAGTTGTTCAGAGTAGTAGTGTAGAGATTGAGCTGTACTGGTACCGTATATATGTTGGAGAAGTGGTACAAGAATCTTTTTTTGTGTATCTGTAACATGTTTGTTTTCAGCTAAAAGTTGTTGCGTTTTTTTGAGCTGCTGCGATGTATATGCTGGTAGCCCATAGACTGGATGATGTTTGTGTCCTAGACTAAAAAGCGGAAGTCGTTGTTCGTCCAATGTGTCAGTATGAAACAGTGGTCCGCGTGGTGATGAATTGTTGTTCATCGATATGCCTGAGCAGGAAAAAATACATACAGTGTTTCGTCCCGACTTGGTAGCAACGTGAGACTGAACGAGGGAGCTGCTGAGTGAGTAGGGATGTGTCTGTGGATGGTGATGGTCAGCAGTCGAGACGTAGTATGATGTGTGAAACTCTGATGCAACACGATTGGCGACAATTGGGTCGATCGTGCGTGCGATATAGTCGTAGACTGTGCTTGTAATTTCATCTTTTTTGGTTTCTGATACTGGGAAAGAGATGTGAGAAAAGGTATTGAAATATGTCAAAAGTGACATGTCACCATATCGGTTGAGTGCGTGTTTGAGTCCGGGTGTTTTGTCTAATACACTCTCTCTAAGTTCAGAAAAGTCCATATCGTACGGTGTGCTATCGACAAATATAGTATACCTAATACAATATTTTTACCAGTGTTTTTGGTGTATAAAATAGTTGACCGTCCCGGGGTGCCGGGACGGTCGTCAGTAGCGACAGGTGCGATGTTCCTATCGCTGCGCCTCCTTGATTCGTCGATCGAGATCGGCGAACGCTGCTTCGTGCTGACGCAGTTGCAGACTGAGTTGGTCCACCTTTGTCCGCAGCTGCATTTCCATAGCATCGTCGACGTGCTTGATCCTGGCTCGAGCGCTCTCGACCTCCGTTTGTAGACGTATGGCCGGTGGGTAATAAAGTCGTACATGCACTGGCATTGCGTCCAACTCAGCCTCTTTCGCTTTGATCCACTGCAGCCGCCGCGCATTTGCAGTTCGACGACTCGAGATCAAGTTCAGCTGCTCCTGCACAGGATTGAGCTGTGTTCGCAGGTCCGTGATCAGTCGAGTCACTTCTTCCCGCTCACGGATGAGGGGTGCTATGTCGACCTTGGGCGTTGCTGAAGCTGCGACCCGCGCAGGCGTGGATGCAGGTGTCCTGGTCGCTCGGTGGGGATGCGTGTGTCTCGGGGTCGTCAGTTTCTTGTTGATGTTCGCCAAATGACCCTGGAACTCCCGGGTCGTCTTGCTGCGATGTCCTGACCAGTGACAGCACACCAACATAGACACAAAGTACCGAACACACCATTCGGATCCATGTCGATGAAGGTGGAAATGAAATCCACGGTCAGCCTCGTCTTTGAACTCAAAGTATGTCAACGTGTGCTGTGAGGGGCCGACGTATGTGAGTTCGATGTTGAGTTCTACGTCACCTTGGGTCGATGGCACGGTGGCGTTTTTGTGAACAATGTTGCGTGCCAACACCCTACTCAATTTGTGGCTGGCGAAGATGTTGGCGACGTAGGCCGCCGTACGGTCAGCCTGCTCCTGCTTCCTCTCATCTTCCATCATTCCCAGTGTTTCTTCGATTGTGTTTGGACCGTTCATTGTGTATCCTCTTGGTTTGAGCGTCACACCGTGTGACGGAAACCACACTAACAAATAGAGAGAGAGAGTTGTCAATGCTAAAAAGTGGATAAAATTACCTCAGTTGACAGTATTTTGGTATACTAATTGGTATATGAAAGTTACCTATCTCGAAGTTATCCACGCATTAAAAAAACGACAAGACAAACAAAAAGCCGTGGTATATCAGCGGTTTTTCAAGACTGCCAAAGGTCAGTATGGGGAAGGCGATCAATTCTTTGGTATTACGGTTCCACAGCAGAGAATAGTTGCAAAAAAGTTCTTTGATTTGTCTCTTTTAGATATAGACAAATTGATTCGTCATCCAGTGCATGAGTGTCGATTGACGGCGCTTTTGATTGTAGTGCATCAATACCAAAAAGGTGATGAAATGAGGCAGAAAAAAATATATGATTGGTACCTCAAAAACGCTCGTCGAATAAACAATTGGGATCTGGTTGATAGTAGTGCGAGTTATATCGTTGGTGCCTATCTCTTTGGTCAAAAAAAGAGTGAATGGAAAAAGGTGTTGTTATCACTCGCACAATCAGACAATCTTTGGGAGCGACGAATTTCTATTATCTCTACACACTATTTTATTCGTCAGGGCGTGTATGAACCAACGATAAGAATTGCAACTCAGTTGCTATCTGATAAACACGACTTGATTCACAAAGCATGTGGATGGATGCTACGTGAAATGGGGAAAAAGGATGAAACAATATTGCAAGATTTTTTAGATGCATATGCAAAACAAATGCCACGGACAATGTTGCGCTATGCGATTGAGAAAATGTCTCAGGGTAAGAGGAAGAAATACTTGACACATATGTAAGGTATTGATACGCAGTAATACTAGTAGTGGTACTGCTTTTCATGTGCAATCGTCCCAGCACGATATATCTGTTCGAGTAAAATAGTGCGTATCATTTGGTGCGGAAATGTGAACTGAGAAAAAGAAAGCAGTAACCGTGCTTTCTTTTTTATTTCCTCACTAAATCCAAGTGGTCCGCCGATGACAAACACAATATGTGTACCTTGTGGAATAGTATGAAATAATAGCTTAGAAAACGCAGGTGAATCCATCTCTTTGCCACGTTCGTCGAGTACAATCAAATAACAATCATTAGGGAGCACTTTGAGTATTTTTTGTGCTTCAGTAATACGAACTGTTTCTCGTTCATGTAAATCAGAAAAACGTTCTTCTTTGAGTTCTATATGTTGAAATTTGACATATAAATTCAGGCGTTTGAGATACTCTTTTTCCGCTTCTTTCCAGTACGTTTCTTTGAGCGATCCGAGGGTGATGAGGGTAATTTTTATCATATATATTCACTATACAGGACAGTGGTGTGGGGCGCAAGGAGAAACTTTTTTGGCTTAAAAAGCCCAAGAGGCCTAACAGGCTAAAATGTACAAATTATATGTAAGCCTTTTGAGCTTTTTAAGCCTCTTAAGCCTTCGTATACGACATCTCACATGTTATCCACAGATAGTTTCTTGACAACGATTATAAACTCGTGTACTATTGCGGAGCATTCAAATTGAGTGCACATCTCCTCGCTCTTGCGAGGCCATGTCCTAATAAGCATTACTGCTGCATCGGACCTCTGGTATGCGACTCCATATGGGAGTCATTACTCTCAATTGACACATTATTACAATGTCTATATCAAGAGCATACCAAAGACTTTGCCCAAGCAGATAATGCCCACACTCGTTGTTGGCCGCTTGGAAAGCGGTTTTTTGTTTCTCACCCTCGTTTCTCACAGTGTTCTTACAACCACGTTGTAGTCACACTGTGATGAATGAATCTGATTGACCATTACAATTGAATACGTATTTAAAGAAACAAATTAGGGTATAAAAAATGCAGCTATATTGTTTTCCTATGGTGGGGAAGCATATAGTACAACGAAGCGCTTTTTATCTGTTTAAGCGCAGATAAAAGCACTTACGAAGCACAATTGTGTGTTTTCGCAGTGTAAAGAGCGTATGGTGGATGCCTTGGCACAATGAGCCGAAGAAGGACGTTGCAGGGTGCGATAAGTCACGGGGAGGTCCCAAGCAACCTTTGATCCGTGAATCTCCGAATGGGGGAACCCAGTCATCGTAATGGATGATTATTCTCTGCCCAATACATAAGCAGAGGAAGAAGACCTGGTGAAGTGAAACATCTCAGTAGCCAGTGGAAAATAAAACAATAAAAAGCTTTCTTTATTTCACGGAGTAACATGGTTCCAATCTCACTTCGGTGAGAAAGTAACTGTGTTATTTCGTGAATTGAGAGTGTGATTCCGTCAGTAGTGGCGAGCGAACGCGGAACAGCCCAAACCACATATGATGTTGGTACACATGAGAGTAGTGTTCGCAAGAATATTAAGCTCGGTGTGCCTTAAAGGACAGGCCGTTGTCTATGTGGTGTAGTAAGATGTACAAGCGGTAACCTGAATAACCGACTGTATCGAGTGTTTGTATAGTAGAAAACTCCTGGAACGGAGTACTATAAAAGGTGATAGTCCTGTATACGAAATATTCTCACTCTACAGCTGTACATTCTTGAGTAGGTCAGGACACGAGAAATCCTGTTCGAATCTGTCGCGACTATGCGATAAGGCTAAATACTCATTGTGACCGATAGTGGACTAGTACCATGAGGGAAAGGTGAAAAGCAGCCCGGGAGGGCGATGAAATAGTATCTGAAACCATACGCTTACAAGGAGCGGGAGTCCGCAAGGATGACCGTGTTCCTATTGAAGAATGAGCCTACGAGTATATTGTGTGTCGCTTGCTTAAGGGCCTCTGGTCCGAAGGCACAGGGAAACCGAGTCTTAATAGGGCGCCGGTGGCACATATATAACCCGAAACCGGGTGAGCTATCCATGACCAGGCTGAAAGATCAGTAAAATGATCTGGAGGGCCGAACCCACGAGCCGTGCAACACTCCGGGATGAGTCGTGGATAGGAGAGAAATTCTAATCGAACTCGGTGATAGCTGGTTCTCCTCGAAATAGCTTTAGGGCTAGCTGTACGTGGTCCCTCTGGGGGTAGAGCACTGGATGAGATCGAGGTCCGAAAGGATACTCATGTCAATCAAACTCCCAATACCAGAGATTACAAGCGTACAAGTCAGACTGTGAGGGCTAAGCTTCACAGTCAAAAGGGAAACAGCCCAGATCGCAAACTAAGGTCCCTAAATTATCACTAAGTGTAGAAAGTGGTGTCGATTCTTATACAACCAGGAAGTTGGCTTAGAAGCAGCCATCTTTTAAAGATAGCGTAATAGCTCACTGGTCAAGAGTCTTCGCGCTGAAAATGTATCGGGGCTAAGTGATATACCGAAGTTGCGGGCCTCCAGTTTACTGGAGCGCGGTAGAGGAGCATTCAAAGCGGCGATGAAGTCGAATCGGTAACGATCGGTGGAGCGCTTTGAAGAGAGAATGTAGGCACTAGTAGCACCAATGCGGGTGAGAGTCCCGCACGCCGAAAATCCAAGGTTTCCAGGGTAACGAGAATCGTTCCTGGGTTAGTCGATCCTAAGGCCAGTCTGTCGCAAGGCAGGGTAACCGATGGAAAAGCAGGTTAATATTCCTGCACTTGGAAGCATTTGTTGATGTATCCGCATACTAGAAGTGTGAGCGTTGTATGGCTACACGTCTCGCAAGAGTGAGTTCAAGTCGCAAGACGAGGACAAGTCACATGTATAAGGTGCCAAGAAAAGTATATCAACGCGTGGTGCTTTCAAATCGTACCAAAACCGACTCAGGTGGATAGGTCGAGTAGACCAAGGCGCACGAGAGAAACATGGTTAAGGAACTCTGCAATACAACGGCCGTAACTTCGGGATAAGGCCTCCCCTCGTAAGAGGGGCTCAGTAAAAGACCACTTGCAACTGTTTACCAAAAACACAGCTCCCTGCTAAAGCGTAAGCTGATGTATAGGGGGTGATGCCTGGCCAGTGTCAGAACGTTAAGGAGAGAGGTGATCCCTGCTTGCAGGGCGTAGCTTTGAACTGAAGCGCTGATGAACGCCGGCGGTAACTATAACCGTCCTAAGGTAGCGAAATTCCTTGTCGGGTGAGTTCCGACCCGCACGAATGGCATAATGATGAGTGGACTGTCTTGACCATGTACTCGGCGAAAATGCATTAGTCGTGAAGATGCGACTTACCCGTAGCTAGACGAAAAGACCCCATGAAGCTTTACTATAACTTGGTATTGGTGTATTGCTTCGCATGTTCAGTGTAGGTGGGACCCGTAAGGGGCCAATGAGACACCACCCTTGTGCTGCGATACATCTAATCTATTCCCTTGAATCAGGGAGTGGAGACAGTATCTGGCGGGTAGTTTAACTGGGGCGGTTGCCTCCCAAACAATAACGGAGGCGTTTACAAAGGTAGGCTTAGCTCGGATGGAAATCGAGCTGGACGTGCAAACGCAAAAGCCTGCTTTACTGCAAGGGCTACCACCCGCGCAGTCACGAAAGTGGAAGTTAGTGATCCGACCGTTCAATATAGGATGGCGGAAGCTCAACGGATAAAAGTTACTCTGGGGATAACAGGCTGATCGCATCCAAGCGTCCACAGCGACGATGCGGTTTGGCACCTCGATGTCGGCTCATCGCATCCTGGGGCTGTAGAAGGTCCCAAGGGTTTGGCTGTTCGCCAATTAAAGCGGTACGCGCGCTGGGTTCAGAACGTCGTGAGACAGTTCGGTCTCCTGTCTGCTATGGGCGAAGAAAGGTGATGGAGCGCATTCCTAGTACGAGAGGACCGGAATGCACGAACCTCTGGTGTACCGGTTGTCCTGCCAAGGGCATAGCCGGGTATCTAAGTTCGGTACGGATAAGCGCTGAAAGCATCTAAGCGCGAAGTCGTTCCAAAGATTACCTTTCAATTGAGATCTGTCCGAGACGAGGACGTTGATAGGCACTAGATGAACAGATAGTAATATCTGCAGTCGAGGTGTACTAATAGATCGAAAACACTGCGAAAACACAAAGTTGTGCTTTTCCAATGTACCACTGAAAGAAACGAAAAACACTTCCTTAAATACGTATTCATTTCATCACATTTCTACGTCTCAAAAGGACATAGAATCTGGGTGCTTTTTGCGATAGGGGTCCACCTGTTCCCATCTCGAACACAGCAGTTAAGCCTGTCAGCGCCAATGGTAGTCGCAAGGCAAGAGTAGGTCAGCGCCCAGATTCTGTGTCTTTTTTCTTTTGTAAAAAATAATAATTGATGTGTGACACATATATATGTATTTGTGTGTCATACATCAATATTTATTTGTCTATTTATCCACACTTTCTCTCTTTATTTAGAAGATGTACTGTGGTATATTCTTGCATAGATTATTTTTTTCTTTTTTTGTATGACGATTGACACGTTTGAAAAAACAAAATCATCAGTTCTTTCTCATATCCAACAGGTGTTTGCTGAAATGGAGGAAGAGATGGCTATTTCACATCAAGAAAAATATGCGTTACTTGAAGACGCATTTGAAAATGCAAGTGATAACGATGAGTTGAAGGTTGCGTTTGAACAGTGGTATCATGAACATGAAGATGATTTGGATTTGGATATGGATGTTGATGAACTCTGGAGTCAGGCGAGTGGTATGGCGACAGAAAAAGAAGACGATGAAGACGACGACGATTTTTTAGATGGTATTGGCGGGGATATTGATGGGTTTGGTGAAGAAGAGGAAGATGATATGGCAGGTAGTAAGAGTGACTGGTAAATATATAATTTATAAAAAACTCTGCGTGCACTAGCGTAGAGTTTTTGTTTTTGGTATGATGTGGCTATACTATGTTATATGGATAGAAATCTTGCATTAGAATTTGTTCGAGTAACTGAAGCGGGTGCGCTCGCCGCCGCCGTATGGATTGGTAAAGGGGACAAAAACGCAGCGGATGGAGCTGCTGTATCTGAAATTCGTGCTCGTTTTGCTGATGTCGCTATTGATGGTGTGGTTGTGATTGGTGAAGGTGAAAAGGATGAGGCGCCAGAGCTCTATGTCGGTGAACGTGTGGGTATGGGGGTGGGTCCTGTGATTGATATCGCAGTAGATCCATTGGAGTGTACCAACAGTGTTGCGTATGGCGTTCCAAATGCTATCTCGGTGATCGCTACTGGTCCACGCGGGTCACTTCTATCAGCTCCGGACATGTATATGGACAAGATCGCTGTCGGACCACGTGCAGTGGGACGTGTCTCGTTTGACAACACTGTGGCACGTAATATTGAGTCAGTATCTGAAGCGATTCAAAAACCGATTGCAGATATGACAGTGGCAGTGCTGGATCGTCCGCGTCATGAACCATTGATTGCACAGATTCGAGACGCTGGCGCGCGTGTACGATTATTTTCTGATGGCGATGTTGCCTTTGCTATTGCGTGTTCACAGGACGATAGTGGGATTGATATGCTCCTTGGTGTTGGAGGAAGTACAGAGGGGGTACTTGCTGCTGCTGCGGTGAAGTGTCTGGGTGGTGAATTGTTGACACGCTTGGTGCCAAAAGATGATGCACAAATAAAGCGTCTGGCTCGTGTCGGTATCACAGATGTATCACGTGTATATACTCAGGATGATTTGGCCGTGGGTAATGATGTGAGTTTTACTGCCACTGGAATTATTGATGGACCATTGCTTAAAGGTATACGAGAAACCTTCACACATCACATTACTCATTCGGTCGTAATGCGATGTCGGAGTAAGACGGTGCGTTTTATAGAGACGTATCATTTAAAATAGTTTAAGATTGAGATTAAGAATAAGATTTTTTTCGGAGAGAATCTTAATCTCAATATACATTTTAATAATATCTAAATCTTAATTTCAATCTAAATTTTTACATTATGAATACTAATCTTTACACTATTGCCCGACAAATGGTCGCAGATAATAAAGGACTTCTCGCAGCTGACGAGAGTACAGGAACAATTCAAAAAAGGTTTGATGGAATTGGTGTAGAAAATACCGAAGATAATCGCCGTGCGTATCGTGAGCTCTTGTTTACGACACCTGGTTTTGAACAGCATGTCAGTGGTGTGATTCTATACGATGAAACGATCCGACAGAGTACACATGATGGTGTTTTGTTTGTTGACGTGTTGAAACGTATCGGTGTGTTACCTGGTATCAAAGTGGATCTTGGAACAGAACTATTTCGTGATAGCAGTACTGAGGTGGTGACCAAAGGATTGGACGGTCTCGCTGAGCGTCTCGTAGAGTACGCTCGTCTAGGTGCTACATTTACCAAATGGCGTGCGGTGGTGACTATTGGTGAAGGTATTCCAACCGACGAGTGTATCCGCGAAAATATGGTACGACTCGCACAGTATGCGAAGTTGGTACAGGAGGCGGGTATGGTGCCGATTGTGGAGCCTGAGGTGCTCATGGATGGGGCACACTCATTGCAAACATGCAAAGAGGTGACACTGAGCGTACAGTATACATTATTTGAAGAGTTGGAGAGAATCGGCGTTGATCTCAAGGGAATTATTCTCAAACCAAATTTTGTGGTTCCAGGAAAAGAGTCTGGTGAAGTATTTGATCCAGTCGTGTCAGCAAAAGAGACGTTGGATGTGCTGGGTGAGACGACGCCACTAGAGGTACCTGGTGTGATGTTTCTTTCAGGTGGACTTTCGGATACTGATGCAGTGGATGCCTTGCGTGAGATAAACCGTCTACGTGAAGAACATATGTGGAAACTTTCATTTTCATACGGACGAGCGCTCCAGACTGCTGTACTCAAAGCGTGGGGCGGGAAGAGTGAAAATGTACCTGCTGCACAGAGTGCATTTTTGGAGCAGGCGAGGAGAAATAGTGAAGCATGTGCTAAGAAATAGACATGGTGAGGTAAAACAAAAAACACCTGTTTAGGTGTTTTTTGTTCCAATTAAAAAGATAAAAACTATTTCTCTCTTTAGTCGGACTTCTCTGCGTAAGGCAGGTGCAGAGAAATCCCTCCTTACCCTTCTGCCAAAGGGTTACTCCTCGCCTGGGAGCATTCGATACGCGTGTCGCTTTAGAGCCACTTTCGTGTACTCAGCACAGCACTCGTCGCTGCAGAAGAACCTGACATTTGTTGGAGACCTTCGCATTTCTACATACTCGGTCCCCGCGGGAATTTGTGGTCTCGGACAACTGGGACGTCGGTCATCGTCCGCATTTTGGTATTTGGACCACATACAGGTCCTAGTCTTCGGACTTGTCATCCATTTTTTTTCCCATCTACTAGCCATTGTGGCCTTACGCCCCTCTCCAGCTGGATTGCTGGGTGATTGAGGAACGGCTTAGTATAGCAAAGAGAGAGAGAGAGATGTCAATGCTCAAAAGTGTATAAATCTGTGTAATTCTCACCCTACCCTCTCCCACTGTGGTGGGCGAGAGGTGTTTACCTGTACTGTTGTCAAAAACTGTCGACCAAAAGTTGACAGTTTTTTTATCCACAGGTACACTACGTATATATGGATATTTCACTACTCAAAAAAATAGGTTTTCCTGACAAATCTGCGGATGTCTATCTGGCTTTGCTTCAGCTCGGTCCTAGTTCTGTGCGCGTTCTCGCGGAATTTTGTGATCTCAACCGCGGGAGTACGTATGACGCCCTCAAGTGGCTGCAGGATCGGGAGCTGGTTTCTTTTTATAAAAAGGCCAGTAAACAGCATTTTGTCGTCGAACATCCGGAAAAACTGAAACAATTGATCGAAAAAGAACAAGAGGGGCTAATGAGTGCTCAAAAAGAGATTGATCGCTCGATGAGTGAGTTGTTGGCAGTGTACAATGCTGGGGGTAATCGGCCAGTGGCGCGATACTTTACTCCTGATACGATTATGCGGATTTTAACAGATGTGCTGGATACGTGTGAGGTGAGTGGAGAATTAATGTATCGGGTCTATTCTGTTGATGGACTGCGTGAACAATTATACAAAGATTTTCCGACCTTTAGTGATGCGCGTATTGGTAAGGGGATCGCAGTACGAGCGATTGCGATTGGTGAAGGTGGGGAGTTGCGTGGGCTCGATGAGCGAAAATACATGAAAGCGTCATCCACTACACCGACCTATATCATTATTTATCCTGGTAAGACCGCCTATATTTCACTCAATGCAAAACAAGAAGCGGTCGGTGTGATGATTGAAAATATTGGTATTAGTGAAACGCAAAAAGGTATTTTTGATACACTTTGGGAAACGTTATGATCTACATTGATTTTGACATGACGCTGTACAATACAGAAAATTTTGTAAAAGATATTTGTGATATTTTTCATACACATGGTGTACCGCTTGATATCGCGTATGAAGCAAAAGAAAGAGCGGTGGCAACAGATGTATTGTTACATTTTGATTATACATTTGAGCGGCATATTGCCGCTGTGCGATCTCTAGGTCAAGATGTGGATCAGAAAATAGTTTTAAAAGAATTAAACGGACTCTTTACGAATAAATACGTTTTTGCAGGTGCTATTGAGTTTATTGCTTCGCTAAAAGAATGTGGTCATAAAGTAATATTGCTCACAGCGGGAAATGCAAATTTTCAAAGATCTAAAGTTCAGGGAAGTGGTGTGAATGTGCATGTACATCAAGAAGTGTATATTCCTGGGGGTAAAGATGTCTACGTGCGAGAAAGAATGGAAAAAGAAAAAACATTTTTTATCAATGATAATGGACGTGAAAATGTGTTGGTAAAAAAGATGAATCCAGATGTAGAAGTAATTACAAAATTAAATCCAACAAAAAATTACGCACACGTATTAGAAGAGTTACATATTCCAATTTATTCTACATTTGATGAAATATATGCATATGTCATTACACATTAATCCAGTCATTCTCGCAGCCGGCGATGGAAAGCGTATGCAAAGCGATCTACCAAAGGTGATGCATCTTTTGCATGGAAAACCATTAGTGGAGCATGCAGTTGCTGCCGCAGAAGCAGTTTCTGATTTGCAAAAACCAGTAATTATAGTCTCTCCAAAACATACGATGGTCCAAGATCATCTGGGAGATCGGGCGCAATATGTTGTTCAGGAGCAACAGCTCGGTACTGGGCATGCGGTGATGCAGGCGCAGGGGTTATTGCATGGTGTCGCTGATCATGTGGTGGTGCTCTATGGTGATATGCCATTTGTGTCTCCCTCGTCTATTGAACAGTTGATTGCCAAACATATTGAGCGTGGCAACACTGTGACGTTGATGACTACGACAGTGCCAAATTTTGAAAACGAATACGCTTGTTTTGCAAAGTTTGGACGTATTGTAAGATTGGATGGTGGATATATCCAAAAAATTGTCGAAGCAAAAGATGCAAGTGATGGAGAGTTGCAGATTTTGGAAGTAAATCCATCAATCTTTTGTTTCAAAGCAGAGTGGCTGTGGCACCACTTAAACGAGATTCAAAATACAAATGCACAAGGTGAATATTATTTGACTGATTTGATTGAAATGGCAATTGCGGATCATCAATTAATTTCTTCTGTTCCAGTCGCGCCACGTGAGGCGATGGGGATCAATACAAAAGAAGAGTTGGATAGTGCTGCGACATTGGTATAATCTTTATTTTTTAATTCTGAAATTCTATGTGTGGCATTATTGGATACATCGGACATCAGGATACGTCACCTATTTTGATCAAAGGATTGCGCAAGCTTGAGTATCGTGGATATGATTCTGCGGGTATCGCTGTTCTTTCTAGGAATCAAGAAATTGTACGTGTTCGTGCGATTGGCAAGGTGGATAATCTAGCAGAAAAAGTAAAAGCAGTGCAACCTGATGGTCATGTTGGTATTGCGCATACACGCTGGGCGACACACGGTGGGGTCACAGAGGAAAACGCACATCCACATGTGGCAGGCGACGGAAAGCTGGTATTGGTGCACAATGGTATTATTGAAAATTATCGAGAATTAAAACAAGATTTAGTTGCACTTGGAACTGTGTTTACCTCTGAG
Source organism: uncultured bacterium (assembly GCA_937861125.1). GTDB lineage: Bacteria > Patescibacteriota > Patescibacteriia > Magasanikbacterales > UBA922 > CALMAY01. The sequence continues at coordinate 10,113 of CALMAY010000037.1, read as the reverse complement.
ACTGATACAGAAGTGTTGGCACATTTGATTGCACTTCAGTATGTAGGGCAAGAGCACACTGCAAATGGTCTACGCAATGCCGTGATACGAGCACTTGCAGAGGTGCGAGGAACATACGGTATTGTAGTGATGCACGCAGATTTTCCAGATCAGCTTATCGCTGCACGTATGGGGAGTCCGCTTGTGATTGGAATTGGTGAGGGCGAACATTATATCGCGAGTGACCCAACACCAATTTTGTCCTACACCAAAGATGTGGTGTATCTTGATGATGGTGAGGTGGCAGAAATTACTGCAGAGAAATTGACAACCTTTAATCTCAAAGATCAACAAGTGCTCAAAGCAGTAGAGACAATTGAATGGGATGAAGCAACAGCAGAAAAAGCTGGGTTTCCACATTTCATGCTCAAAGAAATACATGATCAACCAACAGTAATAGCCGATGCATTTCGTGGACGTATCAATATGACTGATGGGACGAGTTATCTCGGTGGACTCAATATGACTGAGGCACAGATGCACAGCATTGAGCGTATTGTCCTGATTGCGTGCGGAACTGCGAGTTATGCGGGAATGGTAGGAAAATATGCATTTGAGCGTCTCGCGGGAATCCCAACAGAGGTGGATGTGGCAAGTGAGTTTCGCTATCGTGATCCGATTATTGACAACAAGACATTGGTCTTTGCGATATCGCAATCTGGTGAAACAGCGGATACACTCGCAGCAGTGCGTGAGGCAAAACGTAAAGGCGCGTATGTGCGTGGTATTGTCAATGTGGTTGGTTCTACCATTGCGCGTGAAACTGATGGTGGTACGTACATCCATGCTGGTCCAGAATTGGCTGTTGCATCAACCAAAGCATATACCAATATGGCAACGGTATTGCTGCTCTATGCAATTCAGTTTGGGCGTCTCAAACGACTCAACCATGCAACCGGTGTGCGTCTCCTTACTGCGCTTCAAGAAATTCCAGAAAAGATGAAATTGATTCTCGCACAGAGTGATGCGATCAAACAAATTGCAAATAAATACAAAGATGCACACGATATGTATTTCCTTGGTCGCGGGATCAACTATCCTGTAGCGCTCGAGGGTTCCTTGAAATTAAAAGAAATTAGCTACATTCATGCTGAAGGCTATCCGGGTGGTGAGATGAAACACGGACCGATTGCGTTGCTCTCCCCTGAGTTTCCTGTCTTTGCGATTGTGACCAAAAATCAATTGTACGAAAAGATGAAGAGTAATGTCGAAGAAGTAAAGGCACGTGGTGCAAAATTAATCTTGCTCGCGACAGAGGGGGACGAGGAGATCAAACAGTTGGCGGATGATGTGATCTTTGTACCAGAGACAATGGAGTTGCTTGAGCCATTGCTCAATACTGTTGTGACGCAACTCTTTGCGTATCATACTGCGACGTTGCTCGGACGGGATGTGGATCGACCAAGAAATCTTGCTAAGTCTGTGACCGTTGAATAATCCGTCATTGTCATCCCGAGCGAAGCCGAGGGATCCCTTTCGTAAGTTTCTGTGCTATCTTTCACTTCGTTCTGGCTAGGTCAGATGTAAGAAAGAGATTCCTCCACTTCACTTCGTTTCGGTCGGAATGACAAAATAACATACATGAATATATGCAAAAGAAAAAAGTCGTCATCCTCGGCGGCGGTAATGGTGGTTCGATCTCTATCCGTGCGATGAAACAATATATCGATCAGTATGATATCTCTGCAGTGATTGCGATGAGTGATTCAGGGAGTTCATCTGGTCAGCTTCGTCGAGAGCTTGGGGTATTACCACCTGGAGATATTTTGCGCGCAGTGCTGGCGATGAGTCGATATGACTATGATCTGCTCAAGCGAATTTTTTATGATACTCGCTATAGTGAGAAAGGAAAATTACAGGGGTTTGGTGTTGGACATCTGTTTATTGGTTTGGTAGAAAAATACAATGGCGGAATTGTGGATGCTGTACGTGCGTTGGCGCAGGCACTTGATGTCGTTGGTCCAGTGTTTCCTGTCACGCTTGAGAGCGCTGATCTAGTGGCGGAGTTACAGGACGGGACACAGGTGGTGGGTGAACATGAGATTGACCGCCCAACCGGACCAAAAGAAAATCGCATTGTGAGTTGTTCGCTACAGCCAAATCCACAAGGGTATGACCGCGCACTCAAAGAGATACGAGAAGCAGATGTATTACTTATCGGTCCAGGAAGCTTTTATGCCAGTATTATTGCCACACTACTGCCGTTAGGTGTCAAAGAAGCAATTGCTCAGTCACATGCCAAACTCATTTTTGTATCGGGTAATGCGGTGGAGCGAGCAGGTGAGTTGGGACCAACGTCACTTTCTGGGTTCGTTTCTGCGTTGGAAGCCTATTTGCCGCGACCTTTGGATGTGGTACTATATAACCGTTCTATTCTCACTGAAAGTCAGCGATCTTTTTATGATAAAAAGGGCTGGATACCGTTCTTGGATGATGTGTATCAAGTGATGCGTCCCTGTATTGCGGAGAATTATGAGAAAGAAGAAGGCGGACTTGATCCAGATAAACTTGGAGAAATTATCCATATATATATCAAAGATTTGGTATGAATATAGAAGAACGACAATCGAGCTGTTTTCGTTTCTCTGTGGAGCGAGAGGGTAGTGAAGTGGGCCGTGCTTATCTGTATCTGATTCGAAACGATTTGCGTGAAGCACCTTATGGGTTTATGGAAGACGTCTTTGTGGATGAATCATGTCGAGGAGAGGGGATCGGGACGGAGCTTACCAATGCTGTGATCACCAAAGCAAAAGAGGTTGGTTGTTATAAACTGTTGGCGACAAGCCGAATGGAACGTCCACAGGTACATGCACTCTATGAAAAACTAGGTTTTATTAAATGGGGATTTGAATTTAGAATGGATTTACTATGATTGATATACTCTACGAAGACAACCATCTCATTGCAGTAAACAAACCTGTTGGTCTTTTGGTTCAGGGAGATGAAACAGGAGATGAGTGTCTCATGGATCAGGTCAAAGATTACTTGAAGAAAACATATCAAAAACCTGGGAATGTCTTTTTGGGGCTACTTCATCGTATTGATCGTCCTGCATCGGGTATTGTTTTGTTTGCCAAAACAAGTAAGGGTGCATCACGTCTGACAGCTCAGTTTCGTGGACGGACGATCAAGAAAGTGTACTATGCATTACTAGAAGGAATGCCAAAAGAAAAGAAGGGAACACTGGTGCACTACCTTCGCAAAGATCATAAAAAAAATATGGTATCAGCATATGACGAAGAACGTCCTGATACTCAAGAGGCAGAACTATCATACGAGGTGGTCAACGATCGTAAAGGGGATGCGTTGGTAAAAATTGATCTCAAAACTGGTCGTCCACATCAGATTCGTGCACAGTTTGCTGCGATTGGACACAAAGTTTTTGGGGACAAAAAATATGGTGCACGATCAAAATATGCAGACGGAAAAGGAATTGCCTTGTGTGCAACTGAGTTGCATTTCAAAACCGCGACGGGAGATAAGGATGTAGATCTTACAATTAATGTTCCGTTTTAAGCAACAATTAACTATTTACAAATAACATAAAAATACAAGTCAATTGTCAATGGTTAATAGTCAACCGTTTTTCTATATGATCCTCACCAAACCAACCCAATCACTTCTGCAGATGCTCGGCCCATCATTTTTATTTGTTGCTCTTTCGCTCTCAGGTGGTGAATTATTATTATGGCCTGACCTCGTATCACGGTATGGTCTGACAATTATGTGGTTTGTGCCACTGGTGTTGGTGCTGCAGTATGTAGTAAACATCGAGATCGAACGCTACACTATTGTGACAGGAAAAAACACCGTCTCTGGTTTGATTGGTTTGGCACCGTGGGTGCGATATTTTTTTCCTGCTGTGATTGCGATCTCTCTGGTTTGGCCAGCCTGGATTTCTACTGCGGGGAACGCGCTTGCATATGGGCTTGGTGTAGGGGAGTATGGAGCATGGGTGAGTGCCGCATTACTCGTAGCACTGTTATTTTTGTGGAAAAGCAAACAGAGTTACGCACGGATTGAGGGAATTGCAAAAGTAGGATTGTTTTTGGTACTCGGTGTCGTGTTTTATGCTGTGATACATATTTTTTCTCTCAATGCAGTGATAGAGTCAATACAGAATGGATCGTGGTTTCCTGCATCCAGTGACAGTGTCGCCTTTATTGCTGCGCTTGCCTATGGTGGTGTAGCAGGAGTGCTTAATCTCGTACAAAGTGATTGGATCATGAGTAGGCAATATGGTGCATCCATGCACGATACACCAGAACATATAGATTGGAGTCATGCCGACACTCGTGCGAACTGGCAGTCGTGGTGGCGTTTGGTTCGTCTTGAGCATTCTCTCCTTTTTATTATCGGAAATGTAGTTGGTATCGGTTTTTTGGCTGTATTGGCAGTACTACTCCTCTCGGGTGCATCAGTCAAAGGGTTTGGTGTGATTGCCTATGAAGTGGATGCACTTAATATGATTATGCCATATCTGGGCACCGCGTTTAGTTTAGGTGTGTTCTTTGTTTTTTTGATGGCGCAGATGACTATTTTGGATGCATGTGGGCGTTTGTTGAAACGGTGTATGTCTACATCACTTTCACATGAACAGCTATCAATGCGAGTGGGGAGTATCGGTGTATTGATATTATTGTGCGCAGCAATTATTCCTGGCTTCAATCAGCCTGCATCGCTTTTGCATATTTCTGCAGTCATCTCGGCGGCTGTGATGGCGATATACCCTCCACTTTTGCTGCGTCTCAACAAGCAGTTACCAGAATATACACGTCCACGATATGTTACTCCTCTTGTTTGGTTGTGTTCATTGTTCTATGGCGGTATGGTACTGTGGGGAGTGTGGACGTGGTTAGTATAATATTACGTTGTATGTCTATGGAAAGAAAAACACCGCTAGAAATGAGATCTCAAATAGAATTGTATGCGGAGCATTTACATCCGGATGATTTAGATCGCGGTCGTATTATTACATTGTTACAAGAACTATCACGTATATCTACTGTTGAAGGAGATAGGACAACAGAATGTGCACAAGAATTGATTGATTTGATACGTGGACATAAAGATGCTTTTATTCATTTTTTGCGCGAACAGCACCTACATAGAAAACATGACGATGTTGAGCATATTAAAGAACGTGTGGGGGTTTATGAGATGTATCGATCGGCTATTGGTGTACTACGTCAACAATTAGAAACGTGTTTGTTAGAGGACGATCCACGACAAGCGATACGTCAGTTAGACGGTTTTGTTGGTGCAGGGGCACATGGAGTATATTTGTCTATACCAGGTCATCCAGATGTAATCGCTAAATTTATAGATCCTTGGATAGAGTTAGAGATGGGGAAATATAAATCTGAAGGTATTAATGACGGTCAATTTTTAGAAGATACTATTGAATTTCATCTACAAATGATTGGGTATGCTAGAATGAAGGGGCAAAAACATTTTGCACAAATGGTAACATATAGTCCAGAAGAGCGGGTGTTGGTGGTAGAAAGACTTCATACGGTATCCCATGTGGATATAAAAAAACCATTTAGTACATATACCACAGAACGGCAGATACTTGAGTTTGCAGATTCGCTTCTTTGTGCAGCAAAATTAGGTATTGAGGTTGATGTTGGAAAAGATGATGTTATGGTTGATAGTCAGGGTAATTTTTTTGCTGTTGATTATGAATTGTTTAGGACATATCCACAATATGAAAATCCTAAAGATACTGCTCGTAATTATGTGTCTTTTGTTGAAAATTTTTTTATATCAGTTTTAGGATCAAAAAGACACCCCCTTGTATTTCAGATTGCAGATATACTAGATGACATTTTTACTGTGTATCAAAAAAAGTATATATTTTAATATAATTATCCTTATGGTTTTATTTGGGTTTGGTGATATGTAGTATAAATGTATATGACAAATCCTGAGGTAAGCAGAGAACTTGTGAGAGAATTCTTGGAAAAACAGGCGAGAGAGACTGTAGCTGCTTTTGATTTAGAAACATTTTTTCGTGAAGGCGGTAATTTTAATGCTCATATGGATACGATTGCGACGTATCTAGATGTGATGGTTGTTCCTGAATTAGTGAGAAAATGTGAAAATAGTTGTGGGTATTCTCCATTAGATGCCAGTGCTTTCTACGAACAATTTCGTGAAGGTATGATCGCTGAACTGGAATCTATGAAGAGTGGATTGTCTACAAAAAAACAACAAAAGCAATTAGATAAATTTATTAAAGAGATTCGTGATTTCGAATTTATTATTCCTGTATGAACCTATACGAATTTGAGGGAAAACAATTATTTATAACTCATGGGATTGTGACACCTTGTAGTGTTGTCGTACGTCGGGGAGATGATGTGACGACTGCGTATGCGTCGCTTGGTGTAGTAGATGTGGTAGTAAAGGCACAGGTATTGTCAGGTAAGCGTGGTAAAAACAATGGTATTCGGTTTTGTGCAACTCTTGAAGAAGTACAATCTGCAGTAGATGATTTGTTTTCTCTACAGATTCGTGATCAGTATGTGGCTGCGGTATTGATTGAAGAAAAATTACAGATTGCACGGGAACATTATTTATCTATTACCTATAACACTACGACCAAACAGCCAATGGTTGTCTATTCGACAAAAGGTGGTATGGATATTGAAGAGGTGGAAGAGAATGAAATTCGAAAAACAAATATCGAAATTCTAAATCCTAGTGTTCCAGTTGATATTCCTTATGTACAGGAATTGTGGAAGTGTTTTTTCTCTGAAGACGCGCGTGTTGTTGAGATCAACCCGTTGATACAAACCGCAGATGGTCGTTTTATTGCTGCTGATGCCAAAGTGGCACTTGATGATGATGCGTTTTATCGACATCCACAGTGGGAACAGTATGAACCACGGACAATGCTTGGTCGCCTACCAACTGAGCGAGAAATAGAAGCCAAAAAAATAGATGAGGGTGAAGCCTATTATCGTGGTACCGCAGGTAAATATATTGAACTTGATGGAGATATTGCTATGATTCTCAACGGTGGTGGTGCGAGTATCGCCAACATGGATGCGCTGATTCAAGCAGGGCTTAGTCCAGCCAACTATACCGAATATTCAGGAAACCCCCCACGAGAAAAAGTATACCAGCTCGCCAAAGTCGTCCTCTCAAAACCTGGGATCAAGGGGCTGTGGATGTGTGGTAATGTTGCCAACTTTACCAATGTCAAAGAAACATTCCTCGGTATCATCGATGCGCTTGATGAGATTAAACCGACATACCCAATCGTTGTTCGTCGTGATGGGCCTGAAAGTGCGGAGGGATTTGCATTGCTAGAAGAGTGTGCACAGCGAAATCACCTCAATATTAAGATGTTTAAAAAAGATGTGGGTATGAGTGAGACGGCAGGAGTATTGGCGCAGATGATTCAGTCATAATTTTTTATTTGTATGTTTGAAAAACTTTTTTCTTATCCAAAACGATACTGGGTGATGCTGCATGTACTAGAACTTGTGTTAGGATTTTTGGTGCTCATGGTGGGCCTAAATTCGCATATGGGTATAGAGGTGTTACCTTGGTCGCAAATAGTTATGAATTTTGTATCTACATTTGTATTTTTTGTTGCTATTAGTGTTGCCACATTTCCTATTTCAGCTGTTATGGTTCATAGCCTCGGAGAGATATTTGAGCGTTTGTCTGAGTATGTGTCCATTTTACTCGTGGTGCTGCCATTTTTTATATATTATGCATTGTGGCTTATTCCAGATTCAAAATGGAGCGAAAAACAAAAATATTGGGTAGTTCGATTGCGTATTTTTTGGTTTTTAATTTCTTCTGTAGCTGCATGGGTGGCAGTATTTCAACCATTGTAATATGTCCATTCTTATATCACAAAATACCAAAGTTCTCGTCCAAGGTATGACCGGAAAAGAGGGGGCTAAGGGTGCAAAAGCGATGAGTGATTATGGTACGTCAGTTCTTTGTGGTGTGACACCTGGCAAGGGTGGTCAAGAGGTAGATGGGAAACCAGTCTATAATTCAGTAGGTGAGGCGATGACTGTATTTCCTGATATTAATACTTCTGTCATTTACGTTCCGCCATTTGCTGCCAAAGCTGCAATTCTTGAGGCGATTGAAAATAATATCTCACTCATTAATGTTTTTGTAGAGCGTATTCCAATCGCGGATACTGCATACTGCCTCGCTGCTGCCAAAGAAAAAGGAATTCGTATTCTCGGACCAAGTTCGCTTGGGTGTGTAGTACCTGGAGTCGCGCGGTTGGGTGTGATGGGTGGACCGCAGGTGCAGGAGATTTTTACTCCTGGTTCTATTGGTGTCATTTCGCGCAGTGGTGGCATGAGTAATGAGCTATCATGGCAGCTGACGAAACAAGGGTTGGGTCAGAGTACGACCGTGCATGTGGGTGGAGATTTACTCATGGGGACGACCTACGCTGATTTGTTACGATTGTTCGAGGCTGATGAACAGACCAAGGCGGTGATGATCTATGGTGAACACGGAGGAAGCTATGAATTTGAGATTGTAGATTTGATACAGAATAAAGAATACACTAAACCACTGGCCATCTATATTGGTGGAAAATTTGTGAGTGCTTTCCCAGAGGGGATGAATATTGGACATGCGGGTGCGATTGTCGAACGTGGGAAGGGGGCTGCGGAGAAGGAAGCGGCACTTCATTCTGTTGGAGTGAGGATTGCACAGAGGTATGAGGATTTGGTTACACTAGTACAATAATGTGCAAGAAAGAATGGATCGTCTCAAAAAAAACTTCTCAACCTTATTTTGGATTAAGGCGTTTTTGAATCTAAAGACTTATAACATTGTTTCATCTTTGTTTTATATTCAAAGGGGTCTTGCTATCTCCGATTTGTTTGTGCTAGGTATTGTGTGGTCGGTCACCTCGTTAGTTTCAGAGGTACCATCAAGCTATCTTGCAGATAGATGGGGGAGAAGAAAGACGATTATATTGGGTGTGTGTTTTTCTCTTGTGCATTGGTGTGTTACCCTCTTGGCAGATTCATTTGTTGTTTTTATTATTTCATATATTTTTTACTCGCTTTCATTTTCAATGATTTCTGGTACTGATGAAGCTTTGCTCTATGATACACACAGAGAGCTGGGAGATGGACAAAGTGCTTTGGCTCGTTTGGGAAAATTGATGTCGGCAGAACGTTTTTTCAAAGTAGCTACTGTTTTGTTTGCTGTATTTATTGCTAAAGATTTATTGCCATGGCAGTTTAATGTGTTAATTATTGTAGACATTGCGGCGACCATCATAGCGTTGGGCTTTGCATTGGGGTTGGAGGAACCTATACATACGATGGATGTGGAAAAAATGGAGAGTGGTATTCTTGTAGATGGTGTTCGTTTGTTGCGGGAAAATATATTTTTACGAAAAGCTATGATTGCAAAGACGTTGATATTTATTGCAACGTTTATTCCGTGGCGTTTTCATGATACGTTTTTTACGAGTCTGGGTATTCCAATTATGTGGTTTGGTATTGCGTGGGCGCTGTATCAAGGGACATTATTTTTGAGTGGATTTTATATCAAACATATTTTACCATTCTGGTCGCTGAATGGGCGTATAAATTTGACGAATCGTATTGTGTTTATGTGGATAGCTCTGTTCATTGTTTCTTGGTATGCTTTTCCATCCCCATACGTTCTTTTGGCGTGTTATATCGGATTTGAGTTGTTTGGTAGTATCTCTAGTCCGTGGTATGGTAAGATATTCCACACACAAAGTGCTTCATTCAATCGAGCGACGACTATTTCACTCACCAATTTCTTGAAGGCTATATTTGATATTCCTCTTTTGGCTATAGCGGCGATTCTCTCTGGTGTGAGCCCTATCTTTTCTTACTACTTTGCCTGTGGTATTGTGTGTGTAGTCCTTCTCTTTTTATCACTACCAAAGTGGAAAGAAGTCAATTAATCATAATATATGCACATCAAAACCTCCATCACTCAAATCAAAGACGGTAAAGAAATTATCCGTGGTAAAAAGCTGGAAGATTTGGTCAAGAAATACACCTTTTCACAATCTATCTTTCTCCTCCTCACTGG
>CALMAY010000036.1 GCA_937861125.1 uncultured bacterium | reverse complement strand
TTGTATCTTGTCTCTTTGAAATTTATCCTATATGCCTAGAGTTAAACGAGGAAAACGCTTCCTACAACGCCGCACTCGCATCCTAAAACGAACCAAAGGATTTGGCGGACGTCTCAAAAAATTGATCCGTGCTGCAAAAGTAGCTGACATCAAAGCAGGTGCACACGCCTATCGTGATCGTCGCGTCAAAAAGCGTGTCAACCGTCGTGCATCAGCTGTCCGTATCAATGCAGGTGCTCGTGAAAACGGAGTATCCTACAGTGTGCTTATGGGCAACCTCAAGAAAAAGGGTATTAAACTCAACCGCACTGTATTGGCTCAAATTGCAAACACCATGCCAGAGGTATTCAAAAAACTGGTCGCAGCAAGTACAAAATAAACAATTATCAAGGCCCTTACGATGTTCGACGTGGGCTGGATCATCCCCTCCTTTGATCCACATGCCAGCGTCGAACATTGTAAGGGTCTTTTTGTTCAACTTGACACATACTATAAAATCTTGTATTATATTTGCACATAAGCACATTGATGTATAACTTATAAACTGTATGGGAATGAGAAAAAAAGCGCGCAACGCCATGAAGGCACAGTGGAAACTGGACAAAATCAAGCGCGATAAAAATAAACTCAAACGTATCAAGAAAGCAGCAGCAGCTGCAGCCGTATAATACGGCTCTATTGGATCGGTAGTTCAACTGGTTAGAGCACCGCCCTGTCACGGCGGAAGTTGCGGGTTCGAGTCCCGTCCGATCCGCTCACAGTCAAAATCCGACATCACGTCGGTTTTTTGATAAAAAGACATATATCATATGGCACACGGTAATGTTATTATTCGTTTTGACAACGTCAGTTATAAATATACTGACGATAAGCCTATTTTAGAAGAGGCGAGTTTTTCAGTTCGCGAAAATGCAAAAATCACTATCATGGGTCAAAATGGTGCTGGCAAGAGTACCCTCTTCCAACTCCTTTTGGGGCGTTTCAAACCACAATCTGGTGCAATACATATCACAAACGGTGCAACACTCGCAATCGGACTTCAGGTCATGCCAAAAGAATATCTTGATCTCAGTGTTCGTGATTATTTTGCAACAGCTTTTACTGAAAAAATATACAACCTTGATAAACTCATTGCTGATGTCCTTGAGATAGTCAATTTTTCTGTCCCACTTGATAAACAGATTCGCCTCCTCTCTGGTGGACAACAAGCTCGACTCCTCCTCGCACACGCGCTGATCCAAAAACCAGACATTCTGCTCCTAGATGAGCCAACCAACAATCTGGATGTCGATGGTATCGCACACCTCACTACATTTCTCATGATGTATGAAAAAACTGTTTTGGTCATTTCCCATGACGCAACATTCCTCAACTCATTTACCGATGGAGTGTTACAACTTGATGTCCACACCAAAAAAGTAGAACAATACGTCGGAGACTACTACGATGTCGTCGCACAGATTGCTGCTCAGATTGAACGAGAAGAAAAGAAAAATGCACAGCTCGAAAAAAATATCCAAGATCGCAAAGACAAGGTAAACTTCTTTTCAAACAAAGGAGGAAAAATGCGCCGTCTCGCCAGCAAACTTCGTGAAGAAATCGAAGAAGATGAAGAAAATAAAGTAGAGGTAAAACGTGATGATGTGACCATTCGTCCGTTCACCATCCCAGCTCAGGAATGGCCTGATGTGATCGCAGAGATCAAAGAACTTACCGTCATGATTGACCATGAACCTATACGAAAACCAGTAGATATTACCATGCGTCGCAATACACGTATCCGTATCGAAGGACCAAATGGTATTGGTAAAAGCACACTCCTACGCGCCCTGGCACTAGGTGAACAAACTGGTGCACACATTACCTCTGGTGTCAAAGTAGGATACTACCGTCAAGACTTCTCTGGGCTAGACTTTAGCAAAACTGCATACCAAGCACTTGAAGAAATGGTAGATGTTCCAGATCCACAGGAGATCTATGCCACAGGTGCACAATTTCTCCTCAACTCAACTATTCTCAAAAATACTGTAGGGTCACTCAGTGAAGGACAAAAAGGATTGCTTTGCTATGCACGCTTTGTATTGCAACAGCCAGGACTTCTGATTCTTGACGAGCCAACCAATCATATCAATTTCCGTCATATCCCAGTCATTGCACAAGCAATCAATGATTTTAAAGGAGCGATTATCTTGGTCTCGCATATGGAAGAATTTGTTGCTGACATCGATATCAGAGATACACTCGATCTTGCCCGTCTATAAAAATAACAAAAAAACACACAGAATATACTCTGTGTGTTTTTGTATCTTTATTATTTTGCACTACGGATTGCCTGAACTACTTTGGAATCATCACGCAGTGTCTCAGTAAAGAGTACATGATCACGATTGATTTGCATTTGATCTGTAGGGCCATGCAATTCATTACCAAGTTTGACCAATGACATGTTTGCTTCTGTTACTTCTGTATTTTTATCAGTTGTATTGGTCTGCAAATAATAAATATGTTCTAATGTAACCGTTCCCCTCGATTGTTTCGTAATTGTCCCAAAATACACCTGTCCGTTTGTCAGAAATATAGCACTATACTCACCAGTCTTTGGGGTCTGAGAAAAAAAGACATATGTACCTATACCCAGAGCGAGCACAAGCACCACGATAATGCCAGTCAGTATTTTGTTTGCTGTCATACAAAAGAAAAAGAATTAATTAGCCGCAGCATCAGCCCCCAAGATGACCAAAACATCTGCGGTTGAAGCAACTTCTCCCTCTGGAAGAGAGGTGACTGCTGTCACACCAAACTGCTGTTCAAGTGCAGTAACATTTTTTCCATTTGGATTTACAATAACTGTTTTTTGATAATCTTTTTTTGCAGCATCTCCGACAGAAGACACAGCATACGTTGATGTAGCAAATTGGCTACTGACTGTACGAGCTAACCCAGTAGCACTCGTCCCATTACGCACCTCTACAACTACCAACCCTTGTGCCCGCGCTGTCTCAGTCGCGACCTGCTCTACTGGTGCTGATTGTCCATCTTTGTTTTGAATATACACTGGTCCTACATTGATGATTTTACCACGTGCTTCACTATAGAGAATCGCTTTGTCTTGATAAATCAAAACGATATCACCATTTTGTGCATCTTTGAAAAATGCCTGTTCTTTTTTGAGATTATCCGCATCCTGAACTGTTGCAAGTAATGGTTTCTCTTCGCTCGAGAGGACCATCAACTTCCCTACTTTTTCAACGTATTTTTGCACTTCTTCTTCAGCCACAGCCTGCTGTGCAGCTGGATCAGAGAGGCGGGCAATCGTTTTTTGTGCATGTTTATAATTGACAAATGCCCATGTAAACGCCCCAAGAGAGATAAGAAGTAGTACCACAAGCAACGCAATAGGAAGACGAGATGGTGTATGCTCTGTTGGAGTATGTTGAGAAGATATTGGCATATATGTGATAAATGTATAAAATAAATAAATTTAATAAAATGAGACAATTGATTAGTTAGTGCGTTAGTAATTGACCAATTTTTTAACTAAACAAATAATTAACTGAACAATTGAATAACTGCCTAGTTACCCGACCCCAACAGTATACAAAAAAACAAAATGACTGTACAGAGAACACTATAACGCAGGTCCATCACCTGCACCCTCTCCCACTACTGGCTCTGGGACGACTTCTACAGGAATATTTTCTTCCTGTACTGGTGGTTCTGAAGCTACTTCCTCTCCTAGCTGTGGACCGACAATAGCTGGCTCTTCAAGTGTCCCTTCTTCACCCAAGGGCGTTTCTTCTGGTGATGGTTCCATAGGCTCGCCCCCTCCATCAATCTCTTGATTTTCTTCAGCAGATTGCTCCTCATCAGAAAAATCTTCTCCTTGGTCAACTACCACAAGAGTAATGTCAGCAAAAGATCCATCGCTCACCGTCAGTTTTGCTCCCTCACCTGCAAATGCATGCCAATTAAACACCACGTCACCTGGTTGACTCTCTGAAAGTTCCAGTGTGAACCCCTCTTCATTTTCCTCTGTCACACGATACTGACCGGAAATAAACGCGAGTGGACTCACTGTCACAATTGGTTGATGTTCATAGAGGTCAGCAAATGTGACACGCACCGATGTTGCACCTGACAACAATTTAATTTGACCGACAGTATCTTCACCAAAAGCAACATGTTTCGCTACGCGCAATGTACCTTCAAATGAACCGTTCGTCAGATCTGCACCAGAACCCTGCAACAAAGCACTTGAGAGCGTATTGATCTGTAGTTGCTGTTCTTGAATTGCTTTAGTGAGGAATGGAATCAGACCAATTTGAGAAAGTGTTTTGTATCCATTGGCTCCAGTACCGACAGCGCTAGGGAAAATAGCTTCTACTTCTTGGGCAATGAAACCATAGTTGAGGTCTCCGTTGGGATCTTTTTTCCAGTTATAGGTTACTGGAGAGAGCTGCATGACAGAATCAAGTGTGGAGTCCATTGGTATGATATTTGTTTTGAGATCACGATCTGAGGTACAGGAGAAGTCTCCATCACTTGGGTCGACGGTACAGGTGGCATCACTGTCAGTAAAGGCTGCGACGATACCATCTGTTGGGATAGAGACATCGAGCATGTATGCAGGATTTGTATTGTTAATACCCACATACCCTGTATCAAGGACACGAATACGTTGGTTACCAGCTCCGTCGGCGATGATGATGTTGTTGGAAAAACCACCATCATCTATAGATAACTGAGAACCAATAATAGTATTATACGAACCAAGTGAGGGGGTACTCGTGTTTGCAAGTGAGATATCTGCACCAACTACGGTATTATATGAGACAGAAGGATCAAACACATCAAAGGCGCTTACCGCACCAAAAAATGTATTATACGAACCGTCAATACCATTACCTGCCCCATCACCAACAGCTGTGTTATACTCACCAGTTTGAATACTACCCAGTGCAGAATGACCAAACGCATTATTTCTAGATCCAGTAGTATTTGAATCCAACGCACCATATCCAATAGCGTTGTTTGAAAATCCACTCACATTTCTATACATCGCCTCTACACCAATAGCGATATTATTATATCCAACAGTACTTGATACTAATGTATTTGCACCACCAATGGCGATATTATTTATACCCGTCGTATTTGAATACAGAGCACTCAAACCAACCGCTATATTGGTACTACCAGAGGTATTTGAAAATAATGACTGTCCACCTACTCCTATATTCAAACTACCAGAGGTGTTTGAAAATAACGATTGTGTACCAACTGCCACGTTATAATTGCCTGTCGTATTTGCTGCCAACGCCAAACCACCAAATGCATTATTTGCCACACCTGTGGTCGTAGAAGCCATAGATCCATATCCCACACTCGTATTGGCCAGACCAGTAGTAAGTGATGTTCCAGCTGACACACCAACAATTGTATTATAAAATCCCTGCAGACCAACAGTATGAGACAAATTTTGTCCTCCATTACCAACGACAATTGATCCAGTAAACTGTGTTTGATTTGGTACATATAGCGCCTGTGTATTGCCCATAACGATAGTGCCGTCAGTATAGATATTTCCTTTGACACCCAGACTGTCCTCTATATACACATCATCTCCATCCATAACAAAAGATGTGTTTGTGAGTGTTGATGTAGAGTTACCAAACAACACATCATTGATAACAAAAGAGTCTTCATTCACATCGCTAGAAAAACGAGTGACGTCTCCAAAAAGAGAATTACTCAATAAAAGTGTTCCTATGTCATCATTACTTTCTATTCGTACATTGATATTACTATTGGTATCTGTCAAAGAGATGGCACCACCCTTTTCTACCCCCGCGCCACCCAGTGTCAACATGGCCCAATTATCAGCTGATTCACCCAATGTAGCATACGCACCAACCTCACTCATCATCAAAAACAGTGCTTTGTTTGTATCATTTCCCTGTAAAATCATACCTCCCGCTAAATCACCACTTAACCCTGAACCCATACTAAAAACTGCAAAATTAGGGACAACTGCCGTAGAAAACAAACCATACCCGCCTAAGAGGGTTGTGGTATTAGTCACATACATTGACCCGTCAACAGAAAATGTTGCCACAGGAGATGATGTGTTTACCCCCACATTACCTGATGTATAGTACACATCAGACCCATTGAGCGACCACAATCCATCTGGGTTCAAACAAACTCCAGCAACTGAAAAACAACCTGACGCAATCTCAATACTCCCTGCAAAGGTGGAAGTATTGGTGCCTGCAATATTTAAAATTCCATCAAAATATGAATCACCTGAAACAGTTAATGGATACCCTGGAGTCGTGGTATTTAATCCTATATAACCAGTATCCAACACACGAATGCGTTGATTGCCCTCTCCATCAGCGATGATAATATTTTTGGAAAGAGAAGAAGAAAGCCCAGACACACCAGCACCAATGATAGTATTGTATGAACCATTTACTATATCATTGGCAGTACCATAACCTATAAACGTATTGTAACTTCCGCTAAGTAAATCATCACCAGTACCAGCACCCAACACCGTATTATAATAACTTGTCGTTACATTAGAGAGAGAATTAACACCAACTACCGTATTCTGATTTCCCTCCAACTGGACACCTAATGTATTGGCACCAATACCAATATTACTCGAACCAGCACTATTAGACTGCATTACACCGTACCCAATACCTATATTACTCGTACCGTTGGACAAACGAAGCGAAGCAGCACCAAGCGCGATACTTCCGTACGACCCATTTGTATTGTATGCATATAGTGCCTGATACCCAACCGCAATACTATAATTTCCCCAATCATTGTTATACAACGCCTGATATCCTGCAGCAAAATTATTATCTCCATTAGTATTAAAATGAAGTGCACCGTTTCCAAGTCCAATATTATCATGACCAGTCGTCGCAAATTCCAACGTAGATGTGGTACCAATAGCTATATTTGGATAAAAACCTCTATTGGTAAACAATATATCACTTACTCTCAAATCCCCACTAAACGCAGCACTAGACGAGGTAATAGTTAGTAATTCTGTACTACCATTCTCAAAAGAAAACAGCGTTGGTCTTGAGGTTAGTGGATCGCCCGTATTCACCATCTG
>CALMAY010000035.1 GCA_937861125.1 uncultured bacterium | reverse complement strand
TAATAGCAATTTCTTGTTTTCGTATTGCGTGCAAATATGTATTCCAGTCGGTCTTTCCAAGCATACGTATGTGTCTGTGGGATTATAGCACCTTACCAGTCATCACTTGATAAACGCGAGTATCTCATCAACGTGTCGGCTGATAGAAAACGTCTGCGCAGTCTTTCTTGCCTCTTTTGCTATTTGATGTCGTAATGATTCATCTTGCATGACACACCTACACGCATCAGCAAATGCAGTAGCAGTAGGTCCTGCAATAATCCCATTACCATTATCTACAATGACTTCTCTGCCTGCAGCAAAGTCGCTGATAATGATAGGCATCTGGCTTGCCATCGCCTCAAGAAGCACCAGACTAAATCCCTCATAGAGCGAAGGAAACACAAAGCAATCACACGCTTGCATTAGCGCCGGAATATCACTGCGAACACCAAGGAAATATACCCGATGCGCAATCCCTAGCTGTGCAACAAGCGCCTCTAGTTTCTCCTGAAGATACCCCGTACCCACGATATAGAGCACAGCACCCTCAACCTCGACAAACGCTCTCAGTAGGTGTTCAACGTTTTTTTGAGGAATAAGTCTTCCTATATACAAAAACGTAAAGGTGCCCTTAGGGTGCGGCAACGGCTCTATAAGGTGGTGTGGTTTTGAAAATGTTTCAACATCGACACTGTTGTATATAACCTGTATGTGTTGCTGGTCGATACCGTGTGCGATGAGAGAGTCTCGTACGGTACTAGATACTGCAATGATTTTCGTGCAAAAACGCTGGAGCACCCTATCGAGCAAAAAAGATTTTTTGGACTTAATAGTATCGTATACATTTTGCTCAAATGTCAGCACCGTTCGGCACGCTCCAAATAGCTTACAGATCTTTGCTACGGTATTTGCATACCATAGATGAGAAACGATAAGGTCTGGTTTTTCTCTATATATATATAGAAGTATCTGTATCACACCCCAAATAGCAAAAAGTTTTTTTAGTTGAACAACTTTCCAATAGTTTCGCTGCAACGACAATTGCCCCGAGAAGCTTTTTTCCGACTCTGGACGAAGGGTAAGGAGGCGAACCTCGACAGTACCACGACGCACACATTCATTGATATCATCGACCAGCACTCGCTCTGCGCCTCCAATACCGGGACTATTGATCATAAACAGTATTTTTTTCATACCAATTGTGTAAGTCGGTCTATGAGTACCGAAAGACTATGTTTCGACTCGATCTGTGTGCTCATGGTATCGACACATGACTGGCGCTGTTCAGGCGAGAGACGTAGCACTGTCGCAAGCACTCGAGCCATATCTTGCGCATCTCCTTCTGCAAAGATAACAGCACCCCTGTACTCCATAGGTACAATAGGTGCTATGTTTGTATTTGCAACAACAGGAAACGCTCCACAAACAATAGATTCAAATATTGTCTTATCAAAACTCCCCTTTGTTGTCATGTTTGCACATATAGTATACCGATTGTATACAGAGACAAGCTCTTCAGGAGAAACACCCCCTTTAAACGAAACAGTGGTCAACTTTTTTGCTTCAATACGTTTTTGTAGTTATGCTCTATACTCCGGATCGGGTTCTGCTCCAAACAAATCAAGATTGCACGAAACCCCCTGGTCAGCAAGTATCGCCATTGCATCTATCAAAAACTCGATATGTTTGATAGGAGAAATACGTCCCACATACACAATCGAGTGTTCTTTCCTGGTACCGTG
>CALMAY010000034.1 GCA_937861125.1 uncultured bacterium | reverse complement strand
CATCCATGACCTGCCCGATGGCATAGCCTCTGCTGTGATCTCCAAACCTCGCACGTTCTGGATACTTCGTTCTCGGCCATCCTGGCGGCCATTGTAAGGGATATGCCTCAACCATAAGTCCTCCGTTGATTTAAGATAAACCGCCACTTAGAAGTTTGCTTTGGTATCATAATGCCTCAGTGTTTATATACGCTTGAGTATCGTAATACTCTAATGCTATTTCTCCGTCATAAAACAACTTGGATGTCATGGGTTCACCGCTCCACACTTATTGCAAGTTCCAAGGTTAGAATCTACAAAAACTGCCTTACAGCGCTTGCACTTAAATATCATCTTCGATGTCATGCAATCGCCTCCGCGCATAAGTCGCAGATCTTCATTTCTCTAAGGATAGGACCTCGATAAATGAAGACCTTCCCTATAGGACCTTTACACATCTCACACAATGGCTTCGATGATTGAGAAGGATGGGAAGCTGCGGAGGTATCACCAATACTTCGAGTAGCTTTCCCATCCTCTCCAACCTGCTTTGAAGGACGGAGTAGGAATTCTGACTTCATTCTGCACCCCACTTTTTTATGATATTATGCAGCCACCAAACAGCCCCCACCAGTATGCCGCATGCTGTGAATACCACAATTACCTCAAGCATCACTTGGCACCTCCTCCCCTATTTCCGTTATCTCGTACGATCGCAAGAACATCACCACATCACCCTTTTGTCGCGTGTGTCCGAACTCTTCAAAAAAGAGCTCTTCCGCGAGCGTCTTGTTTTGCTCATCCAGCGACGTGACATCAATTATCTCCCCTCCTCGACATAACCCGTACCGATACTCGTACCGTTTCTTGCACCGATGATAGAGCGCCTGCATTACGACACTTCTCGCTTCCAAATCAATGAATCGCTTCTTGCACTTCACACATTCTGCTACCGGCATCTTAATTCACCTCCCTGTGAATTTCTACTGGACTGTTAAACGGAATGAAGGTCCACCAACTTTGGTCGTCGCTGCTGTAGTACAAGAACTCCCGCTCGTCGGTGTACCTGTTGAGTGTCAGTCTTGAGATGATGTTGGCGATGTCCCTGCTACCACACCGTCGCCCTATTCTGTACGCGCTCTCTCCTTGGAGCTTCCCCGTGATTATCTCCTTGATGTCGTCGAGGACTTTGTCACTCAGCGTCTTCTCTGTTGCTTCCGGCATGACGAGGAGCAGCCCGACGCTTGCCTTTCTGCACACCAGAACGAACTCCTCAATCACCTCATCCACCTTCTTTCCTTCTGCCGCCAGGACCTTGTGCGCCTCCTCGATCTTCACGAAGTACCTCGGGCTCTCTCGGTACTGTCGCCGAATACTCTTGATACGCTGCATGTAGTAGTTGATTTCAACTCTTCCGACGTCTTTGTCGTTGAAAGAGAACACCATGTTCTTGCCCGCCAGAAAGGCTTGCTCAAAATTAATCTCCTCTCTGTTATCGAGACGAAACACACCTTTCTCGATGATCCCTGGCAAGACTTTCTTAATGCTCTCCTTGGACTGATTGTTGATCACGTCGTTAGGCTCGTACCGTTTCGTGTGCTTGATCCGCACCTTGTTCATTTCGAGCTTCTTCTGCATCGCTCTCGCTGCTGCTTCGTTTATAGGGAAGTTCTCAATGAAATCGTAGAGCGCTTCCCAATCCTTGAAAGGACCATATCGTCGTATCAAGTTCTGGAAGTACATCGCCGCACCAGGACTAAACCCCAACGCCTCCAACTGAACAATATCGTACTTTGTGATGTTCGGGCGCACCGTCCGCTCGAACTGCTTCTTTGGTCTGGAGTTCTTCACCGGATAATGCAAGTACCACCCTTCGATCTGCCCTGGCGGTGTGTACGGTGGCAAGTTCTCAGGCAAACTATTCGGCTCATGACTCAAGTGAGAATCCTCACCCGCCCAATCAAAGTCAATCACCGGACGCTCCAAACTCAAAAAGTACTCCACGACTTTTGACAACACACTCTTTCCCGTACCCGTCGTCCCCACACAGAGAATGGTGTTGCTGATCTGCACGTATTTCCCATGGCGATCTCTCTTCTTTGGAAATCGCATGCGCACCGTCTTCTTCGAACCACCCTCAGTGTACACTACCGAGTGCTCAATAGTCAAAGCGCCCAAAGGGATGTTTGGTATGTCTTGCGCCAACCACCAGTTCTGTCGCAACCCCATCTCACGCTTTAACAACATGCGACCCCTCCTTGAGCAACCGATACACTTTCCTGCGCCACTTATGAGCCGCCAACTTCTGAATCCGCACACCACCATGCTGGGCATCAATCAATGCTTGCTCCAACGCAGGCAACGCAATCCGTAACGTGTACGCTTCCGCCACACGATTTTTCTTCATGAACGGGTAGCGACCATTGCTATACGTGACCACATTAATGTGCAACCGCACACTCTTGCGCTTCATCACATTCATGTACGCCCGACCAACAATCCAATAGTCTTGGTAGACCGGGAACGGACCAAAACAAATTCTGTGCGGCACCCTTCTTTCTTTTGGAGTTTTTCGCTTAGGTTTACTCACCAAATCCCTAATAGCAGGGGCTGGAGGGGGCTGCAACTTTCTTAACTCAGCAGAGCTGAGTAATGAAGAAAGAGTATCTCCTCCTCCCCCTGCGGAAGCGAAACCCACACCGGACTGCACAGGAAACTCAGGTGGCATCGCGCTCCTCCAACTCATCTTCGATCAAGCCATCAAGCGAACCATCCTGGTCCTCATCCAATGGCACACTCACCACCTTCTCCTCACCAACGTACTCTTCAGCCATCTCCTGCGTCACGATGCCATTGGGTTCTGCAGCAACCACAAGCTCCTCACGCAACCCAAGCTCTTGCGCAATACGCCGACGCTCTGCATCGATCACGCGCAACTCCTCACCAACCGTGCGCTCTTGCAACGCAGGCAACTCCAACTTCTTAGGCACACGCTTGACCACCGCCTTCTCCTCCTGCGCGAGCGCCATACTCAACTGATCGAACAAGAGCACAATATTCTTACGCGAACGCTCCTGCTCCAACTGCACCATCTGCACGGTTTGCAGTATCGCACTGATCAACTTGTGCGGCTCCGTCCCCCACATCCCACGCTCCTCAAAGTACTCCGAGACATACTTGGTCAACTCCAAAAACGTCTTGTGCACCGTCTCGTACCCAGCGCGCTTCGTCTCCGTCGCCTTCTCGCGATAGATCTGCACGGGCACCACTGCAGTATCCCAGATGTTCACCACCTCATCGAGTTCTGTCTGCAGATTCTGCTTGACCTCCTCCGCACTTGCCGTCGCCAATCTCATCGCTGCACACTCCTCGACGGACGATTCGGCAGCGTCGGACTCAACTTGACCAACTGCTTCACGAACTCATCTCTGTCCTCATCACGCTGTTCCTTCGCGCCACGCTGGTACTTACGCAACTCATTCTCTGCATCCGCCTTCTTCAAGCGCAGATCACTATTCTCGTGCGCCAACCGATCAAGGCGCTCTCTAATCGTTTGGTTCATGAGCTCCGCGAAATACGTCGCCTTGCCACGACGAATATCGGTCGGTAACGACAAGCGATGCGTCTCCCACTCCTCATACCGCTTAAACCAACCAAAGACACCTTCCTTGATCACGACGCGAGATAATCCGTGCGCCATTGGATCTTCCACCGGTGCACTAAACAATCCGTACTTCGGGTGATACTTAATGTAGATCGTGCGCGAGCTACCGCCCCACTGCAATGGACGATAGTCCTCTACCTCAACCGTCATACTCGGCTTGCCCTTCGATGCTCTGCCAACAAAGAACGCGCCAGCCATACTGATCGTATACATGAACAGCCCGACAATCCAGAGTAACACTTGCAATTCAGAATCCATCAGTACCCCCCCGAACCGTCGCGATGCAACAAGACCGCAACAACAACAATTAACACAGCAACTACCAAAGCGAGAAAGACTAACATTAGCTGCAACCCGCGCATCGTACTCTCCTTATCAGCCGCTTGCTGCGTCATGGTATCCACCTGTGCGTTGCACACATTGAGCGATCCATCCTTTTGCCCACCAGCAGCCCGGCAATCACTCAACTCCTGATTCGCCTGCGCAATCACCACATCCCTACTCTTCACAAAATCACGGTACGCATCCCAATTATCGAAACACTTGTTGAGACTCATGTTGAACCAATCCATGAAGTACGGCATGTAATCACTGCACAAGTTGAAGACGTCCTGCGCCGCCACCGACGTATCATTCGTGACATTCTCAATACTAATCGGGCACGTGAACGTGAGGTTTCGATACTGACTCGCGTTCTGAAAACTCGCATCAATCGTCTGCACCTCACCATCCAACTTGAACGTGAACACATTCTGGTTCTTGTAAATCTCGACCTCACGAGTAATCTTGACCGGACGCTCACTCGTCAGGTTCGGACACGACACATTCCCCTGCGCAGCACACGACACACTCACACTACACGACGCATCACTGCGAGACAACGACTGACCACTCGACAACGCCTGCGTCACCACACACAGCGCCGAATCATTCCGTTGACAAGAGACCTGCAACACATCAAAGAACCCACTCACGTTCTGCTGCTGACCACCAAGCAACGACACACTCGCATTCGTCGCATTGATCGACGTATTAAACAATACCTCATACGACGCCACACCAGACGCATTATACTGGAAGACACCACCAGGATACGAGACCGACGC
This sequence comes from uncultured bacterium, assembly GCA_937861125.1. Lineage (GTDB taxonomy): Bacteria > Patescibacteriota > Patescibacteriia > Magasanikbacterales > UBA922 > CALMAY01. The sequence continues at coordinate 6,036 of CALMAY010000034.1, read as the reverse complement.
ATTCGACTCATTCACAAACAAACTACCAGGAACCGACCACGCCACAACACTCGACACACACAACAACGCAACCAACAACCACAACTTCACTGCACACCCCCAAACATCGAAACCACCACATACACCAACGCCATCACCAAAATCGTAATGACTGCAGCAACAAACATCGCCAACGCCGGACGCTCCGCATCATACGTGAACATCATCGACAACATCAACACCAACGCAGTACCAGCACAACCCAACATATACGTCACAAAGCTCACGGGGCAGCCTCCATACCATTCTCACTCTGAAAACTCTCTTTCGCCTCATTCAAACTCTTCGCGGACTGCAAAACCTCAAGCACATCCTCCTCCATCTTGGACTTCTGCAACGCAAAGCCCCACAACTCATTGCGGTGTGCCTCCTCAATCGCCTGCTCCAAACGCAAGAACGGAAACCACTGCTGTCGATACTCATACGTCTTATTCGTAATCGCAACCGTCACCACACGATCCTCAGGAGCCTTTAAGCCATGAACGTACTGATTCTCCTCACCATCACGATGAAACTCGTACTCCAAAAAATACATGAACTCGTTCTCCTGCTCACCACTCTTGTGCTTAATACGCTCCACTGCATACTGCCGAGGCTTCGCCTGCGGGAAATGCGACTCAGAAAAACCATACTTGCGACGAGCGCGCGGCTTAAACTTGTCCCACGCCTCATCAATCTTCAACCCCAACTTCGGCTTCTGCACCAAATAGTACCACAACAAAAAAATAATAATTAACGCAACCCCAATACCAATCGCCAAACCCCAAGCAACCTTCTGACTCTTAATCCCAAGAATCTCTGCCTTTGCACTACCCAACTCCGACTGCGTCTGATTCAACTGCAACTGCAACTGCTTATTCTTATGAACCAACGACTCATTCACCCCAGAATCACCAAACACACTCGCATACGTCTCAGGCATCAACACCCGAACCAACATAATAGCACCAGCAATCACAAGGATACAAAACACAAAAAACAACACAACCAAGACAGGATTCCACCCAGACTTCGTCACCTTCGCCATTCAAGAACCCCTCTTAATCTTCGCCCAACGATACACGGGACTACCACGAACATCAACCTGATCCTTCGTCTGACGAGCCTTCTCATGCAAGCGCTCCGTCAACACCAACACCTGCTTCACCCACACAGAAGCAGCATCATAATTCCACACCCACACCCCATCAGCACAATCATGCAACACCAAACCATCAGACTCCATACGCTCAAGAATATACTGCAACTGACGACGACTACGAAGCTTCACATTATTATGCTTCAACTGACGAGCAATCACGCGCTCACTCCCATGACCCAACGCACTCAACACCCACACCACATCCAACTCCAAAAACGACATCTCCAAACGCTTCACCATCAAACCAAACCCTCGACGCTCCATACTACCAATCACCAAGGATACCAACAACAACCACCACAGCAAACGCATACGACGCAAACACAGGAGCAACCAACCACAACAACACAATCACCACAGCACCAAACAACCACCACAACCACTCAAGCGACTCAAACTTATACCAACGACGACACGACGCACACGTACCACACAACGTGAAACCCCCACAAAAACCACAACGGAACACTAGCGACCCTCCGCATAAATCTCCGCACCAGGATTCTCATTATACTGCTTCTCACGCAACGACACCGCCTCACAAAACTCGCGCGCAGGAATACCAAAACGACACGCATCAACATGCGCCCACACCGAACGACCACGATAAATCAACGGCGTACGAACATACAAGCGCACGTCGATAGGAACGACCTCCCCATCCACGAGTCGTTCCGCCATGAGCTGCCCACCGACGCGCCGCGGGTTCAGCACGAAATCCTCCAGCCCGATCTCACACCGTTCGCTATGCTTCATCGCGTCACCCCCTTTCGTCCGTCGAACTGCGCCTGGACTGAAGTCACATCGAGTCGTTCTGGGATGATCGTATCAGGCAGAACTTCCTGCTTCTCTCGCAGCTCGCAATTGCGCATCGGGCACTTGTAATGGTCCACAGCCGGTGCCACCTGCTCGTGTTGTACGCTCGTCGGTTCTCCTTCCTTCGCTCCTGGAATCAAGACTTCCTTCGTCTTTGCTGGTTCTGAAGCATATACTGCGCAGCCATCATCGAGTAGTCGTTGCTTTTCGACGATATTCCTGCTCGCGTTCGCATCGAGGTCGACATACGAGAACTTGTCGATGCAGGTCAGATCGACCTTCTCCAAACTGCGCGACGTGGTCGTGGTGAAGTGGCTTGTGAACTTCCCCTCGACCTTCGTGCCCGCACTCGTCTGCGCTGCAAGAGTTGCGAATATCACCTCTGGCTTCTGCTGCAATAGCGCCATACCCACTGCTGGGTTCTCTTGGATGATGTCGCCAGCCTTCACCGCTGCGTGGTCGATATTGTCACCGAACGACTGCAGCGTTCCCCCGAGCGTGTGAATGAATATTGCCGCGTAGACGCAGAGCGCTATAACGAACACGCACGCGAGCGCGACGATCGTGATGAAGAACACGTTCGGGTTCCAATGCATCCCCTTCTCGATCTTCTTCAGCCGATTCTCTCGTCGGTACTCAACCCATCGCCGGAAGAATCCCTTCTTCTCTGGTTCGATAACTGCTTTCACTTGTCTTCGCCTCCGTTCATGGTGCTGCGCATCGCGTCCTGGACGCGGCGCAGACGCCGCCTGTCGTTGAATATCTTGTTGAACACCATCGCGTTCACCTTCTCCATCACGCGACGCAGCTCGCCATCATCGAGGCCGGTCAGGTCGCTCGGCAACGACCACGAGCGGATCGCTGGCCGCACACACGTCTTGCACAACCAGTCATACGTCCCGGTATCGTTCAAGAGATGGAAGAACGCCACCGCGCTCGTCGTCGTAATCCCGCACTTGCTGCACTGTAACATCAGACCACCCTCCAGACGTGCACTACCCGACCCGTCACTGTACACAAACGAACCGCCGCACAAGCCCCACGATCACCCTTCGACAAATGAAAAGAACCACACAAACACAACACGCGACCAAGCTTACGCAACTCATTCACACGAGGCGTTACACTATTAATCGACAACTCCAACTCGCGCGCAATCTCCGCATTCGACAACGGACCTCGAACAGACAACAACGCACACACCAATTCCTGACGAGCACCCAACGATGGCACCACCTCGCCAAAAAACGACAAGAGCGACGTCTCACGCACAGAAGAGTCAACACTCATTGTGCCTTCACCCGAGGACGAGCCTTGATCAGAATGTACACGTGACGATCCACGTCATACTGCGGCTTGTTGTACATGAACGAGCCATCAGGATTCTTCGCGTCCGCAACACGATCCGCGTACAATCCATCAGTCGTCTCAATAATGTTGCTACCAATATCATTCACCATCATCATCTACCTCCTTACGCAACAGCCCAAACTTCCCAGACTGCACTCTCTTATTCATTGACTTATCAACCGACTCAGGCAAACTTAATTGCCCTGACTGAAACCACAGACCACGACGCTTCTTCGCACGAATCAACTTCTGCAAACGCTCCTGCTGATTCAACCAAGCCACCTCGACAACTTACGCTGATCAGGACGCTTACTCGCAAGCATTACATCACGATGCACACCCTTCAAATCAGCCAACTCCTTCATCACCAGATCAAAGTGTTTGGCACCTTCTCTTCTTTGTGCAGCAAGTTCAGCAACAATAATCGATTCAGCAACATCACTATCTTTACGAATCATATACTGCTTAAATTGCTCTCCAGGTACTGAGAACTTCGGAGATCTCACAAACTCTATCCCATCTTCATACACTTTCTTTATGCCGTCCATGTAGAATCTACGATTCTTATTCGTATGTTTGCGAATAGTTTCATCCGTCGTGTAATCCTCGAACGCCTCCCACTCAATATGACCATTCGAAAAAATCTTTGTTCTCTTCACGAAATCCAACAACACTGCATCAAATGCTTCTTGAATTTCCTTCACCTTAAGAGCAATAGTGTGCGCGATCTCAACGTAATTAGCACCGCGAATCTCATACGTGACACGACCCATCTTCTTCTGAGAAGAATACACCGTGACCCACTTTGATCCCACTTGCAACGTATAACCTTGATAATCATGAACGTACAAACAACCGTTCCGATTCTTCTTACCAATCAAAGGCACAACATCAGAATAGACCCCCCTAATGCACATGGAAGTCTCTGGATCTTTGCGAACGATGCTAATTTTCCGACGATAACCGTTCGGTCTCCAAACTTGAATAACTGGCTCTTCAGACCCTTCAGCCCATCTATTCGTAAGCTGTGCAGATGGAACTTCCTTTGCGAGTGCTTCCTGAAATATCCTTTTTACTTCGACAGAAACAGGAGTTGAATTAACACCCTGTAAATCCCAGCGAGCAGTTCCATAGGAAATCATGGGGGGAGGGTTCGCGTTCTTCATTGGATCACCGCTTGGGTAAGAAAAAGAGCAGGGGGAGTAGTAGGTGATTTTGCGCCACTTGTTCTCCATGTGTGCATCCCCCTGCATCCTTGATTCTCTAAGGACAAAGAAAAGCGCGGCGGCGTCCTTGCAGCAACAAGTGGAGGTGGTGACTCTGTGCTTGTTGACTCGCCGCGCAGCATCATGAAAGCTTCACCTCTGAAGCAACAATTGGTGTGTAGAGTTTCGTGTGCTTCTTGCACCCTTTGTTCTGTTGTGCGAAACGCATACCGCTTGATCGTTTTGCGCAATACTCGTCATAATCAATGCCTCGCTTCTCGTACACGTCACGCATGTGATTGCGCAGCTGCGTCTCTTTCATATCGAGCGCTAACCACATCTCACGATACCGCCGCTTCTTCTCCGTGATCACGCGCAGCGACTGACTCACACGCTTGTCTTCTCGCGACAAGCTATCGCAACCGCCAAAACTCTTGAGAGGTTTCTTCTTGAACACTACATCACCCGCTGCATTGGTCTCGTTGTCACATCCACCATTCTCGCATGCAACTCATCGATTTGCAACTGCAAATCCTTCTTGAGCTCTCGCAGCAAGTGCTCCACCTGATCAAGTCGCTGTGTCAAATCTTGACCATCCGCTAACTTGGCAATGTTGTGATCAGCGTACGCTTTCGCCAGTTCACGCACCTGCTGATTCTCTTTGAAACATTGTGCCAAGATACCGTATCGTTGGCTCTCATCCATACACATCCACTCTTCACGAGAAATCATATCGTCACCTGCCGACAACGCACATACACTTCGATCAACACTAACCCGACCACTCCCAAAAAGATCGACGGCACAAACAAGCCCTCGAAGAATTTTTGGTACATGCCCCAAGAAAGATACGAGGCAATGAGCAAGGACACCACCATTAACGCCAGCAACCCGATGCGCTTCGCATTCACTGCGCACCCCACAACGACAGACGATGCTTTTGCATATATTGCTCATCAGATTGCTTGCACATGGTTGGACGATCACGACTCCCGCACAACTTATACCGACGCAACTTCGTCGCGTCATACGTGTGACCCAACGCATCGACCAATTGCTTGATCGTCAAATCAGGGTGCTCACGAATAAAATCGTCATGCTCTTGCGTCCACTCCATAACTCACCACCTCGTCAACACTACTTCCTGCCATGCATCATCTTCGCTCTCGACACATCACCTTGCTTGTCAATGAAATAGAGATAGCCCTGCTCTCTTTCAACGCCGACCTTTGCGATCTTGTGTTTTGGGACACCGTTGCGCTCAGAATTCGTCATGCCTGCTCGCCAAATGTCACCGTCTTGCCCGAGAAAATACATGAAGCCCTTCTCGCGCTGCACACCAACTCTTGCTACTTTTTCCTGCATCGTAACACCTCACTCCAAACCAAACTTCTTTCGTGTCGCAGCCTGCTCCCTACAAACGGCTGCCTGACTGTGAAACACCATGAAAAAATCCTGTTCTGCCTGTCGCTGCTCATCCATGCT
>CALMAY010000033.1 GCA_937861125.1 uncultured bacterium | reverse complement strand
AGATTGTTTGCGGACTGGAGATAGTCTGTCGCTGATGCAGTCGCAATCGTACCCAAACCAAGTGTCGTACGGAATGTCGACGTACTCTGTACTACCCATGCACTCCCTGTGCCAACAAGGAATCCACTTGGTGAAAGTGCAGCAAAGGTCGCCAAATCTGCATCAAACGCCTGTACATTTGTCCCAATAGCTAACCCTAAATTTGTTCGTGCAGTCGCTGCACTTGCTAGATCTGAGAGATTGTTTGACGACTGCAGTACTGCACCCGCAGACAACGTTGCCACACTCCCCAATCCCAAATTGGTGCGAGCGGTAGCAGCATTACCCAAGTCAGAGAGATTGTTTGCAATTGCGAGATAGTTACTTGCAGTAATAGTATTTGGAATCATTGCATCCGTAATACTATTGTTTGGAAAAGACACAGTGGAAGTGACAGCAAGCGAACCAATCGTACCTGTTCCCGCAACGACAGCAGTACTTGTCACAGTCCCTGTCACATCCAAATCATTGGTGATCTCAAATTTGTCGAGTGAATCATTCCATGAAATTCGATTTGATGTCCCGTTATCAAAATAGAGATGATTAGTACCGTTTGTCGTAAACTGCAGATATGATCCGAGTAGTGCTGGACCGCTCACTGTCGTTGTTGCCAAAATAGTAGATCCAGTAAATTCATTGTCCCCTGTCAATGTATTATCAGCAGCAGCAACTACGTCACCTACTCCTGGTACCGTTGATGTGACCAGTACTATCCAATCAGAACCATCATACACCTTGAGCACACTATCTGATGTATCAAAGTACAATGACCCTGTTACAGAACTCACAGGAGCACTTGAATCCGCAAGTGTGCGATATGCCATATCAGCAGTAAACGCATACGCAGATGTGTTGATACTTTGACGTGGAGTCATCTCTCCATCACTATCGATATTGAGTGTAATAAAGTACTGATCCTGCCAATCAAGAATTAACGGATTAACCGAACCAAGTGTTACTGCAAAATACCCATTATCTACCACCACCGTCTGTGTCTCACTCCACACCTCAGTCCCACCAGAGAGCGCATCATAGAGAGTAAACTCAACAGACACAGTATCACTCACAGGCTCATCACTTGCATCAAACAACTGTCCCTGATATGACATGTATTGCGGTACAGACACTGCAAATACTACAGAAACTGAATATGCAAAAACCGCAATGCTTGTAACAAGTACTGCGACCAAAAAAGTATTAATTTTCTTCAATGAAAATAATTTGGTCATGTTACTCTATAGTATATCATAAAACAGCCCGTTTGTGAGCTGTTTTAGATGATATTTAGTGGATAACTTTTTTTCTCCTATTCCATAGGAACCACACTGCAGGAATACTGATCAATATACCACCAGCAATACCTCGTCGCGTGAGTATTTCAAACCACACACC
>CALMAY010000032.1 GCA_937861125.1 uncultured bacterium | reverse complement strand
TCAAGAAGATCGCGACATTTTTGCTTGATTACTATAGTATTGCACCGGAGCGGTAATAGTGTATACTGTCTGATATATGAATTATACCCTTCCTTTTGAGTGTATTTCTAAATCAGATACTGCTATTGCTGGCGGCAAAGGCGCGTCGCTTGGTGAGATGACCCAGACAGGTATCCCTGTTCCGCCTGGTTTTGTTATTCTTGCCTCTACATTTGAGACTTTTCTGCGGGAGACTCATTTGAACGCAGAGATAGAGGCTATTCTTGGTACAGTAAGCATAGAGGTAGTGCATACTGTGGAAGACGCCTCTGAAAAGATACAATCGTTGATTCTTGGAGCTCCTGTACCGCAATCTATTGCTGATGAGATTATATCTGGCTGGGAGACACTCGGTACCATGTATGTCGCCGTACGTTCCAGTGCTACAGCTGAGGACGGTGCTGAACATGCATGGGCGGGGCAATTGGATAGTTTTCTAAATACCACAAAAGAACAGTTACTAATTAACGTACAGCGATGTTGGGCATCATTATTTACTCCACGTGCTATCTTTTATCGATTTGAAAAAGGATTACATACACAGCATATTTCCGTCGCAGTGGTAGTACAAAAAATGGTGGAGAGCGAAATATCTGGTATTGCGTTCACTGTTCATCCAGTAACAGAAGATCGAAATCAGATGATTATCGAAGCAGGTTTTGGTTTGGGAGAAGCAATTGTCTCGGGTCAAATTACACCAGATAGTTATGTAATAGAAAAAGAGCCGCGTCGTATTATCGAAATGAATGTGAGTACACAGACACGTGCTCTATATCGCGCGCTAGAGGGTGGTAATCTTTGGCGAGATATTCCTGAACCAAAAGCTTCTTCGCAAGTATTGTCAGAGGTTCAGATATTAGAGTTGTCCGATATTGTATTGCGTATTGAGCAACATTATGGCTTTCCATGTGATATCGAATGGGCATATGAGGCAGGGATATTCTATATCGTGCAGAGTCGGCCAATTACTACACTTATTTCTGTAGAATCTCAGTCTGATGTATTTGATACGAAGTGTGTTTTTGAAAAACGATACAGTCGAGAGTCGATCATGTTGATACAACAAATTTGGATGCAAACGAGCACTATAGATTTACCAGAAAGGTTTTCTATTTGTGGTAGTTTACCAACACCTTCTTTGGCAATTGATTGTAACGGAGGTATTTTGGATATATGGGTTAATGCGGCCGCTCATGAATGGTTGATGGACAGTGCTGCTGTTGTGTATGGCCAAGATGTGCAAAAGGTTTCATACTTGATAAGTGAATATACCAAGCAGTTAGATACGCTGCATAGTGTACACTGGTCTCGTCCAGCTCAGTTGGTAAATGATTTACAAGAAACTTTAGTTTTCATGCGGTCTGCACTCGCAAATCTTCATACATTGTTTTACATTATTTTAAGTGAAAAAACACCACAGCCTATCAGGGATATGGCAATGTCTATAAGAAGTGAAGACAGGTTTTTTGTAGACGCAGAAGAATATTTGATTTGCTCACTGAAACATTTATATCCAGATGATCATGATCTAGTGCCATGTATTCTGTTTGAGGATTTAACAGGTACCGAGCTTCAAAAAGATGTTGTAAAACAGAGGTCGGGTCAGTTTTTATTTATTGACGGTATTTCACAGGGTTCAATATCCCTTGTGGATTATGTTCAAATACATCCATACATAAAGCTTATTGATACTACTCAGGATGTATTACTAAAAGGAATGTTTACTGGACAAATTGCTTATAATGGTTGTGTGGTTGGTAGAGTAAAGATTGTAAAAAGGAAACAGGATATATCTACTATACAATTAGGTGATGTTATTGTTTCACCTATGACAACACCGGATTTTCTTCCTGCAATGCAAAAGGCTTCAGCCTTTGTTACAGATGAAGGTGGTATCACCTGCCATGCAGCGATTGTTGCCAGAGAGATGAAGAAGCCATGCGTTATTGGCACAAAGATTGCAACTGCGGTATTGAAAAATGGTGATCTAGTCGAAGTTGATGCTACAAATGGCATCGTCACAATTCTTTCCCAGAATAAACAAGAAAACAGTACTGAGATGGAGTTGTATCAACAAACTGGCGAACCAATTGGTGCGTATCAAATTTCTTTACCGATGCTTGCATGTACTAAGCCGATGACACAATATTTCTCATGTTCATATGGAGATCTATGGGTGTATTTTCAAAATAACCGCATCACCAATCTCATTCAGTTGTCTCACATGAAAGAAATTTCTCAAAATTTTTTCTCTATTGCTAAAGATGGTATCCCGCTAGAATGGAAAAAAGAATGGGAATATCTTGATGTTGAAATGCACACATGCGCACGCCAAATTAGACAGCTGGATTTGGCGCAGATATCCAATGAAGATCTGTGGAAATATTACATGCAAATGTATGATCTAGATCAACGAATGTGGGCTGTTTCGATTTTCATCGATGCACTTGATGCTGGCTTTGATCAAGATGAAATACATCGGATTCAAAAGGTATATACTATAAAAAATGAAGAGAGGGACGTATTACTCTCTCCATGTGTTCCTGCGTATATTACGAAATTTGAAAATACTCTCGTCGATTTCAAAGAAGGAAACAAGAAGGCTGAGGACGTGATAGAAGAGTATTATTGGATAGGAGCGGATTATGGGACATTTGCTGAAGTTGACACAGAGTGGCTGGTTAAGCGTGCACAGAAAGCGGAGAGACATCCGTTTGTATCTCCTGAAGAAAAGCAGAAATGTATTCTTGATAGTAAAGGATACGCGACGAATCCTCTACAAGTGTTTCAGGATTTAGGAGTATGGCGCGATGATCGAAAGATTTTGAATTTTGTTGGAGTGTATGGATGTGTTCGATTACTACGTGAAGGATTGCGACGTCAGGGAGTTAATCCAGACTATGTAAATTTTTTGTGTCCAAATGATATTCACGATGTATTTTTTGGTCATATCTCAGCAGAGTATTTAGAAAAGCGTAACACAGAATCCATCTTATATCATATTCATGAAGATGGTTCATTGACATACCAGGAAGGTCAAGAGGCGCAACAAGAATTCAAACGTTTATCTCAATATTTGCCGCACACAGATGCAGATTCGTTTAAAGGTATGGTTGCATGTGTAGGTAAAGCACGCGGACGGGTATGCTATGCTGAGACACCAGATAGTCATACAGCACGACAAATGCAAAAAGGTGATATTCTCGTCACGAGTATGACTCGACCGGAGTTTGTACCGCTTATGAGACTCGCTGGAGCCATCGTGACTGATGAGGGTGGTATTTCTTCACATGCAGCGATTGTATCACGAGAGCTGAAGGTGCCTTGTGTAATCGGTACAAAAGTTGCCACAAAGGTTTTGAAAGACGGCGACATTGTTGAGGTAGATGCAGATAATGGAATTATAAAAATTATTAAAAAAGCTGTATAGAGTTTACGTAGAAACAATTGATTATATATGAAAAGAAATTCACAATTATTTCAATCTGAACTTGATCGCATATATAAGGCTCAATGGTACCGTCAGCGATTTGATGCGTGTCCGCATTTCATGTTTTTTCTCGGAGATGCACATGTGTCAAACATTCAACAGACAAAATATCCATTTGGGCAACGTATTGCGTATGCTGGTTTTTCTCACAATCGAGCGGACTGGTACCATGGCTTGGCAGAATTGGAGTATACGGCTTCGCATATTATAGAAGTCTCTAAACATGATGCACAGATTAGTCAACGTATGATACAGGATTTTCTACCTTGGCAAGAAGAGTTCTATGCTACCTGTCTTACATTGGCACAGACTGATTTGACGAAATTGACTGACACTGAGTTGCTAGAGACATACAATACTCTTGCAGCGATATATACTAATAAGTTAAATAGTTCGCCACTCATAGACGGGTTTGCACTCAGCACTGATACATTAATCGCATCAAAAATAAAATCGTTTTTGGAGAGCAATGGGTTGGAAGATAGGTTTGTAGAGTTTTTTGCCATACTTACTGCTCCGACATTTTTGTCTTTTTTGCAAGAAGAAGAAATTGCACTATTACGTATCACTGATGATGATGTTGTCGCACATCAAGCACAGTGGTTTTGGTTGCGAAATAACTATACGAAAGATCATGTTGAATCCATTGAAGCATTTGAACAAAGACTGCGGGGGTATACGAGTGTGGACAAGCAAAAAAGGATTGAAGAAATACAATCATTAGCAACGCAGCATAAGCTAGACAAAAAGCGTCTGATACAGGAAATTGATTTACCTGAGGAGATACAGTCACTACTGCAGATTACCGATGATTTCAACGCTTGGCAAGATGAACGAAAGAAAGGTACGTTTTGGGCAACACATTATTTTAGTCTTCTTTTAGAAGAGTTTTCTAAAAGAACGAAGTATACGTTGGATCAGTTGAAATATGCGTTTCCTCCAGAGATGGGCGAGATCCTTAGTGGTACTATTGATCCGAAAGAGTTGGACCAGAGAATAGAGTACTGCATGGTCTTGTGGACGCCTGGTCAATATGATCTGATTACAGATATATCATTAATTGATCGATTGGATCGTATTGGTACGGGAGAAGTACAGGCAGTGTCTGAGCTTAAAGGTTTTACCGCTTCGCGAGGTGTTGTGTCTGGAACAGTCAAGGTGCTTGAAAGTGTGGAAGAGGTATATAAAATAGAAGAAGGCGATATTCTGGTAGCAGTGATGACTCGACCCGATTACATACCAGCCATGAAGCGGGCCGCTGCATTCGTCACAGACGAGGGCGGTATCACCTGTCATGCGGCCATTGTAGCTCGAGAGATGAAAAAGCCCTGTATCATTGGTACAAAGGTGGCGACGAAAACGTTGAAAGATGGTGACTGGGTAGAGGTAGATGGTAATACAGGAATAGTCAGACATGTTTTAAAATAATTTATTTTTTATGGAAACATTTTTTTTACATAGAGAGCGTGAAAAAAGTCCAATTAAGTCTATTACAATGGACATGGCTCGTCATTCTCTTAAGAGTAAATTAGGTGGACGAGAGGTAATTTTACAGAACGGTATGGAGGCCGCAGCACAATCACGAGCGCATCTGGCAGAATTAATTGCTACTATGGTAGAGGATGGAAAACCTCTATCTATATTTGGTTCGACTCAAGAGCGAACTATACAGAGTGGTTTGTATCGTGCCCTTGGTGATAGACTTACCGGTGCCGATATAGGTGCTATTGATCCACATGATATCGTGCGTTGGCTTGAAGCAGAAAAACATATCTCAGTGACCGAGACGCCATTGTTGGGTTTTCAGTTGGGCGATGGTGAGTACACCAAAGGTTTGGAGGATTCATATGGGCAAAAACGTTTGATGGGTTGGTATATTGATATAAGCGATAATTTAGCGCTATCTACACGACAACACCCAGACAGGGTAACACCCTTAAGCGTGCAGGCTGAAAATGTGGCTCTGTTTATTTATTGTCTGGGTAAATTGCGGGCTGAAAATATGTTAACAGCAGAGGAGTGCGAGCACAGTGTTGAAATGGTGACTTCTCATCAGACTATATTGGAATCTTTTTTGTATAAAGCAGTCAAAGCGGTTTCTGGAGAGGGGGTGGCACGAAAATTGTTTGAAGAGATACCTCCTAATGGTTTTGCGGAGAACCAAGGGATTACTGTTCGATTTGATATCTTGAATGAAAAAAATGAACTGGGGTGGCAAGTGCGTATTGATTTTAGTGGTAAAACCTACACTGTCTCGGCTGAACAGATGATTTCTATTATGCAGGATGGGGTCGATTTGCGGGAAAAGCTGGCGGGTGGGTATACAACTTCTGTTTAAAATACATTAGAGAAATAAATTAAATAAAAAGATACTCCAATGAGTATTTTTTTATTTAAGCTCTTCTTTTATTTTTTTCAGCAGCTGTGGAAAGGTTGTATATCCAGTTTGTATATTGAAATGTCCAGCGTTTGGAATGTTGATTGGAGTGATTGAAAGAAGTTGTGCTAATTCGTCTGCATGTACAGGCGAAACATACGGATCAGAATCAGAATAAAAGACAGAAAATTTTTTGCAATGTCTCTTAATTGTCTCCCAGTCAAATGATTTTGTGACAAATGATGCGTTGAGCGTGTCAAATGTTGGATTGTTCAATGGACTGACAAACCCGGCAACAAAATATGCCGCGTGAATAGGCTGAGGTGTGCGTTTTAGAATATCGAGAATGAATGCGGGACCAAGGCTGTGTCCGATAAAGATGGTTTGTTCATCGATATACTGTTCGTATTGTTGGAAAACTTCTAACCAACTTTGTATAGATTGATTTTCAGGAGTTGGAAAAGCTGGTATGTATACTGTATGCCCGTACTGTTCCAATTCTCGCTTGAGCCAGGGAAACCAGTTTTCTTCTGGATTGCCAAAGGCGCCGTGGATGATAAAGATAGTAGCCATATAGTAATTTAGTATAGCAGGGGTGATGGGCAAAAGTAAAAACGGCCGTTCTGGCCGTCTTTTAGTGTCAAGGGGGAGACTCGAACTCCCGACCTGAGCGTTATGAATGCTCCGCTGTAACCGGCTGA
>CALMAY010000031.1 GCA_937861125.1 uncultured bacterium | reverse complement strand
AAAAAGTGTACCAGATTTTACCAATACGTGATTCAAGAAGTCTCCGCATATGATGTTATCCATCTTGTCTATGCATACTGATATTTCCATCAGAATGTGGGACAGGTAGGAAAAGTCTCGTTTATAGAGGATCCGATAGGTGAGTCCATACACCAGGCCAAATGGAATGAAGATTGCAGAGAGTATGAGTGCTACGACGAGCACGATGATGCTTATAAAAAGTTGCCTCATACCTTCGGTACCACTACCCACTGACTCGGTATCGTTTCATACAGTGGTTCCTCTGATAATTGATACATTGCACCGCAGTATGCTGTTTGTTCAAGTTTTTCTGTGAGGTACATGGCAAGTGGAATTCCAAAGGACTGTTCAATACTCTGTGCCTGTGCTTTTGTGAATTTAGGTGCACTGAACCCGAGAGACTGTTTACTCTGTCTCATGATTGGCTGGTTGTTCTCGTCGAGTAATCCTGTATCTACTTCTTTGAAGTAGTAGTGTTCAACAAAACTCGTATAGATATCTCCATCGTATTTTACAGTTTGAATATCCATGTACGCATACTCTTCTTGAATTACGCGTTTTCCGATGTTCACTTTTGGTATTGTTTTGAGTGTCAGTAACATATGTATATTTTACTAAAATTAAGCTAATAATCCAACATTGCGCAGTGCCTTTACGACCTGTGACACTGTGTACCCGTCATAGGTACTTTCTTTGAAGGCAGGGTTTGCGGAGGTATTTGCCACGAAGGTCGCGGCGGCTACTCCGGTCGTTGGTTGGATGATCGGTGTTGTATTCCAAAATCCGAGTTTTTCATTTGTAGCAGTACCAATTTTTACACCTGCGCCAGTTCCTAGTGTGAAGTTATATGAGTCTGGAACATTTACACCACTACTACTAAATTGGATAGTATTTGCTCCAGCAAAAGAGAAGATAATTACCCCGGATGAATCGTCTAAGTAAAAGCTAGTATTTATATAATTACCAAACACAACTTGTCCTGCTCCGATTTGCACAAGGATATTGTCTCCGACACCAAGCAAGTCACCCCAATATCCTCCCCAGTCTCGTGTATCAATACTCAGACCAGCCTCACCAGTGATTGGGTAATTAGGATTTCTGACATATCCACCAGAATCAAGATATAGTCCTTTACCCCATGATGTTGCATCCTCACCATACTTCCACCAAAACCATGAGTTATCAGACGCCCAAGAACCTATCGGAGCATCATACCCATCTGTTAAAGGTGTAGTTGAAAGAAGGTATTGTGTACGAATACCACTCTTAAGTTCATTTGTAAAAATCTGATTTTGCCGATTGGCTATCATTCTTAATGCTCCATCAAGTGTTAGATTCTCTGTTCTTAAGTCAAGGTATTTTCTAGCTTGATCGTATTCAAAATAATTATCGGCATAAGTTACAATGGTACCAGTCTCATCCATAAATAATACGTTTCTCGCAGGTGCATTAATGACTGTTCCAGTATCTACGGAAAAATAGTACCCCTTTCTACTTGCAGAATACTTGAGCACATATCCATCTTGCATACCAGTAAAATCGATATCTTTCATTGCTGAAATGTTCAAGGATCCGCCACCACTGTGTCGACTGTATTCCTGGACCTGCTCGTATATGCGCTCCTCGCGTTTTTTGAGCATACTCTCAAGGGCTGTTTCACGTTCTTTGAGCATATCTGCTAGTTTCACACTCACGTCTTTGGTATTGTTTTCATTGAATAACTTATTGAGGCGTTCCTGCACATTGTCTGTTACACGTGAAACAACCTCGTCTTTAAACAAGGTTACTTCTTTTTCCGTGAGGTAGTCTACACCTTTTTTAGGTGTATGTCCCGGAGTACCAGGAGTTCCAGGGTTACCCTGTGGGCCTCTTAGTTTTTCTCGGAGACGATCGTCAATTTCAATTTCGTATTCGTACTCCCCTTTTTTTTTTAGCTCTGCTACGATGTCTTCGAGCAGAGTTATCATTTTGGTGTCGTCCTTCCCCTCCGCAAGTGTTTTGACTTCTTCCATTTTTTGAACCACTTTCGCAAGTAGTTCGTGTGTGAGTTTCAGGTCTTCCGACTCTGTTTCACCTTTTTTGTGAGCCTGACTAATCCGGGCATTGAGCACATGTTCAATATCACCAAGTTTTGAGAGTACGAGGTCCATTGTGTCTAGTTCATTTGTTGGTATTTTTTTTTGAGACATAATTTATTGAAAAAGTTTTTTGTTTCTGTCGTATTTTATTTTACCATTTTTTTTGTCATGCAAATAGTAGTATGCACCACCTGTATTGTCTTTGAATTTGCCACTTTCGAGTTCCTGTTCTATTTTTTGAATTATCCGGTCAACTTCTTCTTTCTTTTTTTTATCTAGTTCGTTGAGATTTTGGCTACTATATTTTTTGTATTCATCACCAGAAAATGCTTGATACTGATTTGGCATAGACAAAACCTCTGCAATGTTTTCTACTTTTTTACCTTTCCTTTTATATTCAGCGAGCCTATTGATAGCTGTATTGAGTATAACACGAGCCTCCAATTCTTTTTTACTTGAATCACGGTTGCTTACTTCTCCATAAAGAATTGGCGCAAACGCTTTGAGGTCATCAGTAGTAATTTCCACGTCACGATTATTATCACGATACACTTTTTTTGCAGGCTCTGATGTGTCACTCGCTTTAGTACCAGCAACAAATATGCCTGTACCGACAGCTGTTTTAAGTATTGTGTCTATATCGGAAGACCCCTTTGCTTTATTTTTTTTTTGAGGTAGTATCTTAGACATGGTTTTTTTATTCAAAACAGTCGTAGCATTACTCATAGTATCCTTCATTAAAGTTGTGTTCTTCGGAGACGATTTTTGAGGTTCAGAGTTATAGCTCGTTTGGAACTTACCAGTTCTTGGATTTACTGAGACGGGATTTTTTTGTGCTGGAATCACTTGTACTTCCGGCTTTTTTAGTGAGCCGTCAGGATTAAATTGTTTAGGGTCCAAGAGGTTCACTGCTGGTGTGCCTTTTGGTTCTGGGAGTTGTAATGGCGCATTCGGATCCGGGAGGACTTTGAGTGTGCCGTCTGGGTTGTACTTACTTGCTGGGAGGATGCGCATTGGGTTCTTTTTAATGGTTCCATCTGGGTTGAACTGTGTCGGGTCTGGCATTCTTTGCGCTGGCGCATTTAGTTTTGGCGCATTCATCACTTCTTCACGTTTGAGGCCTTGTTTTTCTACCCAGTCGAGTATCTTTTGATACGATGCCGGGTTGGTTTTTTCAAGGTCGCGCAAAATCAAACGCTTTGAGGCTGGCGAGATTGATTGGTGGATGAGAAGGTCTGCTACAGAGTCTCCAGCGAGCGCACCGAGTACCTTTCCAGCGACAGAGTCGCCGAGTGTGCTACCGATGAGACGTGATGCCACTTTGGTCGTCCATGATCCTTTGATGGTCTTGCCGTCCAAATCTGCGAGGAATTTTGCAGCTGCAAAACGGTCCCCGATGTCTCGATTAAATTGTGCAATGTCTGGGACACCTGCTGCCTCTGCGACAGACTCGATTTTCTTTTGAGCTGATTTTGCGATGAGATAGTCAGCGTCTCGCTTGAGAATATCTGCCTGTGGCGCGAATGGATTGTTTTTACTGAAATTCACTTTTTGCCATCGTGCAGACTTGATGTCGTCGACGACAGTGATTGGGATTTCTTCACCATAGCTTTGGCGTAGTTTCGCGTACTCTGTACGGATTTCTCGCTCGAGGTCATCTGCAATACCGGAGTCGATATTTTGCTTTGTGCGCGCACGCGCAACAGCCTCTTGCTCGAGTTCTGAGAGTTGGATTTTTGGTGTGATGTATTCAATTTCCTTGAGTGCCTCTTTACCTTTTTGATTGAGTTTGATTGTATCCTCTTTGAACTTGTTGGCCTGCTCGATTGTGTCGAGTTGGTTACCTTTGTTTTTGAGGACAATACCATTATCGGCTAGGATTTCATGCGGTGCGAATCCCTCTGTGCCGGCGTTGTTTTTCATTTCGGTTGCCACTTCCATCGCATTAAGTTTTCGTTTTCCTGCCTGTGAAGTTCCATAGTTTCGAGTGTATGTTTCTTCGATGGCTTTTTTTGCTGCCATGATGTCATTCTGACTAGGTTTAAGTATTGCTTTCGCAGTACGAGCGCCCTTTGACACAACAGCACCTAATCCACTAATGGCAATACCACCACCAGTACCAATGAGTGTGCTCATTATCGTGTTGACAATTGTATCTTTGAGTGAGTCTTCGTTTCCACCTGATGATCCGACTCCATAGAGGAATCCTGATGTCGCGCCAGTTTTTGCACCTTGTTTGACTGCTTGTTTCACGAGTCCCTTGAATCCAGCTTTTGCTACAGGCGCTACACCCTCTCCCCCAACGACGTTTGAGGCGATTTCTGTTCCAACGGCTACTGGTACGAGAATACCTTTAGCGAATCTCTTTGCATTTTCTGCCCCAGTTGTTCCTGCCTCTGGTTGCACTTCTGGAGACAAAGGTCCCGGGAGAGGTTTAACTTCTCCGAGATAGTTCCCTGACAATCCTTTTGCTTGTGGCAAAACGCCCTTAATCGCTGTCTGAACGACTCGAGCCGGTGCTTTGACCACATCACGCACAAGACCCCCAAAAAATGAGGGTTTTGCCTTTGCTGGGTTCACTGATACGGGTTGTCCGGCAGCTATACGAGACTGTCGAATATCCTGTATCGGTTGGAATGTCCCGGCGTCTTCATCCGAGATGAAGTCTGGGGTATCCTGAACTGTGGTACCTTGCAGTTTGTTGAATTCTTCGTCTGAGATAAAATCTTTCATAATATTATTTTACTTTTTGCCAGCCTCCCTCTACTTTGCGGTATAGCTGTCCATTAATGGTTTTTGTATCGCCAGGATTAGGAGCACTGGTGTTGTATGGTTGGGTGTATGTATTGAAAGACGTGTTTGCCCCGAATGGATCCGCGTATGATTGAATAATTCCGATACGTTTGTTTGTCATGATACGATCGAGACTCTCAAGTTTTGTGAGAAGTGTTTCAGGTGTATCTTTAATACTTCCGAAGAGTGATTGATATTCCTGCTCTTCTTGTGTTCCCCATGCCGCACCAGTGACGGAATTTCGGTATGGTTGAACGGCTGCCACAATGAGTTGTTTGAGTTGTGTGAGTTCAGGTGATACTTGGTTTCCAGTAAGATTGAAGAGGTAATCTTTTCCTGATGTAATGACACCAGTTTGTGTACCGTTCTTGAGAAGTGAGATTGCACCTCGAAGGTTATTTTGTCCGATTTGTGTATTGGTCAAGTCTGCTCGTGAGTCCCCTGTGATATTCAATACTTTTGCAACAGCAGAGATTTTGTCCTGATCATTTCGTGCACGTCCAATTGATGCATTGAATGCCTCACGTTGATTCTTTGCAGTGATTCCAGCAGCAACATTCCCAATAAGAGCATCAAGGTCATTTGAGTATGCACTACCTCCACCACCAACACCTGAGCCAGTTCCTGTACCAGCAGTTTTGACAGCTTTTGGTGCAAAATCTTTTTTGTTTTCAGCGACGAGTTTGTATTCACCAGTTACTGGGTCTTTTACATACTTCTGTTGTCCCTCGGTCAATGTGACTGTATTCTTTTCAGCGAGCGCTGTTTTTTCATTATTAACCATTTGTTCGAATGATGCACCACTTATTCCGTATGTACTTTCAAGTTTTGAGAGTTCCTCTTTTGTAAGAGTCTTTATGTCAACACCTTGTGCAGCAAACAATTTTGCTAGTTTACTTGCAGCCTCGGTACGTTGTGAGTCTCGTGTTGTGAGATATTTGATGTATTCATCAGCGCCTTTTTGTTTAGCCTCACGTTGTGTTTTAATTTGGTTTGAGTAATCTGATTCTACTTCACCATTAAGGTACGCAATTTTTGCCTCAAGTTCTGCATCGATTGAGTTTTGAATACTACGGTTAGTATCCTCCACTTGATTGTTTTCTGCTGTTGCAAAAGTAGATCCGAGTGTACCTGATCTAGCCTGGGTAGCATATGCTGTTCCTGCACGTCCAAGTCCTTCTTTGTATGCCTGTGCTTTCTTTTCAGCGGCAGCTAGGCGAAGAGCTGAAAATTGGTCATTGTATCGTGCTCGAATTTGGTCACGTAGTGTTTTTTCATCAATAGGTTCGTTCGCTATATTCTTTTGGTCGGCATAATAGCCTGAAAGTTCTGGACTCTCGAGATTTGATTTAAAGTCTGGTATTCGTGATGCCCGGTCAGCAATTGTACTTTTTGTCTGAGTTGGTATTGTTGGAGTAGTTGTTGATGATCCAAAGTTCAAAGTTGCCCCTGCTCGAATTCGGTTAGGGTCTTTGATTGATGGATTTGCTTTCAAGATTTCCGCGACGGTAGTACCTCGGGCTCGAGCAATCCCCGAAAGTGTGTCACCGTATGCAATTTTGTATGTTGTTGGGTTCATATATTTTATGTTTCGGGTTAGCTATTAAAATTTTGTTAGTGGTAAAAGATTAAGGAAAACAGCATAAACGTCTGTACTCGCAGTGTCAATGAAAGTTCTACCAGTAAGGACAAGGTACGCAGTTTCTGTACTTCCTTTGATTGGTACATACCCCAGACATCCAGGACCAGTAGGAAGTCCAGTATCAATAAGACCCGTTGGGTATGTTTTTGTACCAACGAGAGTACCAGCAAGAGTGTACTTTCTGATCGTTGTTGTAGGGTTTGAGAAACTTGTCAAATATACATATGTACCATCGAAAGATACGCTTTCAGTACTACCAAGAGTTGTGAAAGTAACATCAACACCAGTATCAGTCCAAGTAGTACCTGAGACAGTATATTTTGACCAAGATGCAGTACTTTGTTTTGCAATGTAAACAAAACCATTGGCAGAATCATAAAATAGTCCAACAGCATTAGGTAAAACTGAAAACTCAGTAGATAGACCTGTACAAGCAGTT
>CALMAY010000030.1 GCA_937861125.1 uncultured bacterium | reverse complement strand
AAGAAAAATATCGCCCGCTGTATTTGCTTAAAAAAATAACAGTTACCTTGCCTTAAAATCTAGGATATACTACAAAATACGATGAAAAACGTCATCAAAGGAGTCGTGATTGTATTAGTATTGTTAGGTATAGGGCTTACGTATTACAAAACAATCATCCAAAAAAAATTTAATATTACCAACATATCAGAGCCTGTCCAGCAATAAATATGCTCTTTTCTCAATACAACCAACTCTTTTGTGGTAACGAGTCGCATACATTCTTTTTGGGATTTATCGATTTTTCCGCTGCACCAAACCTATTGTTTTATTCATATGTACCAATTGCCGTTCTCACACTTTTGATTGGGTTTTTTATATACAAAAAAGATGGTAAATCCTTACATTCGCGACTTCTTTTTGCAATGACAGGGTTCTTCTTTTTGTGGGTAGTAAACATCCTAGCGCAATGGGTTGTGGCTCCTCATGCAGGAATCATGTTTGCCTGGGAACTGACAGCGCTGTTTGAGGTAGGCTTTTTCTTGACTTCGTTACGGTTTGCATATGTCTTTATAACAAAAAAAGATCTTTCACTCTGGTTGAAATCATTACTAGCGTTTTTATGGGTAGCGACCGCAGTACTACTACCTACTGTGCACAATATACGCTTGTATGACGTGACAAATTGTGAGGGTGTCTTGGGTACTATGTGGAACGTTATTTATGCAGTCGAACCAACGATTATTGCATTCATCGCTCTTATTGCATTGTATGCACACCGCAAAGAGCAGTCTCTCGAACACAAAAAACAGATTACATTATTTGGTATCGGCATGGTGATCATGCTCACAACATTCTTTGTGTCAAACTTTTACGGAGAACTCACGAGGGTGTACGAGTTCAACCTTTGGGGCCCTCTCGGGGTACTTATATTTTTTATCGTACTCGGCTACCTTGTAGTGAGATACCATACGTTCAATATCAAACTTTTTGGTACGCAAGCGCTCGTATTTTTGATTGCGATTTTTATCGGAGCAAAATTCTTTTATACGACAAATCCTTCCGATATTGCACTCAACACCGCGACACTTATTGCGTTTTTG
>CALMAY010000029.1 GCA_937861125.1 uncultured bacterium | reverse complement strand
CAATGTCGCCACGCTTATGGATGGTGACAAAGCGGATATGGTATTTACTGACCCGCCATACAACGTCAACTACGCTGGGAGAGGAAAGAAAACAAGTAGGACGATTGAAAACGATCATATGGATAATTCTAGTTTTTTGCAATTTTTGGATGGAGCGTACAAATCAATGGCATTCGCAACAACAGAAAAAGCACCAGCGTATGTCTGCTACGCGTCCAGTACACACAGAGAGTTTGAAAACTCACTCAACAATCAAGGGTACAGGGTAAAGAACCAGATAATCTGGGTCAAAAAAGTTGCAAGTATGGGCTGGGGAGACTACCGATGGAAACATGAGCCAATATTGTATTGTGTGAAACAAGACCAGAGTGTGCCGTTTTATGGAGAAAGAAATGAGTACACCGTGTGGGATCATGAACCGACAGATGATGAACTGCTTTCGGAAGTAAAAAGACAGGTGAGTGTAGATGAGGATGGTGCATCGACCGTGTGGAGGCTCGGTAGAGATAGCAACTATGAACACCCAACACAAAAGCCAGTCAAATTGATTGCAATTGCTCTGATGAACAGCAGTCAGATCGGTGACAAGGTGCTTGATTTGTTTGGAGGGGGGGGTACAACACTTGTCGCGTGTGAACAGCTCGATAGACAATGTTATACAATGGAGTATGACCCAGGCTTTGTTGATGTCATCATAAGGAGATGGGAGAAATTAACAGGGCAGACCGCAGTCAAAATTTGATTTATTGAAAAAGAACCAATATGGCACGTGGAGGTGTGCGTCCAAACTCTGGACGTAAAAAGGGAAAGCTAGGAGACGAGGCACTGCAACGACTCGAAATGCGTCGACAGCTTACAGAAAGAGTGAACAACGAATTTGCTCCAATTATGGATGCAATTCTTGATCTTGCAAAAGGACACTACACGTCAGTGCAGAAAGAGGACGGGACGGTCAAAGTATACAAAAAAGCACCAAACCCAATCGCCTTGCAGTACTTGTTGGATCAGACAGTCGGTAAGGCAGAACAGTCACTCAAAATACTAGGGCAAATAGACACCACAGAGACGCATGTCGTCTCAATGTCCCCAGAGGACAAAAAACTACTCCAAAACGCTATACGCTATGCAATTAAAGGAGGTAAAACAGAAAATGTCATTCGAGGAGAAGTTATCAAAAAAGATTGAAGAAGATCGTGATTTTCGTATCGAACTGACAAAAAATAGTTTCCAGTGGTTCTTCACTGTGTATTTTTCAAGATTTATCACTTGCGAGCCTGCGCCATTTCACGCAGATCTCAAGAATGCACTGGAAGACGACACAGAGCTTGAAATACTAGTGTTTGGATTCCCGGGATCAGCAAAATCAGTAATCGTCAATACAGCTTACGTCATCTGGTCAATCGTGTCAGGCAGGCGACATTTCCCAATTATTACATCACAGACAGCCCCACAGGTACGCATGCATTTGCAAAATATCAGATCTGAACTAGAAGAAAACGAGCTATTGATAAAAGATTACGGATCATTCTCACCAAAAGAAAGTCCAGACGTAGCAAGAGAAGCAGATGAGTGGAACAAAACAATGTTTATCATTCCACGCTATGACGCAGCAATTACTGGGGTATCAGTAGGGCAACGTGTCCGTGGTATCAGATACCGTCAGTACCGCCCAGATCTTATCATCGGCGACGACGTAGAAGATATCCAAAGCGTTCGCACAAAAGAACTGAGAGATGCAACATATAAATGGTGGAAAGGTACGATGATCCCCCGTGGTGTGCCAGGTGTAACAAAAACGGTACTCGTTGGTAACCTCCTCCATCAAGACAGTCTCCTCAAACGAGTGGAAAAAGATATGGTTTCAGAAAAACGTGGGCGTATTTACAAAATAGCACTGACAGATCACACGGTGTGGCTCGGGCGTTTTCCAACACCAGAGGCAGTAGAAAGATTGAAACAGACCATCAAAGACCCTGTCATATGGGCGAGAGAATACCTGCTCAAAATCATTCCAGACAGTGGTCAGATCATCACAGAGGATCACATCCACTACTACGACGACATTCCAGTTGTAAACATTAGAGGGCAAGAGGTCGAAAATGATGGAGAAGAACGAGACAAGGTAGATTTTCTTTATGCACACTCGTGGGTAGACCTTGCCATATCAGAGAGGTCAACAGCAGACTGTACAGCGATGGTCAGCTTGAAAGTTTTTATCATAAACGGAAAACCGAGAATATATATTTTACCAAAAGTAGTAAACCAGCGCCTTGATTTTGCAGGCATCCTAAAAACAACCAAAGAGCAGAGCTTGTATGCTGGCGACGGGTTTCTTTCTCTGGTGTACGTCGAAGATGTGGCATTCCAGAGAGCGGCTGTTCAGGCTATACAAGTACAAGGAGTACCAGCAGAGGGCGTCCCAGTAGCAGGGAGAGGGGACAAGCGTGCAAAACTTCTCACAGTGAGTCATCTCATCCACAACGGCACAGTGGTGTTCCCACGCAAGGGTGCGGAGGAATTGATCATACAACTCCTCGGGTTTGGCACAGAGGAGCACGACGATATGGTCGATGCACTGGTCGGTGCATTACTCAAGTGCATAGACAATGGGTTTAGTGACACCCTAGAAGTCATCAAACTATTATGACACCAGAGCAAAAAAACGCAGTATGGCAACAGGTCAGAGACATGTGCGAGCGTCTTGATTTTGGGCGTCTTGAAATTGTTGTGCAAGGTGGTGTGCCAGTGAGAGCAGAAAGAGTGATACAACAGATAAAATTTGACGTCACAATTTCCAAGCAACAGACAGACAAAAACGACTTACCCACATCTGATGTTGTACAGGTAATAAAAATTACATGATATAATACTCTCATCGACATCAACGTCCCGAGTAGAACAACTACAAGGACAGTCACATATTTTGTGCCTGTCCTTTTTATTTTGCTATGGATCTACAAAAAAGACTCAAATCATTTC
>CALMAY010000028.1 GCA_937861125.1 uncultured bacterium | reverse complement strand
GGAAAAATATGGCGTGTCGTTTTCTTTTATTAACCAAACACAGGCTGATGGAATAATTGCTGGACTTAGAGCAACCATCGCAAACAAAAAATAATTGTATGAAAATTCAACATTTTGAAAACGAAGAACAGTGGCTTGCTGGTCGTCTGGGGAAGATTACCGGGACCCGTCTCAAAGACATTGTTGTCAAACGTGGAACAGGCAAAAAGATAGGATTTTATGAGATGATCGCAGAGAGGATAAGTATACCAGTCGACGATGGAGAAAGTGCTATGGATAGAGGGCATCGCTTACAAGACACAGCGCTTGATCGATTTGAGGAGATGACAGGGAAAAAAGTAGACAGATCACTTGTGCTCTGGTCACGTGAGGACAACGAGGCGATCGCAATATCACCAGACGGAACAATCGAGGGAAGTGACAACACAGAGGCGGTGGAGGTCAAATGCTTGTCCTCTGCAAGACACCTAGAGGCAGCACTCACAAACGAAGTGCCAGATGAGTACCACTATCAAATGCTGCAATATTTCATTGTCAACGATAGTCTCAAAAAGCTGACATTTGCTTTTTATGACGATCGTCTCAAGGTTCGCGACTTCTTTCTCATAGAGATCACCAGAGAAAGTGTACTGGCGGAGATTGAGGAGCTGATGATCTATGAACGCACAACACTCAAAGAGGTGGACGACATCGTCAATTCACTCCTGACATTCTAGCATATGGACGCACTAAACATTGAAAACTTTAACCCTGCCATTGCCGAACTTTTGGCGATGGCAGAAGAAAGTAAACAGGTCACCATCACTGACTTCGAAGATCCAAAACAGGTTGAGGCTGTGAGACAGCAACGCATCAAACTAAAAAACGTCCGTGTGCAAATTGAGAAGAAAGGCAAGGAGCTGCGCGACGATGCGGTCAAGTTTCAAAAGGCGGTGATTGCAAAAGAAAACGAGCTGGTCTCTATCATAGAGCCAGAGGAGGAACGCCTGAAAGTTCTTGAGGATGAGGCAAAGACATATGCACTCAGACAAGAGAGAGCCAGAAAGCTCCCAGAACGCCAAAAACGGCTCTCTGACGCTGGTGTGGGGCAGAACATGACAGATGACCAGATAAACGATATGGACGATGTCACGTTTGAAAACAGACTCACAGTGCTAGTGAACGAAAAGCTCGCTGCAGATAATGCAGCAAAGCAAGCAGAACTGGATGCAAGGCAGGCAGAGATTGACAGGAAAGAGCGCCTACTACAAGAGCAAGAGGATGCAAAAGAGCGTGAGGCAGAACGATTGGCAATGATAGAGCAGGCACGTCTTGACGGAATACGTCAGGCAGAGGAGGCACAAAAACGCAAAGAAGATCAAGAGAAAGCTCTTGCTGAGCAGGTTGAGGCAGAAAAAAAAGCAAATGCGATCAAGATGGAAAGGGAAAAAAAGAGCAAGGCATTTCTCGCATCACACGGGTGGACGCAAGAAACTCGAGGTGAATATAAAACAGAGGAAACACCAACGGGGTATGTTTTATACAAAAGACTTGGAGAATTTGTCAGATAGTATGATTAACCCAGTATTTCAAGGCAGGGTCAAGGATGGAAAAATGTACATCTCAGATAGAAAATCCTTTGATTTGTGGGTCGGTCAGTTTGAGAACAAAGAGGTCGTGGTATCAGTAAAAAGAAAAACAAAACCACGGACAACTGGGAAACACGACGAGCTGGGAAATCAAAACGGATACTTGCACGGCGTCGTTTTTCCCATATCAGCAAAAGCACTCGGGTATGAGGTTGAGGAAGTAAAAGAGGTTTTTATACAGATGTTTGCACCATACAAAACAAGGATGATCGCAGGCAGGGCTGTACAAGTGCACATGCGCACAAGCGAGATGAACACAGTGCAGTGTGCCGAATTTACAGACTCAATTCGAAGAAAAATGGCAGAGATGGGTGTGATAATACCAGACCCACAAAAGCAGCAATAATATTACATCTCGGTGGCTGGCTACTGAATGCTTGTCGGCACTTCACAGCCACCGAGAATATATACACCCA
>CALMAY010000027.1 GCA_937861125.1 uncultured bacterium | reverse complement strand
TGGAGTTGCGGTTGCAACATTTGACATCGCTGATAATCACACGGGAGATATTGTTCTTGCTCCAGGAAATGCAACAAGTAGTTGTACAAACGGATGCGGTGCAACAAACAACACTTCAAACACGGCAAATGGAGCAAACTCCACAAATAATGCTTCAAATAACACGACAAATAATAGTGTAACTGATCAGTCAAACGACGCTGTAATTGGTAGCACCCTCAATCTATCTGCAAATTCTGGAGGAAATGACACGAGCTTTAACACCGGTGGAGACTCAAATATTACGACAGGGGATGCAAATGTTAGTGCAAATGTCTTGACGATGGCAAACAATAATATCGCAGGGAATGTGCTCTACAACGTAGTCAATATATATGGAAACTTGGTAGGAGATATACTCTTGCCACAATCAACTATTGATTCACTCCTTTGTACCACGTGTGGATCTTCATCAACCTCAAATTCAGGAAATGGTGACAATTCAACAAATACTGCAAGTAACAACACAACTAACAACGCAACAACAACCCAGACCAATAACGCCACTATCGACAACAATGTCAACATAAATGGAACAACAGGAAACAATGATTCAAGTTTTAACACCGGTGGAAATTCAGGAATCGAAACAGGAGCATCAAATGTAGTTGCCAATGTCCTCAATGTCGCAAATACGAATATTGATGGGGGCACATGGTGGTTGGTTATCGTAAACCAAGCTGGCAAATGGATAGGAAAAATCGTTGGATCCCCAGATGGTGCAACAATGGCTGGAAGCGCAGGGACTGAATTTGAAGTAGATCCAATAACAGGTGAAGTTACTGCACTTGGTGCCAATACTTCAAACTCAGGAAATGGTGACAATTCAACAAATACTGCAAATAACAACACAACCAACAACTCAACAACAACCCAAACCAACAACGCAAAGATTGAAAATAATGTAAACCTTGATGCCAACACTGGTGGAAATGATGCAAATTACAACACAGGCGGAAATTCAAACATCAAAACAGGAGATGTAAATGTCATCGCAAATC
>CALMAY010000026.1 GCA_937861125.1 uncultured bacterium | reverse complement strand
TTCCTTTTGGTTTCTTTGTCTCTTTTTTACGCGCATTATTTCCTTTTGCCATATAAAAAATGAAAATGAATAATATATACGAATGAACTAACTAAAGTATACCATATTCACATTATTTATTCCACATTTGCTTCACCGCTTTCCAACCATATTTCGCTACAAAGAAGATGATGAGGAAGTAGACGACATACTGTAGCACTGCAATGAGTACTGCTACGAGTCCGACAGTGAGATCTTGGAGTGTCGCATTGACATCATAGACAAAGGCACGAAGTTCTGATTTCCACGAATCCATCAGACGCTCACCATCTACCAGTTTGTTTTCGTACACTGAGATATTAAAATAGACGTATGCCAAGCGGTCGAGCTGTTCTGCTTTGGCACGGTCGAGCTCCTCGAGTTGTGCTACGGTGTTGATTCTCTCCTGTGTCAGACGCTCGATAATTGCGAGTTTACTATTGATAATATTGGTCAGACTCTCTACATCCTGTGCCCGAGTCGCGAGTGCAGTGAGCTCGTCATACGCACGTCCCGCAGTAGCGAGTGTCTCATCAATCGTCTGCAATTTCTTGCGCAAAATATCTGTCGCACTGGTAAAATCTTCAATCTGACGTTTGATCGTGTGTGTCTGCTGTGAGAGATCCTTTGGATCCATCGCTTTGATGATATCCAAAATCTCATTGGCCTGTGCCTGAGCGACTTTGAATGTATAGTTACATCCATCATCGCTGTTTTGTGCTTGTTCAAACATTACCTCTGCACGACCCTTGAGTGCCATAAGTTCACCACATGTTTTTTGTGCGTTGCCTGTCTCGATTGTTCCACTGTACTGTGTCACTTCATATGCTTCGCCATCAATGCCTGGTGTTGGTGGTTGTTCTACAGGGGGCATGATATTGCGTGCTGAGAGTGAGACACCCTCTGATTCTGAGACTGCCATGTCATACGCACCGCCACCATAGTACATACCAGTACTTGGTGCAGATGAGCCAGTGGAGCGTGTGAGCGACAGCATCGAGCTCGCAATCATGCGAACACCAAATCCAACTACCAATATACAAATGATACTAAGTGCTGCCACCTGAAATACGACTGCGGGTTTAAGATTGAGGTTTTGTGGAAATTGCATAGACAAAAAGATGAAAATAAAAATTACCTCTACTAGTATACGCTATTTCTTTGAAAAAAAGCCAACCGTATTACCCTCAGTATCAGAAAACATACAAA
>CALMAY010000025.1 GCA_937861125.1 uncultured bacterium | reverse complement strand
GATGAAGGGAAAACACTCACAGAGATTGTGAGTGAGTACAAAGCGCAAAAAGTACGTCTTCCTGGATTTGGTCACAAGGTGTTAAAGATAGATCACAGGAGCACAACATTACTTGCTATTGCAAAAAAACAAAAACTGTTTGGTGATTCATGTCGATTGGCACTACAGTTAGAAAAAGAACTTGCCAAACAATCGTCCAGATCATTGCCACTCAATATCGATGGAGCGATGGCGGCTATTCTTTCTGATATGGGTTTTTCGCCACAGCAAGGTGTTTCTGTGTTCTTGATTGCGCGTGTACCGGGTTTGCTTGCTCAGATTGTCGAGGAGAACGAACAGGATGGCGGGTTATTACGGTTAGAGGAAGGTGAGATTGAGTTTGTTGGATAGTTGCTAGTTATTCAGTTAGTAAGTTAGCCAGGTAACTTTTGTATGGCTGCTATTACGTCATTTCGGGATATTATTGCGTGGCAAAAAGCTCATGCTATTGTTTTATCAATCTATACACTTACAAAAAAGTTTCCTGTTGACGAACGGTTTCGTCTCGTGGATCAGATGTGCCGAGCAGCCGCTTCTGTCCCCGCTAATATTGCTGAAGGTTTTGCAAGACAAGGACACCAAGACACTCTTCGTTTTTATAATATTGCACAAGCGTCTTTGGAAGAATTAAAATATCACATGCTTCTGGCAAAAGATTTAGGTTATATTTCTCAATTGGAATATGAACAAATGTTTATTTCTTTAGAAGAATGTAGTAAGTGTTTATATGGATGGATACAAATAAAAAAATGGTAACTCTATAACTGATTAACTGTCCAACTGGCAAACTATGCAAAAATACGTTCTCGACCTTCATATCCACTCCAAATACTCACGCGCTTGCAGTAAAGCGCTCGATTTACCGACAATTGCCAAGACGTGTGAGATTCGGGGGGTTGATATTTGTGTAACAGGGGATTTTACACATCCAGCGTGGATGAAACATATTACAGAAGAACTTGAAGAAGAAAGTGCAGGTGTGTATCGATTGAGGTCACAACTATCAGATTCCAAACAGATTTCAAATACCAGATCTCAAACGCGATTTATCCTAGGGACGGAAGTGTCAGTTATCAAGAAAGATAAAGGAAAGACGCGACGAGTGCATCATCTCGTCTTTGCGCCGTCTATTGCGGTTGCCGAAGCATTTAATCAGGCACTGATTGATCGTAGGTGTAATCTCACATCAGATGGGCGTCCGATACTTGGTTTGACATCCAAAGAGTTACTTCAGATTCTCAATGCAGTTGACGAGCGGATGATCTTGATTCCAGCACATGCGTGGACACCATGGTTTGGTATCTTTGGTGCCAATGGCGGGTATGATTCGCTGGTAGAAGTGTTTGATGAACTTACACCACAGATTTTTGCGATTGAGACAGGGCTCAGTAGTGATCCGATTATGAATCGTCGGTGTGGGTGGCTTGACCACGTGCAATTGGTCTCGAGTTCAGATGCACATAGTCCACAAAAGTTAGGACGCGAGGCAACAGTTGTGTCGTTTGACGGAGAAGTTACGTATGAACGTATTTTTTCCTCTATTCGTAGTGGTGCTGTGTCAACGATTGAGTTCTTTCCAGAAGAAGGAAAGTATCATGTGGATGGTCATGCTACCTGCAAGTTCTCGTGTTTGCCACAAGAGACAAAAAAATATAATGGGCTGTGTCCAAAATGCAGCAAACCACTTATACGAGGAGTACTCAATCGTATTGAAGAGCTTGCGACATGTGATGAGGCGTGCGCACGTGAAAAAACAAAAGAAACATTTCAAAGTATTGTACCGTTGCCGGAAATTCTTGCTGATGTCTATGGTGTCGGTGTAACAAGTAAGCGTGTGGTGCAGACGTATGATCATATGATTGCAACACTTGGGACAGAGTTTTATATTTTACTTCGTGCGTCATTGGAAGACATAGAAAAAGAAACTGATAAAACTATTGCCAAAGCAATTGATCGTGTTCGGTGTGGTGGAGTGGATGTGGTGCCTGGGTATGATGGTATTTTTGGTGTTATAAAAGTGTCTTGAGATAAAAAAGAAAAAGATTTTTTTGAAATAAAAAACAGTCGTGTGCTACACGGCTGTTTTTATGCGTCCGGAAGAATCTTATTTCTTCTTAGGAGCAGCTTTCTTGCGCTTAGGAGCAGCTTTTTTAGCTGGTTTGCGTTTTGCAACTTTTTTAGCTGGTTTGCGCTTAGGAGCAGCTTTTTTAGCTGTGCGTTTTTTTGCTGGCATAGGGTTCACCTCTTTCTTTGTAAAAATATTCACGCTATTTGATATGACCATGGCACACACCAAATGGTTGTTCCCAACGAGTATCGTGGGACATCCGCAAATGAATTGCGGTGCGTGAGTGCGTTATGTTTACATGACAAGCATTGATGTAAACATGTGTGTTGCACAATTGAAAGAACAAATCGACCTTATGTGTATAGTATAGTGTGTTTATTTTTTTTTGAAAAGAGCAAAACAAAAAAATGTGTGGATAACTTTTTATTTTTAAAAATATTTTTGTATGTGTGTTATACATGTTGTCTAAAAAAATAATATGCGATATGCATATTATTTTTTCTTTTTTATATTGTGATATATGGAATGATTGCGGTGAGATTTTTTTCTGTAATGTATATGTTTGAATTTTTTCTGACGTTATTGCGCACTATATTTCCACCAAATCCAATAAACTGTGTCACGACAGGAGCACATGCCGCATCTGTCATACCATCTCCGATCATGTAGGTAATATCGTTTGGTGTTGTGTGCTGAGAAATATATGTCGGTTTACCATTGCTATGTGTGAGTATAGATGTTGGATCAATACAAACGTAATTATCTTTTTCATCAAACTGTATTGTGTTGGCATGTATGTGTTGTGGTGGAATAGTAAGCACATGTGCAACAGGATCAATAATTTCGTGAAATCCTGAACTGAGAATATGCACTATAATATTGTGTGATTGTAAGAGGATAATTATGTCACGTGCTCCACTAGTGATGTGTGAGAGACAGTCGTATGCTGCTTCAAGCATTTCGTTGTGTGTTGGGTTGATGATACTCATTTTTTTGTCGAGTACTGATTCGAGTGGTACTTCACCATTCATTGCCTGATTGGTCATAGCTTCGATATCTTTGAGTACTCCTTTTTTTTGTGCAATCAGATCCAGTGATTCACAGGTGATAAGTGTGCTGTCAAAGTCAAAAAAGACGTGTGTTTGTGGCATAGTAAGAGAAAATATGTGCCCTCGACAGGAATCGAACCTATATTATCAGCTCCGGAAGCTAATGTCCTATCCATTGAACGACGAGGGCTAAAGAGATGTGCGCCAGGAGGGACTCGAACCCTCGACCCCGACTTTATAAGAGTCGTGCTCTCACCAGCTGAGCTACTGGCACATGTGTCACCATAATACCAGTCATAGCAGTAAAAATCAAGACTGGACAAAATAGAAAAAGTGTGCTATACTAAGCACAAAAATATGACTAAATCAAAAGTGTATACAGTCAAAAAATTAACCGAGCCGCAACGCTTGGATCTTTTTTTATCTCTGGCAATGAAAACAACTCGTTCTCAGGTGCAAAAATATATTGATCATGGGTGTGTATTGGTCAATGGTGTGCCTGCGAAAAAGACCGGTGTGATGGTAGAACATGGTGACAAGATTGAGTATGTTGCTGATGAGGTTGTGGTGGAGAAAAAGAAAAAAGCACTTTCATTTCCTGAGATTTCAATTATCGCAGAGACAAAAGATTATCTGGTAATCGAAAAACCAGCAGGAATTTTGGTTCATCCGACAGAGGCGGGAGAGCAAAATACACTCGCACAGTGGTTGCTCAAGAAATATCCAAAGATGAAAAACGTGGGGGATACACCGGGACGTCCTGGAATCGTGCATCGCTTGGATAAAGATGCGTCTGGATTGCTCGTGATTGCCAAAAATCAAAAACAATTTCTCGCACTCAAACAGCAATTCAAAGATCGTACAATTGATAAAGAATATACTGTACTGGTGTATGGTGTGCTCAAGAATAACCAAGTAAAACTCGATTTTCCAATCGCCCGTGGTGAGCAGGGGCGTATGGCTGCTCGACCAGTGATTGGTGAGTTTCGTCTGCGTCATGCAGGGGTTACACTCGATGGCAAGGACGCTCACTCTGAATTGTTTGTCGAAAAAAAATTCGGTCGTTTTACTCTCTTGCGTGTCAAAATCTATACTGGACGTACACACCAGATTCGTGTGCACTGTTTTGCCTATGGTCATCCAGTGGTAGGAGATACTATTTATGTCAATAAGCGTATGGTTAAAAAAGGTGATCAAAAGATCGATCGTCTCTTTTTGCATGCACGCAAACTGTCTTTTGATACTCTCTCAGGCGAACGTATGACGTTTGAGTCACAGTTACCAGAAGAATTACAGACCTATTTGGCAAATCTTTCAGTTAATACCTATCTCTAAATGGTATGTCTGGTACACTCGTTGTCATTTCTTCACCAAGCGGCGGCGGTAAAAATACTGTTATGCGAGAGTTGATTGCGCGTATTCGAAATACCGCTCGGGTGGTGACGACAACCACTCGTGCACAACGAGCTGGAGAGGTGGATGGTATGGATTATCATTTTATTGGACGAAGTGTTTTTGAACAAAAAATCGTAGATGGGGAATTTGTAGAGTACAATGAATATGCAGGTAATCTCTACGGACTGCAAAAAGTGCATCTGCATGATGCTTTGAACACATATACATTTGTCTATTATCAAGCGGATGTGCACGGTAAACAGTCACTGGACCGACTCGGTATACCACATATCTCTGTTTTTTTACTTCCTGAATCACTGGGCGTACTGGAGGAGCGAGTGGTACAGCGAGGCGGTGTTTCTGATGAATCTTTGGCTATGCGTTTAGATATTGCCCGCGAGGAAGTCAAGATGGCGGATGCCTATGATTTAGCAATTGTGAATAAAAATGGTGCTCTACAAGAGGTGGTAGAGGAAATTATGAGGTTTTTGGGGCAGGAGTAGATCTCTTGACAAAATCTTCATTTTATCCTATACTGCCACCACTTCTGCGACGTTGGGATGCCAACCTCTCCATATACTTCTTATATATATGATCGAAGATATTCGTTCACAAGTGAAACCGGGCATGATCGTTCGTGTTCATCAGAAAATTAAAGAAACAAACAGTAAAGGTGAGGAAAAAGAGCGTATTCAGCTCTTTGAGGGTACCGTACTTGCTCGTAAACATGGTTCTGAGCCAGGTGCGACAATTACTGTCCGCAAGGTCTCTGGTGGTATCGGTGTTGAGCGTATTTACCCGTTATTTTCTCCAATGATTGATAAGATTGAATTTGTTCGTGCACTGCAAGTTCGTCGTGCTAAACCGAACTTCTTGCGCACTACAAAAAAACGTATCAAAGAAGATAAAAACGCACTTCGTACATAATACAGTAACCTTTTCAAAACTCCGTCGCGTTGGCGGGGTTTTTTGTTATGGGAAAAGACTGAGATTAAGATGTACAATGTGTCAATGGTGGAGGATGAGCAATCTTAGTTCTGTTCGGTTCGCTGTACGGCTTAGGATAGGCTATGCTATACTATATATACTTTACAAATTTTTTACCTTAGTACTAATGTATGAAATGGCTCTTTGGTCCTCTCCTCATCGCCTTTGGTGTATTTATGGTTATCAAAACAGAATGGTTTATTGAAAATTTTGGTCACAATGCATGGGCAGAAGAAAATCTTGGTGGTAGCGGCGGCACACGTTTGGTGTACAAATTATCAGGTATTTTATTGATTTTTGGGACTATGATGTGGGTAACGGGCATGCTCGGTCCACTTGTTATTTCTACTATTGGTAGTCTCTTTGGACTTGAGCCAAGATAATGTATTTGTATGGAACTCCATCATACCGGAGACCAATTGATTGATCCAGCAGTGCTGTTTGAAAAAGCACATGTTCATGCCGGGATGCACCTTGCTGATTTTGGCTGCGGACGAACGGGTCATATTATTTTTCCTTCGCTTTCTTTAATTGGGTCAACGGGTGTGGTATATGGAGTGGATATTCTCAAAGAAGCACTGGAGAGTATCTCGCGCCGTGCACAAATTGCCAATGCAACTAATGTGCATACGGTGTGGTCAAATATTGAGTGGACAGGTAAGACCGCGATTGCGGAGCGAACACTCGATGTGGTGTTTTTGATTAATGTCTTGTGTCATGTAGAAAATCGTCATGGTGTGCTCGAAGAAGCGTATCGACTGCTCAAAGACAAGGCACGGATTGTGATTGTAGATTGGTCTGATGATTCGACATTGCCTATGGCACCAGGTGAGGGTAGTGTGATAGATTTTGGCAATATTATTGAGTGGGCACAGCTGCGTCGTATGGTTGTCCAAGAGACATTTGATGCAGGTCCACATCACAAAGGTATGGTATTGTTCAAAGCGTGACGTATGGCGCAGACACAGAAACAGGAGACAGGGAAATGGGGTGAACAATATGCGGTAGATTTTTTGCTTGCACAGGGGTATGAGATTTTAGAGAGAAATTATCGGAGCAAGGTTGGAGAGATAGATATTATTTGTTGTGTACACGAGCGTCGATTTGGAAAGACGCTCGTTTTTGTTGAAGTCAAAACACGTTCAGCACAAAAACAGACAGGCATGGCAGAGCGAGCGGTAGGGTCACAAAAAAGATTGCATATGCAACGCACCGCACAGTGGTATTGTCTCGAACACGGAATCAATATTGACCAGACGCCGATTCAATTTGAACAGGTGAGTGTCTATCGTGAAAAGGGTGGTGGAATTGCATATCGGCAGTATGTACTTCCTGCTTGATTTCTCTTGCCGTTTAGCGTAGGATGGGGAGGTGTTCATTGTTAAAAGTTGTAAGTTAATAGTCAAAGAGGAGAGATGTCTGAGTGGTTGAAGGTGCCGCTCTCGAAAAGCGGTGTACTTGAAAGAGTACCGCGGGTTCGAATCCCGCTCTCTCCGCCAA
>CALMAY010000024.1 GCA_937861125.1 uncultured bacterium | reverse complement strand
CGGACGACCCGACGCCGACGGACGACCCGACGCCGACGGACGACCCGACGCCGACGGACGACCCGACGCCGACCCAGTCCTAGCCCTACGGGCTGGACCGGGTCTCTCACCCCGAGAGACCTAGCGGTGCAGGGATTATCACGACCCCTTCCCCGCTGAAATAATTATGTTTAAAAAAAGATACTTATTTCGGCGAAGACTTCACAGCTGAACCATGTGAAAAACAAAAAGACCACTATAAAAGTGGTTCTTTTTTTATTAGCCTTCGCAAACCTCAGGATATACCATAGAAGCGATCCGCCACGACGCGAGATCAAAGGGGCATTCTCTGTTCTGTTGGAAACCAGATAATGTCTGTATCCACTATGACTATCGGGATTGCAAGAGCCAACAGGGGGAAGCAGTGCTTGCGATATCGTCTATATATGAAAACGTGATGCCTGTCGGACGCACGTTTTCGATAGCGTATACTGCATGCGAATGCCACCCCCTCTTGTCTCTTTGGTAGGGGCATCTTCTCATACTCTCAGAGAGATATCAACAGAGAGAACAAAAATAAAATGGCTCAACTGAGCCATTTTATGTATATCCTGTGGATAAAGGTGTGGATGGTTTGTGGGGTGTTTGGGGAGAACTAAAGAAGTTATCTTTTTTTAGGAAAAGACGAGACAACGCCAGAAACAGCTGGGCCAGACACAGAAGCGCACTGTCTACCCATTGAAATAGAATTCAAGCCTGTTTTACCAGTAGCGGTGTTTCTTCGTCCTCTACAATAGTCCTTTGCATAAGCCTGCCATGCTGATGGAGTACGACAATCATTCACACTCGTCACAACAGATGTTCGATCATGACAAGAAAAACGTACTTGCTGATAGGTCTTTTGAGTTCGTAATGTAAGGCCAGCAAATGCTAAGCCTGAACCCAACGCAAGAGTGACAACTCCGATAGCGACTTTTTGCTTTGTACTTACTCTTGTGGCAGTTGTTGTTGACATATAATACCTAAAAAATAACTATAATCTATACTCAGAGTAACAAAAATCTACGGTATTGTAAATAAGAACTGTGGATAAACACAACAAGAACACTGTACAACACCAACGTAGAGATGGTATGGAAATGTACCAGCACAAACATGTGAATTGATACAAGTGCCAGAAGAGCAGTAAACATACGAGCACGCCATGCACACACATATGTATAGACCAAAAAAGCTGCAGTCACACACAATCCAAACCAACCCCGAGTAAACAACACTTCAAAAATCTCAGAATGAAATCTATCTATAATGGCCCCCTCATGAATTTGACCATCCCACATAGTAAGTAAAGCAGACTGTGTATCTTGTCCAAACCCAAACACTGGCACTTCCGCAACATGTGTATATGCTGTGGCATACAATGCAAGACGTTCACGCACGCTCTCAGATTCAAGAGACAACAAAAAGACTCTTGGTGCTAGCACCACTGCCCCCAATAGACAGAGAAAAAGAGCTGCAACATAGGGCAGATTTTTTTTTGATTGCACCATCAATATGAAAAAAAATAAAAAAAGTAGCCCACATACCACTTTTGAACCAGTGAGAATGATAGTAAGACTAAACAGAACGTACCAAAATATTTTTTTGTGTCTCGTCGCTGTACGATGAACAAACAATATACCCAAAAAAGTAAGCAATGCTAATGTGTTTGGGTTACCAATCAGACCAAATACTCGCGAATCAAAATATTCCATCTGAAATGGCCCAATAGGAATGATACCACTCACACAGGCCATTACACATATAATT
This sequence comes from uncultured bacterium, assembly GCA_937861125.1. Lineage (GTDB taxonomy): Bacteria > Patescibacteriota > Patescibacteriia > Magasanikbacterales > UBA922 > CALMAY01. The sequence continues at coordinate 10,723 of CALMAY010000024.1, read as the reverse complement.
CCAATAGTATATATGTACATTACATAGAATATGTCTTGTTGTGTCCGTGGCACATTACTCCAATATACATAGAGCAAACCAGTCCAAAGTAATAAAAAAAGATGTGTCACAAAGCCACCATATCTATACGCAACACCCGATAACGAAAGAGACGTATCAATAGATGTAACAAAAGCAAGACCATGAGAACAGACCAAAAGACACAGCAAAAAACAAAATACAGCATCCACACGTATATTTTTTGGTGGGTATATACAAAGAACACTGATACCAGCGCACACAAACCCAATGAGAAGCATTGCTTTGGGTAATTCAAAATGATCTGGACCAAACGGAAACCACACAATAGATGGTAATACCATACACACAGACAAAAGCCTGACTATCTGCATATTTCGCGTACTACCTGTCTGATGTGACGTATACGTATCACTCATACCACGAATCAACGACACTATGAATGTCTTGACTATCTACCACAAATACACCTTTCTCTACCAACACCTCCTCGAGTTGTTTTTTTTCATCAAGCATTTTCTTTGTGGGCCGCTTGGTAGCAGACACACGCTCATCGAGCTCTTGCATACGCTTCCACACTTGCTGTAATTCTGGATATTTAGATACAGCCGCAGCATATAAAACGGCTGGGACATGCTCATGTACCCCAGAAACACGTACCATCGCCGCTGCTTCATCAATTGCATCAATCGCTTTGTCAGGTAATTTTCTATTTTTTACCTTTTTTTGTGTCAAAGTAACTGCCTCTTCAAGAGCCGCATCAGTGAACTCTACTTTATGAAATTCTTTAAATTTTTCAGCTACACCGCGGATGATAGTCAGTGCCTCCTTCATACTAGGTTCATGTACCTCAACTGGTTGGAAGCGGCGCTCAAGACTTGGGTCTGTTTTGATATATTTTTCATATTCTGCAGTAGTTGTCGCGCCAATCATCTGGAGCTCTCCCCGAGCAAGTGCTGGTTTGAGAATATCTGCAAAATTCACCGCCCCCTCTGTACCCTGCGATTGAATGACAGAATGCACTTCATCAATAAAAAGAATAATTGAGCGACCACCAGACTGAATTTCACTCACAATTTTTTTTGCTCGCTCTTCAAATTCTCCTCTATATTTTGTTCCTGCTAGAAGTGATGGTACTGACAATGCCAGTAGGCGCCTATCTCGTAGAGCATCTGAAACTTCACCTGACACAATACGCTGTGCGAGCCCCTCTACAATAGCTGTCTTCCCAACTCCTGGAGGGCCAATAAGAATAGCATTATTTTTTTCACGGCGGGATAATACTTGTGAAAGTCTCAATATCTCCTCATCACGACCAATCACCATATCAATCTTTTTTTGACGAGCTAACTCGGTAAAATCAGTACCGTATGTATTTAATGTTGGCGTCTTTGTGTTTGGGTGATGTTCCTTCGAGACTGATGTACCTGTTTCTTTTTTAGACAAAAATCGCATCACCACAATCGCACCGACAATAGCAAGAATTTGAAATAGTGTAACAAGTGACATATATATAAATAGAATAGTATCAGTATACCATACTATGCTATAGTATTCACTTTTTTGTATCTACAAAACAAAGCGATACATGCACCAACCACAAACAACCCCACCAACGAACTCCACAGATAATGATCAAAAAGAAGAAGTGGGACAAATGGCACAAAGAACACTCCATCAACAAATGATATCTGAAATGTTTTAACAAAGAGCAAGGAGCAAAGAACAAAGAGCAATACTCCCACAACACCAATTTCTACCAATACAAGCAACAGCACATTGTGTACCGGCTGATACTCCCAGATAGGACGAGACGAATCTTTTTGCATCAGCGTAACAGTGTAGTGTCCAGGCCCCATACCAAACAACATGTTCTCTCCGGCCAATTCAATTGCCTCCGCATTACCACTTACTCGCTCAGATATCGATTGTCGCTCATTGAGAGTTTTGGCACCAAGACGAGTGGTAATGAGGGGCCACAATAGCCCACAGAGAATTGCAAACGTACAGATGACAGTGAAGATTGATACGATATGTTTCTTACTTTGTTTTGATCGAAATGACAAAAAAAGTAATCCAAGAAATAACGCAATCCAAGCACTCCGACTAAACGAGACAAAGACACCTACAGTCAATAATATAATCAACAAGTAATTTAAAATCTGATATCTAACATTAAAAATATCTGTAAAGTTTTGCGCCTTTGATCTAATATATAAAAACAAAAGCAACATCAAAACCAAATACCCTCCAAAGACATTTGGATGACTCAGTGTCCCATACGCACGCAACCAACGTTCACTCTCTGCCACCACCACGCTACTCCCCACCTCAGCAGCAAGGTGGGCACTCGTACCAAGCAGTGTCGAACTCCACGTGTTCTGGAGAAAAAACTGTGCAACCCCCAACCCAGCTTGGAATATAGCACCGAGAACTAGAGCACGGATCAATGTTCTATTTTCCAGTGGGGAAAGAAGAGTACAAAAGAAAAACAATACCGCTTCGAGCATGTGCACAGATTGTTGGAGTGCAATATCTGGATAGACGGTAAAAAAAGATCGACCATAGAGGTAGGCACAAAGGCCTGCAAGCGAGAGCACAAATAACCGCTCCTTGGTCCAGCGAAACCGCACCTGTTTTCCACGAATATGATTGGTGTACAAAAAGAGACAACACGACATAACGCACACCACCAATACTGCTTCACTGGCATACCACAACAGCGTCCCATACTGCCACTTGACCCCACCGATCATGGATTCGTAATACACCCACGCGGTTGAGAATGGAAAAATAACGAGTGCTAATTGTAGAGAATACGCATATACACGTTGTGCACCAGACATCAACATAGCTTGTTTTTGAACATTTACATCTACTAAATAAGTGGACTAAATACGTTTTACTGCATGTGCGGTTGTACAACATATTGTCTTTTGTCCATATCCCAATATAGTACCACAATAGACCCTGTATACATATCTGTCTTATTTGAATCTTTCAAAAAAACAATCCGGTCTTCTGGTACATGTGCTATCGTATGTGCTGCCCCGACAATATGTGCAATATTTTTTTCAAATGGACGACCCGCACGAACAAATACCCAATCTGGTTGGATATACAAAATTTGTTCCATAGCATGGTGCAAAGATCTTCCTACAGAATAATACCCCTCATACGTTCTTTTTAGATGCTGATTAGAGGCATACAAGCAGACAAATATCACGATAGTCATTGTGAATATTTTTACCTTGGAAAAAGTAAATTTTGTGTGCTGATCCACCCAGTACTGGATAACTCCAGCGCAAATACATGCCGCACCAATTTGCAAGAGATAACTATATCGAGACGGTAAGACGTCCCACCACACATCTGTTTTAAAAAAAATAAACGGACTCATTGTGATCAGCATCCACCCTAATCCATACAGGTACAATTTTGATGTACGAAACATATACGTTGTTAGCAGACAAACACACAAAGCAAATACCCAAAGATACAATGAAACTACAGGCCAAATATGTATAACAATTTTTTTAAAATATGTCAGAGGGATAAAGTGATGCAATACTATAGTTGGTGCGCGTAGTAATGCAAACACATCGAGATTCCATATCTGTTGCTGTATCCAGACACTATCTTTTTGCCACATATATTGATGTATCATATATATGATAGACACCATTATTACACTAATCGCAAACAATACTACGGGCATTCTTTTTATGTCACGTTCACCATGGAATACCCAGGTCATTGCAAGAAGAGCTGGAGTAACAATTGCCGATTCTTTTGTACCCAGTGCAAGTACAAAAAAAAGTAAAGAAATAAAAATATATACATTTTTTTTCGTATCGACGTACTGATAAAAACAAATAACACAAAGTAATATAAATAACGTAACCAACGTGTGCATATTGGCAGCAATCCAAAGAACTGGTTCATACGCTACGCCACCAAACGCAACGACCACTGTGGTTACACTGGCTGCCAACATTTTTCTCCCTAGTTTCCATACAAGTATCCCTGAAAAAAAAGATACCATTATGTGCAGACATATGGATACACCAAAAAAAATAATCGGTTCATAGTACCCAAATTTTGGATACAAAAAAGCATACAGCGCATTGACTACCGGAGAATAAAAAGTAGACATACGCGCACTCACGATACTAGACCATGAACCATGTATTTGCTGACTATGCCATGCCCACGTAAAGTCGTCTGAAAAAAAATATCCATTCCATACAATATGACCATACACAAGTGCTACAATACTAGAAGCAAAAAATAACAAGCACCACGCTTGGTGATGTAGGTATAGCCATCGGCACCGGGAACTACACACTTGTGTATATGAGTTCACACAACCACTTGCCTGCGCTAAACATGTCTTTAGTTTTTTATAAATATACTGAAACATAGTAGATTACTCATACATTTTCAACTCCACATTTTGCATGTATTCTCCCATTCATCCCGATACAACACCCTCCTATCCTCTTCATGAAATTTTAACATACTATCAGATACTATCACAGCGGTTTGTATCTGACGTGAACGCGCTAGCTTCTCTCTCATCCACCATAGCTGCAATCGCTTTGCCACCATCTCACCCACACGCCATAGTGACAACAAACATTGAAATGAACAAATAGATCGAACCAAACGACCGCAGACCGTATCACTCACTCGAATATGACTTGCAGCAATATATGGTGTGCATGCAAACGGGAGTGTCTCGTTTACCCACGCATTATCTACCAGCATGCGAGCATGAATCTGCTGCGGATCATAGATGGGAATCAATAGCACAATCCAATACTGCAAATAAATATCTCGTTCAATCGCCAAAGACTGTAATGAGAGCGAACTCTCAGTCAGATAAAAACTCAAACACACCTTGTTTTTTACCTGTCTACCATGTCGACGAAATCCAGTAATACTCAGCAACATTGTAACCAAAAAACGTGTGAGAAATACTGTCTTGTCTTTGGTAATCACAACGATATCGATATCACTCTGCTCTGTCGGCACTCCAAACCCGACCGTGTTGCAAACAAACACTGCTCGCACAAACGGAACGAGTGAAATCAATGACGTAGCACGCTTGGCACGTTTCATCTTTTGGATATACTGACGTTGATGCTCACCACGTGAACGCATGGTCGCTCTTCCATTTTTGAGCGCATACACTCCGTCAAGCTTTGTCACATACGAAGCATGCTCCAACTCTCGCACTACATCCGCAAGTACCACACCACTCGGCGGGCAATACAAAAAACGGTACACTTCCTGTACCGTCAATGGCTGAGAGAATAAATCAAAAAATGCGAGGGTTTTTATGATTGATTGTTGGAGTGGAGACATATACGCCAAAGAAAGCTATACGTAGACCGAAGACCCCTCCCTACCCTCCCCTACAAGGGGAGGGACGATTTAAGAGAAAGAATAAAATTGGATATACAATTTTATTCTTTCATAGACAGGTTCTCCCTCTTGTAGGGAGAAGCAGGCAGGGGTCCCACTAGCTGTCTATATACATCATCCACCCACCTCATCTGACACCATTTGAGGTTGTGATGGAGGAACCAAAAGTGGTTCGTTTGCCAAAATTTCAGTAGGACGTGGAATCACAGCATCTTCCACCACCATTCGCTTTTCCTCAATTCGCACAATCTGATTGCGATGAATCAGATACTCAGTGCTATTGGCCCACTTTTTCACAAGATATCGCACCACGAGATGACTCTCGGCATCGAGCTCAATATCACGCACGCGACCCAAATATGTACCCAGTACGGTCTCTACACGAAGTTTTTTGAGTGCACTATGGAGTATTCGCATACTATTTCTTTTCAATAATTTCTCCCTCAATCACTGCAGGCGTTTCGGTGGGTGTTTTTTTGATCAAAAGATGTTGTTGAAGTGCAGTGATTACAGTCGAAAAAAACCAATACAACGATACTCCTCCTGGTAATGTCATACCAATCAATGCAGTCATCACGGGAAGCATATATAGCATCTGCTTGTTCATCATTGCCATCAGATCCTCATCCTTGGCTCCTGAAGTGACTGGCTTTGGACGACGAGTGATCATCGTCTTGGCCTGGTACCACTGTGAAAAACCAGCAAGTACAGCCAATACGACACTTGGTTTTGCAAGATCAAAAAGACCAAGAGATACAGGATTGATTGATTCAGGACGTGGTACAAATGCATACAAATGACCTGATATGTCACCACCCAACCCCTGTTTGAGCACATAAAACAATGCCAAAAAGATAGGAATCTGAATCAAAATAGGAAGACAAGAACCAAACGGATTTACTTTGTGTTCTTTATAGAGCTTGAGTGTTTCTTGGGCCAATTGCTGGGGATCTTCTTTATACTTTTTTTTCGCCTCCTCTAATTTTGGCTGAAGCTCTTGAAGAGATTTTTGAGCCGCGATACCCTTGCCAGTGAGTGGCCAAAGTATTGCCTTGATAATAAGAGTAATTACCAAAATAACAATACCCACATCAGGGATCACATCATAGAGTCCGACAAAAAGATTAAAGATTGGTTGATAAAAGATAACTTGAAAAAATGCTTGCATAGGGATAAGTAGTACCCTAGCAGTGTAGCAGAGAATGCCAAGGCTTACAAGGCTTAGCAGGCTCAAGAAGCTTACCATGCTTAGTAAACCTAAAAATCCATAAACTTGATAACATACACCAAAAAAACCTCCACACATGTGAAGGTTTTTAACTCATTTAACTTCGTCAACTTCTAAAACTCCGACAACTTCCCTACTCCTGATCATCCCCCTCTTTGATCACTTCGCCATCATCATTTTCTACAGACTCCTCTGGAGCTTCAGACGGGATAGTCCCCTCTTCACCCTCGGCAACCATTTCTTCTACTGGTTCCTCAACTACTTCAGGTGCTTCAATCACCTCTTCTGTCACTTCCCCAATAACATCAGAATCTTTAGCATCTTCAGCAACCTCAGCTTCCTCAGAATCAGAAGTCACCACTTCTCCTGCCTCATCCTCTACAGTAATCGTCCATCCAGTGAGTGCTGCCGCAAGACGAACGTTTTGGCCACCACGACCAATCGCGAGAGAAAACTGATCTGCTGCGACTGTCACTTTGGCTGTTTTATCAGCCTCACTGAGTTCCACCTCAGATACTTTTGCAGGCGAAAGAGCATTCTTGATATAGGCAACCTGATCATCACTATATTCAATCATATCGATTTTCTCTCCACCCAGACGCTCAATCACAGTTGTGATCCGACTTCCACGTTGACCGATACAGGCACCAATTGGGTCGATACTACTATCGTCAGTCGACACTGCCACTTTGGCACGGTTGCCTGCATCGCGTGCAATACCACGGATGACCACTTCTCCACTTTCTACCTCAGGAATTTCTTCACTAAACACCACCTCAATCAGACGTTTGTCAGCACGAGAAAGGACAATTTCAGGTCCACGAGGAGACATGGACACAGACGAGACAAAAAATGCCATTTTTGCACCCGGACGATATTGTTCACGAGTCACCTGTTCTGTTTGTGGGACAATACCATTGATCTTTCCAAGATCAACCAAAATATTTCCAATACGATCACGACGTGACACAGTTCCTGACACAATTGTACCTTCCAGTTTTTTGAAATCTTCAAAGACAATCTCACGTTCTGCTTCACGCAATTTTTGGATAATTACCTGTTTGGCAGTCTGTGCTGCCATACGTCCAAAATCACCTGGAATCTCCAGTGGGATCTCAATCGTCTCACCCACTTTTGCTTTTTTCATCACTTCTTTTGCTTGTGTAATCATCATTTGTGTTTTTGGATTGAAGTGTGCCAAATCTGCCGTTTCTTCTTCTGTGAGTTCACGACCTTCTTTGATTGCTGCCTCACGACGGGCAGTCATCTCTTCCTGTGCTGCGAGGAGTACATCCTCAGCAATGTCTTCTACCACTTCTTTAACATCCCATGCCTTCATATCACCCGTTTCTGGATCATAACTAAACTTGATATTTTGCATGCGATTACCAAAATCTTTGCGGTACGCGGCACCCATAGCAGACTCGACTGCGTCCATGACGACGTCGTATGAAAGACCTTTCTCATCACAGATGAGCTGGATCATTTTGGAGACTTCTGATGACATATATACGTATTGAGAAATGAGTAAATAGTAATTTGTGTATAAAAAATGCAGTGTCTTTATAACACCGCATACTAGATATATAGTAGCACATATAGATGTTTTTGTCAAATATACCTATACATTTACAACACAGCACCTCCAGCACTTAATAACGCAAAAATACCAATCATATTTGCAAGAAACGAAATAAGAGAAAAATATTTTGGATGAAAATTGATGACAGAAAACAAAGCAACTCCGAGTTCATCAGGAAGTGGTGATGCGATGAGTGCACTCGCCAACAATGGGACGGTCCAAATAAAAATTCGTCGCTTTGTAAGCAACTCCATCTGTTGTCGCTGTGCAAAAGAAAGTTTTGGTAATACAATTAATTTCCACTCTTCAAGTAATGATGTTTTTAAAAACCGATACAAAAACACATCAGACACCATCGCCCCTAGCCCACCAACGATAGCAAACACTACAGGAGATGCAATATCGCCAAGTTCAAAAAAAATAAGAGATGCAATTGGTGCAGTCACACTAATACTAAAGAGCATCCCAGAAATAAATGCTGTCACGTATCCATATCCACCAACGAGGTGCGTTAGTGCATGAAGATAACCACTAAAAAATAAACCTAATGCAACCAAAAAACTAACTACGAGAATCAACGTGTTCTTGTATTTGTACATATCCAACATATCTAAAATAACGATTCGATTTTTTCTTGCAACTCTTGCGGTGTCTGGACAATGGATTCTGGTTTTCCTTCTCGCAGCACCTCTTCACTGTGAAATCCCCACGTCACTGCAATGGTATGAATGCCCACTTGATGTGCTTCTGTAATATCACCAAGCGTATCAGTAACAAAAACACTTTTTTCCCTGCCTACATGATACATCTCTAGAGCTGATTTGATTTTTCGCACCTTACTCGTATCTGTCTCATATCCAAATATATCAGTAAAACAATCCAAAAGATGTGAATTAAGTAACTGTGTTTTAATAATTGATTCACTTCCCGAAGAGACAATACACAAAAGATATTTTTTTGATAACTCTCGAATGAGATAAGACATGGCTGGATGCACACCGAGCTCTTGTGTACGTCTACGATACGCTGTCATATACCGCTGTGCAATATCAGCCATCTGTGTCTGGCCGTGTTTTTCTTTGACAGAGGCATAGATATTACCCATAAACCATTGACGATACTCGTCTTGTGTTACCGCAATACCAATATCATGATTGGACTGCCACGCAGGCAAAAACGTATTGATCAGTACACCATCATAATCAAACAAAACGAGTGGGAGATGCATACATTATGAAGATTTCTTTTTGTCCAATCGATCGACTTTGAGCACCTTTACACCAAAATACACAACAAAAGAAATAATAATAAAATCGATCAATACCGTCACAAGATCACCCCATAAAATCTTTGCCCCCAAAATATCCCAATATGCTGATTTAATATCCCCAACCGCCCGCAATGGAATACTAATGAGCGGATTGATAATGTCAGAAACAATTGCTGCTACCAGCTTTGAGACTGCCCCACCGAGGATAAAACCAACTGCAAGTCCAACGACTCCCTGTTCACGAATAAATGTGAGAAAATCTTTCATAAAAATAAAGTAAATTATACATATAGACTAACACAAACAAAGGCCATTTGCCTAGAGCAGACAGTGAGCGTATACTAAAGACATATGAATAGACGTTGGTTCACACCCCTGACACACCTCCTGCCAATCATTGTAGCTTTCTCTTTTGTGTATATTACATCATTGAGCTTGATTGTAGCTTTTCCTCATACAGAGACACACCATCACGGCGCACCCCATGCCTGTCCGTTTATGGCACACATCACATCATGGTGCCCAATGATTGTCACAGAACATCTAGATATGTGGCGTCAGATGACCACCCTCCTCATCCCATCACTCTTGTTTGCATACCTCGCTTTTTTTGTCACACACCAAACATATGGTAGATATAGTGATGACAATCGCTTCAAACCCTCCAATAACACACTTACCACACAAAAAATCTATCAATGGATACTCCACTTATTTTCTATAGGAATTCTTCATACCAAAATACCGTAACGCGCTTCTTATTCTCTTACTCTTCATTTTTATTTAATTATATGACTATTCAAAATCAAACCCTTCTCGTCGGTGTTGTTACTCTCAGTGTTGGACTTATACTCGGATTCGTTGTGGCCAAGCCAGATGACGACAAGCTCCCACCACGTGGTATGCATCAGATGGATGATAGTAGTATGATGTATAACGACATGATGGACCATGGTCGTATGAATATGGACGACATGATGATGACGATGACCAAAAACCTCAAAGGTAAAACTGGTGCGGCATTTGACCAAGCTTTTATCTCTGAGATGATCCCACACCACCAGGGAGCCGTTGAGATGGCGGAGCTCGTCCTGACATCCACCGATCGTCCTGAACTCAAGAAATTAGCACAAGAAATTATCGACGCACAGACAAAAGAAATCAAGATGATGCAAGAGTGGCAGACAACATGGTT
>CALMAY010000023.1 GCA_937861125.1 uncultured bacterium | reverse complement strand
AAGGGGAGGAGGGGAAAAGTGGCTGAAATAAGGGAGATTAATTAGCACTACTCATCACCTTACTGTGGTGGTTTTTGTTTTACCGACACTACGAAAAGCACCCTGCATTCCTCTCACTTATTTCTAAAAAATTCATTTCTTGTGCATATCCTGTGAATAAGTATGGTTTTCTCTGTGAAAAAACAGGGTACACTCTTGTGGAATACACCGAGAGATTGTGCATACCTCTATCCATTCACAACTACTTGCACGCACAGACTATTTCGTACCCATAATTATTCCTACTCCACTTCTCCAAAAAGTCGCTCTCCAAAGAGCGCATTCCACTTTTCCACTTTTCCACCGTGCTAATAGTAATTAAATATAAATTAAAAAAAGAAATATCATATTCTTATAGGAGAATATTAAAAAAACTCAAACCAAAGCCAGCAGACAGAACGTTTGCGTGTATTTTTGAAGAGAAATTCCAATACATGAGCACGGTATGCACTTTGCTAACTGTACGGTGGATTTCTTGATGAGTCTTTTCATGGTATACTGATCACAGGAAAAAACGTTTTTGTTTTTTTGTTGTGTGAATACGAACGGTAAAACAAAAAAAACCTGTATTTCTCAAGGAGTTCTTTTTCTACAAAGGCATCCTGTTTTGGTTTCTCTGGTACTGGTTGGGTGCCTTTTCGTGGTGCCGAGTATTTCATTTGCCGCTACCGATAACAATTTCTTTGTTCAGGGTGCCATATACCTACTGTATTATGTGTACGTGTTTTGCTCGTATTTGGTGACGCTTGCAGCAACGCTTTTCTTGTGGGCTATTGATACGAATGTTTTTTCTGGGCTTCTTAATAACGGAGCGGTGTATGAGGTGTGGGTGGTTGTTCGTGATTTTTTGAATATTTTTTTCATACTCGTTCTTCTTTTTGCGGCTTTTGCTACGATATTCCAACTTGACCGGTATGGGTACAAGAAAACATTGCCCATGCTAGTGCTCATGGCACTTTTGGTGAATTTTAGT
>CALMAY010000022.1 GCA_937861125.1 uncultured bacterium | reverse complement strand
GAAAGTTGCACCATTCATCCCTATCAATGCCATTTGATTGTGTACCTGATTTTGAGATGTGAAAACAAAATTTGGGGCTGATGAAAAGTACGAGCCATCACCCAAGAAATCGTAGTCTTTATTATCTAGGGTTGTGAGTATCCAAAGGTTTGACTCAGGGAAAGTTTGCTTTATGGTTGCTGGGCTTGAAGCAACTTCATCATAAAAAAAACCACCGCGAATAATTGACTCATCGTTTGAGTCTTTTATACAAAGGTATGGTGTTGATATGTCCCAAAATGATGCCATAAGAATGAAAATTAGAATGTGTTAAATGTTCCATCGAGTTTCTGCACAAACAGGTCAAAACTGAGTGTTTTTGTCACTGCCATTGTTGCTGGTTTTCTTACTTTCCAGCACGTTGTGACGACCGTTGTTGTGTTGATGTTTGTGGTGATTGGTGATCCAACAGCCACTACATTTGGAGACTCACTTGCTGCGTATAATTGCAGGCTTGTCCCAACCTCGTTTAATTCAAAACCAATAGTGACCCATTTTGTACCGTCGACTGGGATGCCTGAGTCTACTGTTGAGCGTGATCCACCGTTAGCAGAAAACAATAGCCAGTTTGGAGAGATTGCCAATTCGTGTCCGACATAAACACCATTTTGCGGTACAGTAGATGTCGCACCAACGCCATCGTGATTGCCAAGATAGAGGTCGTACGAGCTACTTACGTCTGGGGCATCGGCTTTGATTACCCATATCTGTCGCACTCGCATACCACCCAGTGTCATCATTGCATTTGCACTTTTGAGTGAGTAACTTGCGTGACCAGTTGTGGCTGTATTGAGTGTCAGTTTGAATTGTCCAGGGTGTAATTTACTATTTGCGACTGGGTTTGCGTTGTCCACTGACCAAATAGCTGTTGTCCCTTGAGCCTGCCAAGCGAGCTTGTTTGGCATGTTTGAGTGAAAGTGGTCAAAGTCAGGTGGTGGATTTTTTGCAAAACTCCAACTCCAACTGTCCTGTTTTGCATCAAGAGCTGTTTGTAAATCTGTTTGTGCGGAGAGTGTTCCTGCAATGCTACCCCATGAAGCACTACCACTTCCGCCTGATGATGGCGGTCGAAATCCCATATACTATTGGTTATTGCAAGCAAAGACGCGGGCTGTGACTGCGCCTGCTGTGTATGCTGATACCTGAACAGCGAATGAACGAAGTCCTGCGACGTTGATGATAAATTGTCGGCAATCTGCACCACTGAACGTCACCCCGTCATCACCTGTGATGATTGTGCTAGGATCTTCGAGATCGTTTGCGGCGACATAGTCCCACATGTTTGATGGCGCTTGAGCACTAGCAAAATCAACGCTCCCTTTGTCTACGATTGAACCTGCAAATTTGACGGTGCATGCACCTGTGACAGCAACACACACTTGGATGTTTTGCTGGTTTGACACGTCGACCTCTGTACTAAATCCTGTTGTCGCAACGGCGCTGAATACCACTTCATCGACTGGTTGTCTGTTGTCTGGCATATGTAAAAAGTAAAAAATAATTATTCTATCCCTAAGTCAATTTCATCTGGTCTGATGATGCATCGGCAGCGTGGATGTAGTGGTGGTGCGTCTGTGTCGCTGTACCCTAGATCCATCACTCCTCCCTCTGTCCCTTTGAATGTGTCCCCTTTTTTGAAAAACACATCTTTGACATCGATACTTTTGTCGTGCATTCCTCCACAGTATTCGCACACTCTTTCGTCGGTTGCGGTATACCACTTGATCGTCTTTACTACTCCACTTTGTTCGTATGCGATCTTGTTTGAGAGGTTGCTCATTCGTACCACCTCTGTCTGTGAGACAAGCTCTGCTCGCTGTTCGTCCATATATTCGAATGTGTCCTTGAGACGCTGTGATATCTGGTCATAACTTTCCCCAGCCTCGATACCTGCATTCACCTGCTCTGCAACGAGCTTGGATGTTTCTTTGTTGTACTCTTGAGCTAGGAGACGTGCGGTTGTTTTTACTGCCTGAGAGACTGCCTCTGTTTTTGGATCGAAGAATGAGCCAATCAGTGCCGCCGCCGCATCGCCCTCTTGGGCTGTAATCGCCGCGTACAGAGGTGTTGTCATGTCGATGAGTATTTCCACCTGCTCTTCGTAATCAATGACCTCTGAACGCTGTATTTTGAGCTTGAGACCTGTCATGTTCTTT
>CALMAY010000021.1 GCA_937861125.1 uncultured bacterium | reverse complement strand
GGCTGTGCCTGCTCATGATGAGCGGGATTTTGAGTTTGCACAGAAATATAATTTGCCGATAAGACAAGTGGTGGCACCGTATTTTGTAAATGATCCACATGATGACGTTGAGACATTGTGGGGTCGTCATGCGGTGGATATGATTATTGAACATCCAGATGGAGAGCGGTTTTTATTACAAAAAGAAGGTGTTGAACATGTTCACTTTGTGGGTGGTGGTATTGATGCTGGTGAAGATCCTTTGGAATCAGCTAAAAGAGAGGTGATTGAAGAAACAGGATATACTCACTTTGAGGTGGTAGAGCAGCTAGTAAATACTGTTGGGGCAATTAGTTTTCGTCATACAAAAAATAAAAACCAAGAAGGGTATAGTACATTCTTTCATATTAAATTAACTGATGAAGAAAGGGTTTCTTCAGAAGTAGAAGAGGGAAAACATGAGATTGAATGGGTGAAAAAAGAAGATGTGGCGTCACGTATGACATGGCCACATCACAAAGCTGGTTGGAATATGTTTGTGGGAAGTCGATGTTTTTCTGGAGATGGGAAAATAGTACATTCAGATTTCCTCAATGGTCTGACGACAGAAGAAGCCAAAGAAAAAATGATGCAACATCTAGAAGAAAAAAATATTGGAAAAAGAAAAGTACAATTCAAACTTCGTGACTGGGTATTTTCTCGTCAGCGATATTGGGGTGAACCGATTCCATTGGTTTATTGTGAACATTGTGCGCAGACAGATATAAGTGCAAATCCAGGTTGGATTCCACTTCCAGAGGATCAGCTTCCACTGGAACTACCAAAAGTAGAAAAATATCAACCAACCGATACAGGTGAGTCACCACTTGCTGCCATGACTGACTGGGTGAGTACGACCTGTCCACAGTGTGGTGGACCAGCTCGTCGCGAGACTGATACGATGCCAAACTGGGCAGGGTCAAGTTGGTATTTCCTTGCCTATACGATGGGCAAAGAAGGTGGAGAGTATCTCTGGGATCGCAGTAAAATGGATTACTGGAATCCAGTAGATTGG
>CALMAY010000020.1 GCA_937861125.1 uncultured bacterium | reverse complement strand
TATTACCCAGAATTGAAACAGTATGAATAACAAAAAAGACCTCGCACGACGACTAGCGGACACAGAAACAAACATGACGATTGTGGACGCACAAAGGATCATCGACAAACTGTTTGCCATGATCACCGCATCGATGTCAGCCAGACAGCAAATCGTCATCAAGAACTTTGGTATATTCGAAGTACGATTGCGAAAAGAGCGAGACACAGTGTCTCCACAGTACCCACACGAACGAGTAAAAACACCGGCGATGTACGTTGCCAAATTCAGAGCCGCAGAAAAGCTCAAAGCTATTATTCGAAAAGTAAACAGATAACTTCCTATGGAAAAATATGTCTCTACAAAACCAAGTATTCAATCACATCCAGTATCGAAACGAAGTACCAAGAGAAGAACTGGAACGACTCGCAGACGAGCTGGGAGTAAAACAAGAAAGCATGTCGAGAAGTCTCAGACATCTGGTGGAGAGCAAACTGTTGCAGCCGATCTTCAACCACAAACACGTGATCGTCGCGTACCGTATACGTTCGGTCGATCAATCAGCAGAAAACCAAAAAGCAGTGGACTTCCTGAACGCGGAGAGTTTGCGCATGAGGCAGGAGAGGGAGGCGAAAGCAGAGGAACAGGAGCGCATGCCCACACTGTTCTAGTCATAAAACGACCAACTCTAAAAGTAACAACACTTGGCAAGGCTGACCCATCATCATTCGCAAGATTTGATATAGAAGTGATCAGGAATACTGGAAAATCCATCAGTGAGAAAAGCAGTACCAACCCATTGCGTCGTCTAGCCTTTATCGCAAAGGTCGTCGTGATCATACTTTTCTCGCTCTTGCTTGCCTATATTCTTTTGCCACATGCTGTCCTATGAGCCAAATAGACACTCCACACATCGCAGTTGAGCCGTTGCTCTTTGGAGACTACCGCGTACAGGTATGGGACGAACATTGTGAGAGCTTGCTCGATCGTGAGTATTTTGTCAGAGGTTTCACCGCAGCATTATTGACAGCAGAAAGCATTAAACAAGACATGTTCAGCCATCTGGACATAGAAATATACCCAAACCCACTAACAGTATGAACAATCTACAGCGCCTATTTGACACACTCAAAGAAAAACAACAACAGCTCAAGTCACTCAAAAAGATGATCGGCGAGGAATGTATGAGGGACTCATCGTTTGCAGAACTCCACCAGACACAGCAGGAAACACGCAAACAGATGAAAAACATCCAAAAGGTAATACTATCCCAAACGCCAGACACTGTCGCTAAAATCGAAGATTTACGCATCGAG
>CALMAY010000019.1 GCA_937861125.1 uncultured bacterium | reverse complement strand
ATCTCAAAGAAAAAAAGATTACACATGCAGATATTGTATTTCGTTTGCGTAGTCAGCCTGAACGTTTATTATCTACTATTTTGATTGGAAATAATATTGCTAATACGGTGGCGGCATCGTATGCTACATTTGTCACATCACACTTTTTTGGCTCCTATGGTATTGGAATTGTGACAGGATTACTCACGATTGCTATTTTGGTTTTTGGTGAGATTGTGCCAAAATCATTTGCATTGGCACATAATCGTCGTATTGCTTTGTTTGTTGCTCGACCACTATTGTTTTTATCTTTTGTCCTGTATCCAGCAACTGTATGTACTCAATGGTTAGGGAAAAAAGTACAGCGTGCCTCACGTGCCAAGACAGAGCATGGTGTCACTGAAGAAGAACTACGATATATGATGAAGATGGGGCTCAAAGGTGGGTTTATTGAAAAAGGGGAGCATGAGTTGATTGAACGTGTGTTTTCGTTTAATGATATTGTAGTCGAACAGATTATGACACCGCTTGAACAGGTGACGATGTTTCGTACAGACATGAAGATGGATGATCTATTTGCTATTGCAGTTGCAGATGGGTATGCACGGTATCCAGTCATGAATGAGGACAATATTATTGTCGGTTATATTACTGACTATGATATTATTCGTGCGGAACATGAAGAAAAACAACAGTCATTGGTGTCTGAATTTGTGTCACCAATTACCTCTGTTTCTGCACGTTCTCGGATTGATGATGTCTGTCGTTCGATGAAAAAAAGTGGTGTTCATATTCACCTAGTATATACAAATACCAAAGAGAAAAAAGTAATCGGTATTGTCACACTAGAGGATATTATTGAAGAGCTTTTGGGGGAAATAGTAGACGAAGAAGACAAAAAAGATATCATGAAAAAGTAGTTTTCTCTTCGTAAGTAGGGTTTTGAATAGGTCTTGATTTATTTCGTAGATTCATGTATACTGATGTCTATATTCGAAGGTAGCTCAGTGGTAGAGCAGTTGGCTGTTAACCAATTGGTCGCGGGTTCGAATCCCGCCCTTCGAGCAAAACGGGATGAGCAGGTTCTAAAGAGCCTGTTTTTCTTTTTGTAGAGTCTTTTTTTGAAGGTTCGGAAATGAGGTTTAAGCGTGGCATCCAAGTAGCGAGAAATTCGTATGCAGGACTTGGTATTACTGTAACTTTTTGTTCAGTGTCGAGTTCAATACGAGCGAACAGACGTTTTAAAAGTATGCGTTTTTGTTCAGATGTTGTACTTGGGTCAAAGTATTGTTCTCGTGCGTTGAAGGCGAGATTGTGAATCTCTAATCCAATCTCATAGTAGTTCTCAACCCGATCTTCCAAACCCTCCATTTGCTCCAAAATACCCCTTTTCTCGCGTTTATATTCCTCAGACTTCCGTTGATAGTACTCATCTGTAATAACCCCGTCTAAACGGTCTTCGTACATCCTATCCAGTCGAGCCTCTATCTTGTTGATTGCGTCGGTGTGTTTTTGTCTGGTCTCATTGGTGTAGGTCACTTTTTCCTGGTTTTTCTCTTTTAAGCCTTGGTTTATCCAATCCAAAACGTCTTTGTCTTGTGGGCGGATAGCGTCCAGTAAGTCGCAGAGTTGATCTTCGACTTTCTCTTGTCGGATGAATCCTTTTTTGACGCAGTTTGTGTGTCCTTTGCATCGTCCATAGTAATGGCCTTTTTGTACCTCCCAGCTTACTAGGTAACCACATTTGGTACAGTTAATCATACCTTTGAAAACGTAGTCGTGGTTTTGTGATTGTCCGTTTGTATAGTGACGGCGGAGTTTTTCTTGCACTCGGTCAAACATTTGTTGGGAAATAAGTGGCTTGTGTTTGCCTTCATATTTTTTGCCATGCCAAAGAATGTGGCCAGCGTAAAATGGGTCAATCAAAATACGATGTACTGATGTTTTTCCAATCTTTCTACCGTTTCGGTTGCGTGCGCCTTCTTCGTATAGTTTGTTTGCAATTTGAATAATGGATAATCCTACAGTGTCGTAGAGTTCAAACATGCGGACAATATGAGGGGCGACATTCTCGTCGACGATACATGTTTTCTTTCCTTTTTCTCCGACCGTCGTGTATCCAGGCTTAAATCCATTTGCGAGCCAGCCATTTTCTACTTTTGCATTTTGTCCTTTTCGCACTTCTTCGCTCAGATTGTTGGTATAGAAACGTGCGATTGCGACTTTCATATCCCATACTAGATTTTCGTGCGCTCGGGTATTGCGACTGACACTAAAGTTTTCTTTGACAAAGTGAACAATACGCTTGTCATCGGCGTGTACCCAATCACTAATGATAGCCGCATCTTTGAGGTTGCGAGTGAGACGATCAATCTTTTCACAGAGAATGACATTTACTTTTTGTTTTTTGACGTAGGTAAGCATTTCATTGAATATCTTTCGGATCTGTTTACCGCTCGCACTTTCCGTAATCTTAAAAATCTTTACTACTCGTAAATTTTGTTTTTCGGCGTATTGTGTGAGGAGTTTTTCTTGGGCTTCTAGTGAGTAGCCTCGATCTTCCTGTTCCTTGCTAGAAACACGGCACAATACGATACATCGGTTGTCTTTTTCATCAAACATATATTTAACAAACAAAAAGGGACGGTCCTGGCTATCCAACAATATGTACAGAATACACACGTCGGCAGAAACCGCCCCTTTTTATAGAGGAGTTTTGTGTATTCTGTATGTTACTTTGTTGGATAGCTCTTATATATTGCCACAATGTTTGGAATAAATCAATCCCGTTTTTCTCGTTGTATTTCTCGAAACTTGGCTTGTGCGAGTACGTCAAAAATATCGACGAGATCGTTCGCTAGGAGAGATACTTCCCCGATAGGAATATCTTTGCCATATTTCTCTTTCAGTATGGTTTGTAGCTTTGCTACTAGTGCATTGCTTACCATACTGTTGTGGCTACTGAATGCGGTGGAGACGTGCCACCAAGAAATATTGGACGTTCAAGCGTGTATGCTTGATAGGTGACTTCACCGACGTGATCGGAGATAAATGTTTTTTCGTATGATGGTGTGAGGCGTGAGAGAAACTTGTCGATAAATTTCATCGCCCACCAGCTAAAGAGCTGTACTGGTTCACTCAATGTTTGAGAGCGAAAAAACTTTTTCTTGCCAAACATACGACCAGAAAATAGCTCTTTGCCCAAATATTTACTCATGTACGCACCGAGGTTGTTTACTTGTTCGACACGGCGGATATTGACCATGCCATGTCCCCACAAGTGGGCGAGCATGTCCATTTCAATGTAGGGGAGATTGCACAACACATGGTAGTGGACTGCTCCACGTTTTTGAAACTCTGGTACAGCAAAATACTCGAATTTTGGAAAACGGTACGAGGTACGTTTAATAAACTGATTGAACATGTAGTTCGCAGTTTGAATATCGGTGATATTGTCAGCGAAAGTCAGGGTCATAAATTTATTCAGCTGGGGGTTGCTGTTGATCAATCGTTTGATTTCCGTTTTCGTTCTATTGATCGAGTATTGTAATTTCTTTTTTCGGAGTTCTTCCTCTTCAAATATGTCCAATTGCTTGGGTTCTTCCTTTTTTGTATCTATCCTTGGCTTGACTTCATATTCCCGCCAGACTTCCTGTTTGTAGGTGTACACTTCGACCTGCTTTCCCGAAACTACCACCTTGACGGTGTAGGGGAATGCCATAGGTTTCGTTAGATGTGTGGATATAATCAAGTTAAGATACTTACTTGCGTGTCGGTCATAAATACCGCTCGCAAGCAATCTTTTTCGTCGTCGGGCAGCCGACAAAAAAGATTGCTTGCCAGTCAAACGGCATCCTTATGGGAGCCGTCCAATGCAATGGTTGTGTGTTTCCATATCAGGGCGATGCAGTATAGCGTCAGCTTATCTCAAATCAAGGTAGTACAAGTCTCCACCTTGACTAGAGCAAGCTATCAGACGCTTGTGTTTTTCTCGTCCGATATGGCAACAAACAGCCTTGTCGTCGGATTTTTAAAACATGGCTGTATTTTTATTTCGTATGGAAAACAAGACAATTGTTTCCAATTGGAAAGGTTCCGCAGTAACATCGGAAATTGTCCGCAAGCAAATCCTCGCACGTTTTGGCGAGGAAGACGCAAACAACTATGATCCAAAGCATAATTGTTTGACGTACAATCAGTGGCTCGCAGTGGGCTATCAAGTGAGAAAGGGTGAGAAAGCCCTGGAATCTTTCATCATGATTGAAAAGAAAGATAAAGATGGCAAAGTGGTTGAGAAGTACCCGAAGCGAGTACACTTGTTTTACATCAAACAAGTCGAACAGATTCAGAGCGGCTCCTAACGGAGACCGCTCTTTTTTGCTGTCTTTCTGTTTCGTTAATAATTGATTGTGCGATTGGTAGAAATCTGTTTGTGCATCCGTATTGTTTTTCAATTCTGGCAACACATGCGAGACACTGTTCTTTTGTGATATTGCCTATTGTATATTCTTTTATGCGATCAAACACTTCGATGTTTGCTATGGTTGCTTTTTCGTCGTACTTACTTTGCATACATTTACGGTTGAATGAATTACATACGCATCATACATAAAGGTCAGAGGTTGGGTCTATAGAGTTTTTTTGAGCTATGTCTGGTGTATGGTGGTGTATATGGTGTGAGTGGAATGAGACCTGTGTTTTCATTTGAGATTGTACTCGCATAGTAGCGATAGTAGGGGAATGGAGGATACTCAATGAAGTTGACGGCCTCGTGTGTATTGTAGCAATTGGCTTTGAGTGTATTCATCAAAAAGAATTTGCGTTTGACTGCACGGCGACGAGTGGTGTCGTCTTTGAGATCGTGAAGTTCAAAATATGATGCCATGAACATATAGCGAAACATATTTTTTACTTCGATAAAGTGTTGCCCTAAATCTCGAATGCGTTTGTCGATATTGCTGGTGTGCTGTACACCTGCCCAAATATCTAGTGGAATTGGTTTACCGTCTGTGTCTGTTTTTACATCGTGTCTGTGAGCAGAGAATTTTTGTTTGGCAGAGGGTGGCATATCTTGCCACTCTCGAGAATCAAAATATCCTTGGGCTTCATCAATAAATATCTGTCCGCCCTTGATATGGAGTAATTCTGGAATCTCTGACCAAAAATAGACTTTGCCAACAGTACGAATATCAATTTGTTTTCGCACGACGTAATGAGTAAAGTCTAGTTTCCAGTTTGCGTAGACGTCATAGCCTTGCAAAAACATTTCCAGTGCTTTGTAGGTCATGAATAATGTTTTGCCTGCGCCTGGTTTTCCTGTGATGATGGTGATCATAGATATTATGGTTTAAAGAATGTGGCAATTTGCAAAATGAGCGTAAAGAGAAAGAGCGTCATTTCTACAAAGAACACAAGGAGCATAATTTTGAACAAGACGAAGATAGGAAAGATGAGATCAATTTGTGAGAATGTCGGCGCCATAGTTGCAAATGCGTTTGCTACGGCCACCGTGACTGTATTTTGTGGTTCTGCATCTGGAAGTAGTCCGATGACACGTACCAGAATGCTTTGGATGAAATCGAGCATATAGGTTATTCGTTATCACTAAAGAGGTGTGTCACACGAAAGACGACGTATGTTGCAAATGAGAGCCACAAGAGAGCGACAACATAAGGACGAATACCACTGGCAAAGGCACGTACTCTGGGATCACTGGCAGAGAATATCTTCATGTCGATATTGTACTGTCCGTTTCCAGATACGCTTTTGAATGTAATGTCGAGCGCTCCGAGTGAGGGGCTTGAGTATTGTCCATTGAACAGGTTATAGAATCCATCGTGGAATGCGAAATAATAATTGAAGACGATTTTGTTTCTCAGTTCTTCTACGATACGAGGAAAGAAATAGTCTTGTTCATCTGGATTGGCAACAAAGGTGAAATCAGAGACGTGAATACCAAAGGGGTATTGTCGCTTGAGGGTACTGTTTTCTAGGAGCTGTACGACATAGTGGATTGTATCTGTTCCACCTGTTAGCGTGACCGTGTAGTCGTTCGTATCTGCCATACTTGCGAGTGTGCGTGTGTGGAAATTTTCACTTGTGACGTTGCCGTTGTGGTCATACTGTGTAATCTTAAAAGTGAGATTGTTCAGTGACGACGTGGGGAAACGAAAACCAAATGAAAAT
Source organism: uncultured bacterium (assembly GCA_937861125.1). GTDB lineage: Bacteria > Patescibacteriota > Patescibacteriia > Magasanikbacterales > UBA922 > CALMAY01. The sequence goes on along the minus strand of CALMAY010000019.1, from coordinate 11,613 downwards.
GCTTTTTCTGTTGTGCCACGAGGCAAGGAGAGGAGTGTGTCAAATGATGGGCTGTTAATGACGATGTCATAGTCGTTATATATTCCAAAATTGAAATACCAGTCTTCGGGATAGCCATCGACAAATTCAATACCAGAAACAGTGATGTAATCCATGAGATTGTCGTAATCGACACAATCTCCCGAGACGCTATTTTTTTCACGAGCAATGATTCGATCGGATAAACTGGTGTGATAAAACTGTGCAGAAAACTTGTGTTCTACACAAGCAGTTTCGTATTCTATTTCTTCAAACCCAAGACAGTCGTCAGTAAAGCCAATCCTATTGGTTCCATTTATCGGGCATGTTCCTGTGACTGTGACCCATGTGTCATTGATAATTTCTTGACTGGTTACTGGTGAGGTAATGTCAAAAGGAATAATAATCGGATCGGCACTGAATACTTTGAACAACATGTCGCACGATGTTGCTTCGGCTACTTGTTGAAATCCTTTATAGTAGTATGTTCTTCCGTTGGTATAATCGGCGCTAGAGCCGAGATAATTACAGTTGTTGTAGATAGTTGCCAATGTGGTGTTTATCTCATTGTCAGAGGCTTGTGCGCTGTTGAGGAGAAAGAAATAGCTAGTGTTTGGTGTGACTGTCGCTGGTGTGGCAAAAGTAAATACAGACCACTTGTAATACGTACCATCTGTATTGCCTCCTTCGTTATTTGCGGGACAGTTGGCATCATAGGGGATCAGTGTGTTGAGTTCTTGAGCACTAAATTGTCTTGTAGCAATAGGATTTTGACAGCCACCATACCATCCGTTTGTTGGTGTAGAACACATGGTAAGTGTTTTTGGCTGTGTAAAGTTTGTTGTGCGACAGACTTTGAGGGCGATAGAGGATATGGCATTGGTACTTGGACCCGTCATGAAAGTTTGACCTCGTCCTGAATTTGCCGAGGCATTGCGGACAATCCATGTATGCCAATTGGAGCTGGGTGCGAAGTCAACCACGTCTCCTGTGAGACCGTTTGTAGCGTCTGCCTGATGTGGGAGAAAAAGGAACACACCAATGCTCAAAAGTGAAAAGAGAAAAATGTGAATATATTTCATACAAAGAGATAAGCTTGTTATACACGAAACGGGGGCTTTGCTAATGATTGGCAAGCCCCCGATGTGTCTACTTCATGAACCTGCGTGCAAGTTTCCAGATGAAAGTGAGAGAGAAGATGATCACGCCAACAATTACGATATTCGAAATGTTTGCTGTGATGGCACCGACTACGTTTTCTTTCATGGTATCAACGACCATACCAGTCGTAGATGCGACCGCTGGATCGACTGCGGCAAAGGTAGGGGTTGCGGCGATAAGTCCACCCATAAGGGCGAGACTAAACGCCATAACTTTGGCACGAGATTCGATAAAGCGATTTTTGATGTTGTGCATCATAAGAGTTCGTCTTTAGAATGTTTTGTGAATAACACTAGTACGCCGACCGCTGTCCCGAGTATCAAACCAAGGGCAATCGCTGTCGCAAAGACGTTCCCGATAAGGAGGAATTCATCTAGGTAGCACGAATTGCTCAGTACGATTTCTTCAGAACACATACTATTTGCCCGACGTTATCGCCAAGAACAAACTGACGATGATGAATAAAGTGACTGGGAGCACGAGGCTCAAACCAAGTCCTGCGAATATGTTGTTGACGAGACCAGACATAGGAAACTAGGATTTAAACAATATGAGAATAATGAGGAGGGTGAGGAGACCAAAGAGGATTGCGAATGACACCGTAAAGAGTTGGGTGAAAAAATTCAGCAAGTCCATTGCTTTGGGTGTAAGAAAGAACACACCCTCTGACCGCTCAACAAGGAATCTCATATTATTTCTTGTGAGGGATATAAATATCCGTGAATGCTCGTTTTCGTTTACCGCTTTCGATATAGTACGGAAAGACGGCAACAGTTACGGTGATCTTGTCTCCTTGTTTTCCGAACTTTTGCTCCATGTCGGAAACATTGACACGGATTGGGTACACACTTCCTTCTGGTTCGATGAAGAGTGTCCGACTTTGACCTGGTGTTCCGTCCTTTCGGGTGAACTCCCGAACTTCTTCTTTTTTGAGGGTTCCTGCTAATGTGAACATATACTCTGATGATTTCTTGTGGCATATACATGTGAATAATGGTTTCGCAATCGACCTTTCAGCTTGCGATGTAGGCATCATAGAAAAAGTGACTTCTATATCTTTCTGTAGTAGAAGTACCAGAAAAACAAAACAGCCCTATGTATAGAGCTGTTTTGTGTAAAAAAGTTGTAGAAAATTATCTGTTAGAGATATTTTTTGTTGAGAGATACACTACCTGTTTTTCCAGTTGTACACAGGAGAAACTCTTTGATTTGGCTCTCTGTTTGCTTTTCAATCTTGTCGTTTATAGCAGTACAGGCATTGTGATATGTTCGCCAGTTATTTTGTCGAGAGGAATAATCCAATTCTTCAAATTCATCCATCGCAATTTCTGAATAGAAGAATTCGTCGTTAAGATTGTTTTTGTTGGTGATAAAGATATGATGCAGTATCTTGTGAGCGTTCGTCGTTTTGCCAATCTTATTGATTCGCACTCTTTTTCCCTTGATCACAAGAATACTGTTTGTCTCGTCAAAATAGGTTTCTCCTTCGAGTTTATCCTCACTCAAAAACGATTCTTTGTCTAGGAGGGTGAATACTTCACTATTGACCACGGTAAAAGACAAGTCGAGCATGTCTTTGGAGTAGGGCTTGGAAAAGAGACGGCAGAGGTTTTCAAATTCTATTTTATCATCCACACCGCATTTCTTGAGGTGTTTCATTTTGTCATGGATAAGCTCTAGGTTGGTGTAGTACATCCAAAACTCACGAGAAAAGATAGCCTCTCCCCGTACATCGAGAAACTCTGTTTCGTCCATGCACTCCTCGTTGTACTTTCCTATGATTTTGGCGGTACTATCAAACATCTTTTGCAAGATGCCCTTGGTGATAGGATCACTGTTGAGAAAGTAGATATATTTGTAAACGATAACAAATCGTTGAAACACGTTCCGCTCAATCGTGAAAAGCTGTGTTAATTCCAGCATCCGTTGTTTGATTGTGTCGGCGGAGAGTTTCATGTGGGTAAAATAAAAATCACCCATGTGTGATTATTTATAGAAACCCTAGCGAGAGTAAGATCAGACACTATCGTTTATGTTTCGTCTTGTCGACGTTGATAAACTGCTGTGCTTGACCGTCATAGGGAGGGACACGTTTACCTTTAACCAAAGTGATTTCACTTCGGTAACCTACTGGTCTATATTGACCAGAGGTTTCGGCAACCTCGCCCGTCCGAATTGTCTGCTTTTTTGGCATACAATATGTACGGTACACTGTGAATAAATCGGGTAGCATGACAGTGTTACACGCTCCCCGGGATATACACCTCGTAAGATATACATTCCGGAAGCTGTAACCTGAGCTAACTCGACCGTTCAAGGGTGGCCGGTACGTCTCGCTAGGATCTCTAGAAATAATGAATTGAAATGAGCTTATAAATTTCTTATTATTTTTACTACTACCCCTTGAATATCTACGTCGTTTCTATACATTGGTTCAAATTTTGAATTTGCAGGCTGTAGACGTATTGTACCGTTTTCTCTATAAAATCGTTTAAGTGTCGCCTCGTTGCCGTCGATAAGAGCAACTACTGTATCACCATTTTCGGCAGTATTCTGCTGTTTGGCTATGATAATATCACCGTCCCAGATGCCATCGTCAATCATAGAATCACCTTGGGCACGGAGAGCAAAGAGTTTTCCTCGTAAGGTGTGCTCTCGCGCCACACGAACTGTTTCCGTTGTGTCCTCTATGGCTTCGATAGGGGAGCCACAGGCGATTGCTCCTCGGAGTGGTATCTCGAGGTAGTCCGTTCGTTGCTTGGGGAGTGAAAGTCCTCTTTCTCTACGCTTGTGGCGTTTCAAAAATCCTTTCTCGACCAAAACAGTGACCATTTCGTGTACAGAAGACAGCGCGGACAAGTCAAAATAGTCTCGGATCTCCTCAAAAGAAGGTGCAACTTCATGCACCTCAATATATGAAGTGATGAAGTCAAGAGTTTGTTTTTGCCGTTTGGTGAGTGTTTCCATACATATACACAGTATATCCGAATAGTTTCCGAATTGTCTAGAGGAGAAAATGTGGATAAAAAATTAAAAATGTACTTTATGTAGTAGTGTTGTATTTAATTATCCGTGTAAATAAAGATTAGTTTTATATAGGCTTCACTCTTTGATTTCCTGTGTAATCTAGGCTACTATGTAGATTTATTATGTTGATGTTCGCTATCTTTTAAACATGTTTGATGATGTCAGTAGTAATCTATAGAGGTGAATATAAACGTTCGGAAATGGCATTTGTACGTGACACCCACAATGATGCGTCTAGTTTTTGTGTAAGTATAAAAAATATGTTATCCTATGTGGGAACAACTGTCACATCTGTGTTAAACAAGATTTATAACATCCTATCTTTTGCTGTAATCGCACTTACCGTCGGTGTGCTGTTTTTTGGTGTTTCTCACTTCAGCATGATACAGCACATGGGTGGCCAAATAAGCAGATGTGTACTGATGCCAACCGGTCACACATCTCCTTGTGCTCTGTCACCGATGGAGCATATCGTTGAACACGTACAAACGTGGCAAAACGCATTTACTGCGCTTTTAACAAAAGATGTTTTGGTAGTATTGGCTCTACTGTCAGTACTAGTATCTCTGTCGAGATCTACATTTTTAAAAATTCTTTCATTGCAATACCAGCGTGCACTACGCATGCAGCATGCGTTTGTAGAATCGTTAAGATATGCTCCCTCAGACAATCCACTTCAGGAGGCGTACGCAAGTGGTGTTTTGAACACCAAAGTTTTTTAGTGATTTTTCTTTTCACACAAGATGCTCGTTCGTCTTGTGTTTCTTGTTTTAATCATTAGTTCGTTACAATATCAATATATGAGCAAAGAAACTATACTTATTATCGTCATGGCAGTCATAATGGGTTTTGGCGTGGGATACATCTCTCGACCGTCAAAAGATAGGATGGTGGATAAGACGAATCAAAGTGCTCCTCACTATATGTCTAGTTCAACGATGACCCAAACAATGACAGGAATGACGGAACACCTCAAAGGAAAAACAGGGGAAGATCTTGAAAAGGCATTTCTCGAAGAGATGATTGTGCACCATGAAGGTGCGGTGGCTATGGCAAAAGAATTGCAGGGAGGTACCACGCGTCCAGAACTTATCAAGATGGCAAACGATATTATTAACGTTCAAACAACTGAGATCAACATGATGAAAGGTTGGCTTTCAGAATGGTTTGGTAAATAAAACAATATTTCTATGGAAGAACATGTTACTAAGACAAATCAAACAAATGCACTATTCATACCTGCTGCTATCGTTATTGCTGGTGTGCTGATTGCTGGTGCGGTGATCTATAGTAGTGGAAAAAAGAGTACGAGTGGTACTGCTGTGGTGGCTCCAACACCATCACGTCCAGCTGTAGTCCAAGAGACAGGTGATTTAGAGCAAATGAATCCCGTAACCAAAGAGGATCATATTAGAGGAGATATAGATGCACCAGTCAAAATTGTTGAGTACTCTGATACAGAGTGCCCGTTTTGTAAGCGGTTTCATACAACGATGCAACAAGTCATGGCTGAGTATGGAGAGAGCGGTACTGTCGCCTGGGTATATAGACATTTTCCACTCGACTCGCTCCATGCAAGAGCACGCAAAGAGGCCGAGGCCACAGAGTGTGCCGCAGGTCTTGGTGGGAACGACAAGTTTTGGGCGTATTTGGATCGTCTGATGGAGGTGACCCCAGCTAATGATGGACTCGACCCAGCTGAGCTGCCAAAGATTGCTGTGTATGTGGGTTTGAATGAAAAAAAGTTTACTGAGTGTTTGAGTAGTGGGAAGTACGCACAAAAAGTAGAAGAACATGCACAAAATGCATCTGCAACTGGTGGAAATGGTACTCCATGGAGTATTGTCGTGGCGGAGAACGGAAAAAAGTTTCCACTTTCTGGTGCCCAGCCACCAGCTGCAATAAAACAACTTGTTGAACTCGCATTGCAGGAAAAATAAATATGATACTGCGCGTACTACAAACAGTATACACACACCCATGGTACACGCTCCTCACGCTCTGTGTCAGTAGTATTGTGTTTGTGTCTACAGTGTGGTTTCCCAATGTGCGTCTCATCATGAGTGTACTGGCATCGGGAGATATTTCTTTTGTACACAAAGTACAGCTCCCATTGAGCTTGCTGGGTTCCATTACCACCAACTTTACTCTGTTTTCAGCGGTCTCTATGGTGGTAATTACTCTTCTCTTTGGGGTGTATGTTTCGCTTACTGTTTTTTTCTTGCGATCTAGAATTGCAACTGTCAAAAATAGTGGTACAGCTACAGGAGTACTGGGTATTGCCAGTGGAGTGCTGGGAGTGGGGTGTGCTGCCTGTGGTTCGTTCTTGCTTACCACTCTTTCTTTTGTTGGTGCCTCAGGTGTAGTGACGTTCCTTCCACTCGGAGGTGGCGAGCTTGGTATTATCGGCGTATTCCTACTTGCATATGCAATATACAAAACAGCCAAACAAATTGAGAATCCACTTGTTTGTACTCTTAAACGCTAACTATCTATGAAAAAAATAATTGACGCAGTCTCTCAGGAAACACTACACTATGCCATTTTGATCCAATCAAGCATCGCTATGGCAGGCAGTTTGTTTTTTAGTGAAGTCATGAACTTACCACCATGTGTACTTTGCTGGTATCAGCGCATTGCGATGTACCCGATTGTGATTCTGTCTGCTATTGGTATTTTTCGCAATGACAAAAGTTTGCCTATCTCGGTACTGGCATTGTCGCTCCCTGGCTTGCTCATCTCTATCTACCACAATTTGCTGTACTGGAAGATTATACCAGAGAGTATTACGCCCTGCATGCTCGGTGTTTCATGCACCACCAAGTTTTTTGAGTGGTTTGGTTTTATCACCATTCCATTTATGGCACTTGTCGCCTTTATCGTCATCACGGTACTGGCCTGTATTAGTCTAACAAAACAAAGATATGAAAAAGCAGCATAAAATAGTTGCAGGTATTCTCGCCTGTATTGTTGTTGTCTTTCTCTTGGCAAAAGGAGGATACAAGGAGAAAGAGGTGAGTACGACGAAAACACCTACCGCTCCGCCAGCTGCGCTTGAGGTGCGAGCCAATGACTGGTCGCTGGGCGATACTAATGCCAAAGTGACTATCATTGAGTATCTCGATTTTGAGTGCGAGGCTTGTGGAGCGTTTTATCCGATCATCAAACAGATTAAAGAAGAGTACGGAGACTCAGTACGTCTCGTGGTACGATATTTCCCTCTTCCAGGGCACAAAAATTCAAAGACCGCAGCCTACGCTGCTGAAGCTGCTGGGAAACAGGGAAAATTTTGGGAGATGTATGATGTGTTATTTACCAAACAAGAACAGTGGGGTAATCAACAAATCACAAACCAAAGTCAGTTTGAAACATATGCTTTGGAAGCTGGTGTAGATGTGGAGCAATGGAAAAAAGACGTCGCCAGTGCAGAGGTAATGAAGCGAGTGAATGATAGTTATGCAGAGGCAGTGAGTCTCAAATTGCAGTCCACCCCATCATTTTTCTTGAATGGAAAAAAGATTGACAATCCACGAGGGTACAGTTCGTTTAAACTTCTTATTGATAATGCGATTAACAAATAATTATTTTTATGGAACAGATACATATACCAGAAAGTCAACCAGCAACAGGAGAGAAAAAAACAAGTGGCCTGCATATGAAATACAAGAAACCAACGCCAATGGTTATTGCGGCAGGTGGTGCCGTACTCCTTATTATCGTTGCACTATTTTTTGCCAAAGGCATGTTTGTGGTAGCTACGGTGAATGGTAGTCCTATTAGTCGCTTATCAGTGATCAGAGAGCTGGAAAAGCAGGGAGGAAAACAGACGTTGCAAGTGATGATTGATAAAAAACTTATCGCTGATGAACTGGCGAGAAAAAATATCAGTATTACGCCAGAGAGTGTTGATGAAGAGATAAGAAAAATAGAAGCTCAGGTAGCTGGACAAGGGGGAACGCTTGTTGATGCACTGGCAATGCAAGGTATGACTATTGATGCATTGCGTGAACAAATTACCATGCAAAAACAATTGGAAATTGCCCTGGGGGACAAACTGGCAGTCTCTGCCGAAGAGATTGACGCATTCATCATTGATACCAAAGCGGCTCCTCATGATAGTGAAACACAGGAGGACTTTAGGAAAGAAATAGAGGAACAGATAAGACAGCAAAAGTTTCAAACTGAAGCACAGCAATGGGTGTCTAGTCTCACTGAGAGCGCAAAAATTAAATACTACGTTGAATATAAATAATTTTATATGTCATCAACCTGCTGTGCAGATACGTCGAAGCAAGTGGTCGTAGAAAAAAAGCAGATTAATTGGCGTACTATTGCGACGGTTGTTTCTGGTATTGGCACGGTGGTTGGTTTTCTGCTGTCATACGCAGGTGTTTCTACGGGCACAACAAACATACTCTTTTTGACCTCTATCGTTGTTGGTGGTGTGTTTGTTGTGCAAGGAGCAATAGGTGGTCTGACGAAAAAGAAATTTTTGAACATTGAGTTTTTGGTTGTAATCGCCTCTGTCGGTGCACTATATCTGGGTGAACTTGGTGAGGCCTCAGCGGTTATCTTTTTCTTTTCGCTGGCAGAGGCATTTGAGAGCTTTGGTGTAAAACGTTCTCGCAAAGCGCTGGAGGAATTGGTGCAAAATAATCCTAAACAGGCGACGCTCAAGGATGGGACAGTACTGGCTGTTGATGCGGTGGCACTTGGATCGACTGTTATTGCGAAACCTGGGGACATCATTCCGCTCGATGGTACGGTCACTTTTGGTGAAAGTACTATTAATGAGGCGTCTATTACTGGTGAGTCATTACCAAAGGACAAAACTATCGGCAGTACGGTATATGCAGGAACGTTTAATATCAACGGCTATCTGGAGTTGACTGTCACTAAGGTGAGTAAAGACTCAACCATGTCTAAGATAGTCGAGCTAGTATCAAGTGCACAAAAATCCAAGACAGAGGCAGAAGAGTTTATTGATCGTTTTGCAAAGTATTACACGCCGAGTATTGCTATTGTTGCCCTGTGTATCGTTGTTATTCCTGTCTTTTTCTTTGGTGGAGATTTTTCTTTGTGGCTTGAGCGAGCGATTACCTTGTTGGTTATTGCCTGTCCATGTGCTTTGGTGATTGCGACACCTGTGACTGTCACTGCCGCACTCGGCGGGGCATCAAAGAGGGGGATACTGATCAAGGGTGGTAAATTTTTGGAATTATTGGGTCATGTCAAGGCTGTGGCGTTTGATAAAACAGGAACACTGACTGTGGGTAAACCAATAGTGACTGATGTAATTGCACTCAACGGTTTTACCGAACAAGAATTGCTGGAGGATGTAGCGGGTATGGAATCGTTTTCCACACACCCATTGGCTGAGGCGATTATGCAGTATGCACAAAGTAAAGGTATCACGCCACACCAGATGGAATCTTACCAAAATATTCCAGGTAAGGGCGGAAAAGCAGTATGTAGAGTGTGTGATAATATGGAACATTGTGTAGGGAATCTCAAAATGATGGATGCGCATAACGTGGCCATTAGTGACATTGTCCACGATACTGAAACGCTTGAAAAAGAAGGAAAGACAGTGGTTTTGGTGAGTCAAACAGACAAAGTGATGGGGATGCTCGGTATTTCGGATACAGTACGAGACACGTCAAAGACGACTGTAGGTGCGTTAGCGAAAGGTCAAGTAGCTTCTGCTATGCTCACGGGAGATAACATACACAGTGCGTCGTATATCGCAGCGTCATTGGGTATACAACGTGTTTTTGCGGGGCTTTTGCCTGAGGAGAAGGTAAACAAAATACAAGAGTTGAAAGATCTATATGGAGTCGTGGTTATGGTTGGTGACGGTGTCAACGATGCTCCAGCTTTGGCTCGGGCGGATGTCGGTATTGCTATGGGTGGTAGAGGCACTGACATTGCTCTGGAGACGGCGGATATGGTGATCATGAATGACCGTATTGAGATGGTTCCTGAGATGATTAGTTTGGGTAAGCGAACACTTAGTACTATCAAGTGGAATATCTTTATGGCCGTTGGTTCAAAACTTCTCTTTGTGGTGCTAGCAGTACTTGGGACAGCACATCTCGGGGTGGCGATAGCAACAGATACTGGTGTGGCGATTCTTGTCATTATCAATGGGTTGAGATTGTATAGATAGTGCTATGGTTGATTTGGTCATCATGTTTTTTGCTCAGTATGCCTATCTAGTGGTGGTTAGTATTGCTATTTGGTTCTTTATATCAAGTGTACTATCCATACGAACCAGTATACTCGTTGTAGGAACATTGTCTTCGACTATTGCGTTCGTAGCAGATAAAATTTTAAATAAGTTCATCGAAAGCCCTCGACCGTTTGTAGTAGAACATATCACTCCTTTGTTCCCACATGTAGCAAATAATGGTTTTCCGTCCGAGCACACACTGTTTGCAACAGTCATTGCGAGTGTTTTGTTTGTGTACAACAAAAAAGTAGGTACTTTGTTATTTCTCCTTGCTTTCTGTATTGGCGTGGCACGCGTCCTGGCAAATGTTCATCATTTGATTGATATTATAGGCGGTATTGCTATAGGAGTGATATCTGTGTATATCGTATATTGTTTTAGAAAATTGGTGTAGACATGTGCCCTTCTAGTACATGCCTTTGACTTTTTCTCTAATTTAAGCTAGTATATAGGCTATTATACTGACGCTTGTTACTCTTCCTTCGTGGTTTCTAAACACGTTTGATGATGCCAGTAGTAGTCTCTACAGGTAAGTATAAACGTTCGGAAATTGCTCACATAGTCGAGCACAACGGGATGAGCAGGTTCGAGAGAGCCTGTTTTTTTAAATAGTTGTATGGTATACTTCTCGCATATGTATTAATTCTATATATGCAAAAAACTATCAAAAAAACAGCATACGTCGATGGATTTGTCCTTGTTGTACCTAAGGCACATGTGAATGCCTACAAGAAAATGGCTAAAGAAGGTGCAACTATGTGGCTCAAACTCGGTGCAGTTGATTACAAAGAATGTATGCTTGATGATGCGGCACCACCACATATCTCATTGACATTCCCCAAACTAACGAAAGCAAAACCAGATGAGACAGTATGGTTTTCCTATATCACATATAAATCAAAAGCTGATCGTAATCGTATCAATAAACAGATTCATAAAGAAATGGAAAAAATGTATGGTGCGTATGATCCAAAGAAAAAAGAGTTTCAAATGCCATTTGATATGAAGCGTATGTCAATGGGTGGTTTTACGGTGGTGGTAAGTGGGTCATAAGAGAAGAAAGTAATATTTTTATATTTTAAGTGTATTGTATCTATTGTATATGTCAACAAATTTTCGTAACAAGTATCTCGTCAACACAGTTCGTATTTTCCTTGGTCTTTTCATGATTTTTA
>CALMAY010000018.1 GCA_937861125.1 uncultured bacterium | reverse complement strand
CACGCATGACAACGCCAGATAATCCTGAGAGGCTTATGGAAACGTTCTGTGTCGTGGTGTTCTTGTTGATGAGCATAGCGTACTTCGAAGATGAGTTGAGGCTGGCTGCACCATAAATGCCTGTGTTGTCGCTTGTAAAGCTTGAGATATTTCTACCCGGAGTAAAGTATGTGAATATATCCTTCGTGACGTTAAATCCGTAGTAATTGTTGTTTTCAAGTCTTCTATCGCTGTAATATTGGTATCTGTGTGGATAGTCTTCATACGCGGCGGTGTTCGTTGTGTAGTTACTGTCAGCGAACATTTTATAACCAAAAACGCTGAGAGACGAGGGGGCATAGTTGAGCATTGCAGCATACATTGTTGTGAGTACCATCGTTGCCATGCGGCTATCATTGACGGTGACGCTCGCATTCTGAATGCCGAACTCAGTGACGAGTTTTCTGGTGCAATTCAAGCCGTATTTCGCACAGAGACTATCGTAGAGTGATGTCGCGTTTGTAAAAAGAACGTTCGCGTCTGTGTTACTTGAGTACTGTCCTTGGTAGATGTGGAAGGAATAAAAGTCATTCTTTCCGGTGGTGTTGGCGAGGTAGTACTCGAGGAATGTGGCACTTCTCGCGGTGTGGAGCGTGGTAACATCTGGACCGCCAAATGTAATATTGGGGTGGCTCGATTTTACTGCGTCATAAACAGTATTGTGCATGTTAACGAAAGGCGCTATTCTCGTCGCGTTAGGATTTGCGTCAGTGAGATCGGGCAGCCAGAAGTTCGCCAGATCTGGTTCGTTCCATGTGACGGCGTAGATTTTGTTGTCGTATATGCCATTAGGTGATATAGTGTCGAGGTATCTTGTGACGATGGTTGCCCATTTGGTCGCATTGGTTGGGGGGCAACGGTCAACGCTCGAAATACAAAGGCTTGAAACGTTCGCTTGTGCTGGAGGCATGTATGAGAGGACGACCATGACTTTTTCATCGCCACTCAAGTTCTGTAAGACGGCAACGTCGCGGTTGATGTTTGCTTTGTTGCTCGCGTTGGTTGTCTTGAAGTAGTACCACTCAGTATTGTTTTGGTGCATTTCGAAAGCGTCCCAGAGCACACTTTTGTTTGCGCTCGCCGTTTCTATGACGATCCGGAATCCTTGCGATGGAATAACAGTTGTTGTTGCGCTGCACGTTACACGAGTCCAGTTATCGTAGAGTTGCACGAAACCGCTCGTGCAAAGGTCGCTAAAATTGCTCAAGTACTGAATGTGAAGTTTGATGGTGCCGTTGAGTGGACTTCTAGCTTGAAGCGTTACGTTGTACAGCGTATTGTTGATGAGTGCGGTTGTGTCAAAGAAATTGAAAATGCTGTAGGTGTTTTGCGATGTGAGATTCACGCTGTACAACCCATTGTAAGCCGTCGTACTTCTCGCTATAGTCCCTCGCAATCCACCGTTGCTCACTCCTTGACTCCAAAAGTATGGAGTATTGCTCCCGTTCTGCCAACTACCATTATACGCAGCAGAGGTGTTGAGCCATGCTTCGACATCAGGATTGGCAACGCTGACGTATTTGCTCTCGAGGTAGGCATCCATGCGAAAAAATTTTGTTCCCGTGTCGAGTAGTACTTGGTATCGTTCGCTCCCGTTAACTTGGGTATCAAGAACGCCATTCGCGTCAATATCAAAAAAGCTCATGTTTGTATGGTCGCCGTGAGTATTACCGCCGATGAAATCAGGGCGCACAGTTCCAACGTTCTGGCTCCAGTTGATTGTTACGTTCGCCGCACTGACGCCTGTCACAAGTACGAGGAAGAGTGTGATGAGTATGACCGGTTCAAATCTTGCCCGAGACGTCACACCATCCACCTCTTGATGTCGTTCCAGAGTCCGATGATCCAGTCGTACCAGTGCGATGTTGTGACTGGTGGAGTTGTCGTAGTGTTTGTGGGCGGTATGGTTGTGGGTGGTGTGGTGGTTGTTGTGCTTGCGCCGTTGCGTGGCGTTGTTTCGATCCCGGTGATGCTGATGCTTGTGGTGCAGCCATGGTTTCTTGCGGCACTTGCGGTGTATGTGGATGCAGTGATTTCTAGGTCATATGGATTTTTTGTTACTGCAATCGTGCGTCCTTCTGGTGCGTCGATCGTGAATCCTGCGCCGTTGTTACTGAGGAGTATGTCGTTGTATGTTCTTGAGAAACTGTTGCTTTCAGGAGTGCCGACGCAAGAGCCTGCGACGCAGCTGTTGCTTGTGCTTTGTTCTGCTTCGCACGACATGGCGATGGTTCTGCGGATCACGAGTCTGTCAACTTTTGCAGGGTCGATGTTGCGAATAGTCACACTGCCTTGGGTTGTGTATCGTGCGCAGGTGGCGCTGCCGGTATTTGGTGAGCTCATGCTCATGCTGAGTGTACCGGGTGCTGAGTTGTCTGTTGCGACTGCGTAGCCGCCGATGCTGCAGCGTCCTTGACTATTCCCCCATGGCATGCAGTATGAGACGGCGTAGCCGCCGATGGTGGTCTCGCG
>CALMAY010000017.1 GCA_937861125.1 uncultured bacterium | reverse complement strand
CTCGAGAAGTCGTTCTTAAAAAAAGACTTGCTATCCCTCGAGGTATTTTTACACAAGGAGGTGTAGAACAAGAAGTGAAGGAAAATTTTGAACAGACTGTTGAAAAACTTAAAAAAGAAGGTTTTATTGTTGAGGAAGTTGAATTGCCACATTTTGGAGATTCTTTGGCGGTTTATTATATATTGATTCCTGCAGAAGTATCATCAAATCTTGCGCGTCTTGAAGGGGTACGGTATGGAGATCGTGTTGGTACAGGGTCAATCAAAGATTTTTATGGAGATACTAGGGGGGCGCTTTTTGGTAAAGAAGTTCGTCGACGCATTCTCACAGGTACATACGTTCTTTCTCATGGATACTATGACGCATATTACAACAAAGCTGTAGCGCTTCGCGCAATAATTCGTAAAGAGATAGAAACAGTTCTTGAAAAGTATGATGCTATCGTTACACCAACCTCTCCAACAGTAGCGTTTAAGATAGGAGAAAAAGCAAACGATCCAGTCGCAATGTATCTTGCAGATCTTTTTACTGTACCTGCAAATATCGCACAGCATCCAGCAATCTCAGTACCATCTGGTAAGGATAGTAAAGGACTCCCTTTTGGTATTCAGTTTATAGGGCCTCGATTTGGTGAACAAACACTTTTGGCACTCGGCAAAACGATAGAATCTGTGAGATAATGTCTCTATGCAATCATCTGTACCAGATCCGGTATTTCTCAATGTAGAATTTATCTTTTCATGGTTGTGGGGACACATCATTTCTCCTATTTTTTCTCAAGGATTTTTGTCATTCCTCGAGATCCTTGCATCGATCCTCCTCATCGCAGGGATCACTATTGTGCTGTATTGTCTCGTGAGACTTTATGAGATCAAACAAGAAGACGCCAAAAAAGCAGCAAAAGAAAAAGCTGCATCTTCTACTCCTACACAAATCTCAACTGCCTCAGCTGGTCAAAACGACACACTTCCAGGGGCAGCTCCGATCGAGCAATCTGTCCCTCGCAACGAAACATGGGAAAGTATACGAGGCAAACTTTTGAGCGAAACAGAAAGTGACTGGAGGATCGGT
>CALMAY010000016.1 GCA_937861125.1 uncultured bacterium | reverse complement strand
AACTGTCGACGGGAGTACCGCTTCTTATCAACAAAGAAACGGCCAGTTCTCTTTCACTAGAAAGAATACCATAGGGAAAGTGGTGGTGTCAACAGAGTGCTGAGATGGTAAAATTATACTTTCATACCCACCTCTTGAATACACATACATACCCATAGTATACTTTATTTAAGCCTATTAAATTTATGATTAAAAATATTATAATTGATTTCGGCGGTGTTATAGGAACAGACGCCGATACAATATTTACGGTTGTGCTTTCTAAACATGGTATTCCGAAAGAATCGGCTTTGGAAATTTGGAATAAACATTGGGATGCTATGGCAAACGGTAGTGAACATGTCGAGTCAGTATGGAAAACCGTTAAAGAATATACAACGTCCGATATTAACAACGTTATTGGCGATTACCATGGTTTGATTGATGTAAATCAGAATATGCTTGATTTATGTTCTGAAATGAAAAAGAAAGGTTACAAAATGGGGGTACTAGCGAATGAAACCATTGAATGGATGAACATTAAACGTGAGAAAGGAAAACTAAATGATATATTTGACGTTGTGTATTCTTCCGCCGATATTAAATTTCCAAAGCCTCAAAATGAAGCATATTTAAAAACCTTAGAAAGCTTAAACGCCAAACCAGAAGAAACGCTTTTTATTGATGATCATGAAAGGAATATTAAAGCGGCTGAAGCACTTGGCATGCAGGGTTTGGTTTTTAAAAATATTGTTCAATTAAAAAATGATTTATCTGAAATCAACGTAATTTAATAGGCTAAAATCTAAACTCGCTACGCATTCGCTCCGCGCCCTTGCGGGACGCCTAACAAAGTATATGCGGTTACAGAAATCTGCATTGATAAAGACTTTCTCTTTCGCTTCGCTTTAGAGAAAAATAATAATGAGTACAGATTTCTTTCACCCAAATTTCTGATTTTCCCTTTGATAGGCTATCGCCAATTTTATCAAAGGGAAAATCAGAAACTTCGCATATACTCAATGTTATGTAAAATCAAAAACCTCCAACAAAATCGGAGGTTTTTATATAGTGAGAAATATTATTCCGCTTTTGGTTTCTTTGCCTCAAGCTTTTTGGCACGTTTCTTTGAAATTGCTACTGATTTCTGTTTTTTACTTTTGATAATACCTTGGTTTACCAACAAGTTGTTGACAGTTGCTGAAGGTTGAGCACCTTTACTGATCCAGTAGAGAATACGATCAGTTTTGAGTGAGATCACTTTTGGTTTCTGGGTTGGGTCATAGTGACCGAGGTTCTCCATCTGACCAGCTTGTGGATCTTTGTTTTTTTCTGAAACGACAAGGCGGTAACTTGGACTTTTGAGTTTACCGATGCGTTGAAAACGAATCATCAACATAATGTTTGAAATGACAAATTTCTAATATCTAATTTCTAATAAAAACCTTGGTGTGTACCCCTTTGCATTCGTGGTGCTAGGCGTACAGAGAGTTTTGACGGTAGGAGGAGTATACGTGATTATGTAGGAAAAGTCAAGGGAAACAGGTGCCGAGACCCCTCCCCGCCCTCCCCTTGGTAAGGGGAGGAGTGTAACGAGACTGGTGGAAAGCTCCCCTCCTTAACAAGGAGGGGGTTGGGGGGAGGTAAACTCTACTCCACCATCACCTTCGCCTGCTCGAGCTTCACACTGAGCAGTCGACTCGTTCCATCATTGCCCATTGTGACACCATAGAGGGCGTCTGCTGAGTGCATCGTCGCACGGTTGTGAGTGATGAGGATAAACTGAGAGGCTTCGGAGAGCTCGTGCAGAATCCGTGTCAGACGCAATGAGTTGGCCTCATCGAGTGCCGCCTCGACCTCGTCGAGCACCACAAACGGTGACGGATTGACCCGCAAAATCGCACAGACCAGCGCAATCGAAGTCATGGTACGCTCTCCACCTGAGAGAGATTGGATATGTTTGATCTTTTTTCCCGGTGGATTGGCTACCACATCAATTCCGATCAATACTTTTTTCTTTTTCGTTTTTGTTGATGACTCTACCTCAGCATCTTCGACAACTTCTCCAACTCCGTCAACTTCGCTACTCTCCTTCTCCCCTTCAACACCATATACCTCAACCAAATCAGCCGAACCACCTTCAAACAAAATAGAGAAATATCGCTCAAACTCTTTACGAATTTGTTTAAATGCTTTGTCACGACGTTTTTTCATCATACCATCAAGCTCTTCGATCAGTGTCGTGACATCTTCTAGTGCTTTGTGCAGATCAGTGAGCTGAAGAGAGAGTCCGTCGTGACGTGCTTTGGTTTCTTCATATTCACGCACGACTTCTTCATCAATTCCACCAATCAATGTGAGTTGGTATTTGCATTTTTGAATCTCCACCTGAACTGATTCGAGCGTCGACATATCCACCACAGCGATCTCACGCTCACGCAACAGTGCCAGAGAGATATGCAACTCTTGATAGAGTTCATTGGCCACATCTTCTTCTTTGGTGGTCAGTTTTGCCAACTCGACTTCACAACTATTTTTTTCTTGAATCAATGCAGAGAGACGTGTCTGGATCTGCTGCATACTATCTTGGAGTGCAAAGACACGACGTTTCTTTTGTTCTTCTGCTTCTTGAAATGAAGCCATTTTTGCTTGCACCTGTGCGACAAGTTCACCGAGCTCAACAATCTGATGTTGCATCTCCTCTTCTTGTGCACCAAATTGTTTTTTAATCTCTGCAAATTCTGATTCAGACATGTTTTGCAGTGAGAGTTCTTGTTCTACCTTTGATCGCTCCTGCTCGACTGCACGCAGTGCCTCCAGACGCAGATCTCGCTCACGACGACTCATCTCGAGCTCTGTCTGTTCGTTGCGCAGACGCATATCCACTGCCATGTGATCTCGCTCTATCGCAGCGACTTCTTCGTGAAGTGTTTTGACTGCCGCTTCGTTTTCTGCAGCTGAGCTCGCACCGCGCAAACCTCCCTGACGACCAAAGCTGAGCGAATCAGCTCCGCGTTTGCGATATCCACCTTTCATCACACCCTGACGCTCGATGATATCACCATCGAGTGTCACCATACGTACCTTGCCAAATCCAATTCGTCGTGCCACATCGATATCCTCGACAATCAGAGTGGACCCAAAAACAAATGAAAAAATCTGCTCAAATCGAGCATCATACTCTACCAAATCAATCGCCAATCCACAGACACCGCGTTCACGCTTGAGTGACTCGACATCAAATGGGACTGGACGTGCAGTAATCGTGTTGAGTGGCAAAAAGGTCGCAGTACCGAGCTCACGTTCACGCAGATACTCGATACTTCGCTGTGCCACAGTGTCACTCTCGACTACGAGAGACGAGAGATACTGACCCGCAGCGACATCCAGCGCCTGTACAAAATCAGGTGTCACCTTTCCGAGGTGTGCGAGTGTCCCAAATACTTTGCCCAGATCATTGCCTCTATCAAGCAGTGATTGGACTGCGCGCAACCCACTAAACTGCATCACTGTCTGCTCACTGCGACTCTCAAACAAACGACGTTCGGCGTTACTGAGTGCTGTCTTTTTTTGCATGCGCTCAAGCTGGATCTGATCATATTCTACCTGAGATCTACTCAGAGCTGTCTCAAGCTGTGAGATCAGCTGTGAGAGCTCATCGATATCCATTTGTTTTTGTGACTCATCTCGTTTGAGCGTACCGAGGCGTTCATTGAGCCACGCAATATTTTGTTTACCCAGATTAACATACTCACTTTGTTTGCGTCCTGCGAGCATCGCCTGCTGACGTTCGAGATCATGCTGTTTATTCATCAGTTGTGCATACTCACGCTCGAGTGCACCAAAAGCATCGCGTTGCGATTCTTCTTTGGCTAGTGTAGCAAGCTCAGTTTGCACTGTCGTCAATTCCTGCTCAGTCTTTGTATATGAAAGAGTTGCAGTAGAGAGTTTTTCACGCACCACACTCGCACGACGAGCATACTCATGTGCCAGTGTCCCAAAATATGTCTCCTGCAATCCGCGCAGCTGCGCTTCAATTTCTTCGCGCTGCGCACGCTTCTCCATCTGTCGTGTCAACGTCTTCAGACGTGGGGTCAATTCGTTGAGCAACAATTCTGCCTCAGTGATGTGCTCACGTGTGCGATCCATCTTGAGTGCTGCTTGGTGACGTTTGATCTGAAACTCTTTGATACCCACCGCTTCATCAAAAAAATCTTTACGGTCCGCCGGCGACTGGAGCAACATCTCATCAATCACACCCTGCCCCACCACGCTATATGAACCATGACCAAACTGTGCTTTAGCAAGCAACAGTTGAATATCCAAAAGTCGCACCTGTGCATTGTTAATGAGATATTCACTCTCCCCGGTACTATACATTTTGCGCGCGAGCACGATCTCTTCGTGTGGCATATCCACGCGATGATCACTATTATCAAGCGTCATCACGACACTGGCGAGCCCCATCTTGCCTTTGTGTTCAGAGCCACCAAAGATCAGATCATCACTTTTCTTGGCACGGAGCTTACTCATTTTTTGTTCTCCCATCACCCAGCGAATCGCATCCGAGACATTACTCTTTCCCGATCCATTTGGTCCTACAATCGCCGTAACACTAAACGGACCCTTCCCGCTTTTATCAAACGTGAGGGTCGTTTTGTTGGCAAATGATTTGAATCCGACGATTTCTAGGGATTTGAGATACATACCAAAAGAATGAGCATAGTATACACTATACCCGAGAACCCAAGCAACCCTTGACAATCTATGCTACACTATGGTAACCTTCCGCGTTCTTGTTGAACAAAAGTATATGCCTGAGCGAATCGCCAAACAGATCTATCAGAAACTCTTGGGAGCCAAGGGTGTCATTATTATTCCCCACAAAAATCCAGACGGTGATGCACTCGGATCTGCGACAGCACTCATGCATATCCTTCAAAACTGCTCTATCCCTCATCTCGTATTTTGTGCAACGGATAGTTCAAAAAAATATGACTTTATCCCCCGTGCCAAAGAACTCACCATTGACCCAGAAATCTGGACACAAGAACATTTTGATACTGTTGTTGTCGTGGACTCAGGAGATCTCGTGTATGCTGGTATCAAAGACTACATCGACACACATCGCAACCGTATCACCGTTATCAATATCGACCATCACGCAACCAACGCTTATTTTGGCGACCTCAACCTCGTCATAACAACTGCCGCATCCACGACGGAAATTCTCTACACGTTTTGCAAAGTCAACGATATCAAAATCGACAAACAACTCGCGACTTGCCTCCTCACTGGACTTGTCACAGATACGGGCAACTTTACCAACGCTGCGACAACAATCAAGTCTCTCAGTGCAGCCAGCGACCTCATTGTTCGTGGTGCACGCCTTGACGTGATCCAAAACTTAACCATGAAAGACCTCTCGACCAACACACTCAAACTCTGGGGTGAGGTATTGGCACGACTACAACGACACGACGAACACGATATCGTCTACACCTATATTACCCAAAAAGATTTGACTGATTTCAACGCAACAGAAAGTGATATCGAGGGTGTTGCTAATATGCTCAATATCATGGGAGAAGGCAAAGCAGCACTAGTACTCAAAGAACTCGACACCAATGAAGTCAAAGGAAGTTTTCGCACCACACGCGATGATATTGACGTGAGTGCCATCGCCAAGAACTTGGGTGGTGGTGGACACAAGAAGGCTGCTGGGTTTACGGTGGGTGGAACAATTGAAGAAACTTTGGAGAAGATTTGGGAGACGATCGCATCCATTGGTAAAAACAACAACAAATAATACGCCAATGACAACAGATTCCAGGCACCAGTTTACAAACAGATTTAAAACTCTAGATTAAAAATACTTTATTTTATAATCTGGAATCTGTTTGGAGTTTGATGCCTGGAATCTTTTTATTCCCAAACACCCCATTTACGAATTATTTTAATATTGG
>CALMAY010000015.1 GCA_937861125.1 uncultured bacterium | reverse complement strand
CACCACCCTACCCGGACCAGCAGGGTCGTATCCTTTGAGCACTTCCCATCCATCACCATACCCGTCACTATCAGTGTCAAATTTAAGCGGGTCGGTCTTAAACACAGTAAGTTCGTCGTTATCATGCAAACCATCATTGTCAGTATCTGGCAACACTTCCGACAACCCCATATCTTTTTCTGTTTGATCGGTCAAACCATCTCTGTCTTTATCGTCAGGAAGTGGGTCAATAGCAGTTTCACTATTACCACTCTCCTCAAGATGAATATCCATTATATCATTTGTATGTTGTACCCCATTATCTTTCAAAAAAAGAAATCTAACTACAACAAAAATAACCATACAAACTACCAGAGTAACCATCAAGCGAAATCCGTATGTTTTTAAAAAATCAATAGTCATATGTATTATGGTCTACATTTACTTGTATCTAACGGCATCTGTCCACGAATACTACATATATCTGTCACAATTGAACCACTTGTTTGTTCAGATGTTGACACTGGCTCTTGTACCACATATACCCCGCCCTGTTTCACTAAATTAAACACATGCCAAAATGGAGCATCTGGATTAGCACTACGTTGTGCGTTCTTGATAGAAAACGTATATGTTGGTCCATAAATAGAATAGGTTGGATCTTGATCGACATGGTGCGTGTATACATCCACATTGATGTCACGATTCTTAAACTCATTAATTGTCATCGGAGAACCAGCACTAATCGCATTAACATACAGCGCAATTGATTTTGTGTTTGTAGAGTTAAGTACCGACGTATCAATAGTCATAGAATGAACAAATTGTTTTTCAACCCCAACAATATCATGAACAAAAATACTACTATTTCCATTGTGTTGCAAATATCCATCACACACGGGCCACCAGTGCATAAACGGATATCTACCTGCACCATTTACCAATGTTATTTCATTACAGATAAAATTTGCCTGGCTTCCTCCGATCATTGTTACAAGCGGATGCCCACTACGCATGCGTGCACTCATATATGTAATCAATTTTTCATCACCATCAATTGTACTTGACGCAAATCTATCACTCAAGGCGTTGAGTGTAAAATTAGCAGTGGCATTCTCTTTGTCTGTCCATCGTACGACAACACGATAAGTACCTGTTGGCACTGCTGGAGAGACAACATATTCATTTTTTACTATACCAAATTCCCCACCAACCACATATGGAAATACATCGTATTTCTCAGTTGACGAAGTAACATCAGGTGAAATAGTTGCAACAAAATAATGATTATTAAAACCAATACGATACTGATCTCGACACTGATTATCCGCCATAACACGTTTCTCTGAATCATAAAAAATATTTTGATACTGTGCATAATTACCCAAATCTTCGTTATTGAAATCAAAGAACAGGCCCGTCGGAGACAGTGCGGATGGTCTATAAAAATATGTATCCACTGTATCTGCCCATTCTTGCCCAGAGTCGCTCACTGCACTACCTACCATTGGATTTAATACCGCTATTTGTGGTGTCGCAAATCCAACAATTTGTGGGGATGAACTTGCTGTGCATGACACACAATTATCCACATACGTCTGACAACTATTTTCACAAGTACGCGAACCCATGTCTGTACATCCTGCTACAGTATTACCGTTTGCCAATATCGTGACAGAGCCATCCGTTCTCGTATCACATGCCTCAATCCAATTTCCACTGGCATCCACATCACGTTTTCCATTGCCACAGCGAGCTGCAGCGTCCACAGTGAGGATATCCTGACAGTCA
>CALMAY010000014.1 GCA_937861125.1 uncultured bacterium | reverse complement strand
CACGTCTGGGACACAAAACGAGTATTGTCACAGAACTCGGAGATGATATCAATGGTCACATGATAGCGGACCATTTCAAAAGTGAAAAAGTAGACACATCACTCACTCGTTTTGTTCCTCATGACACACGCTATAGTGTCGTCCTCAACGTCCTGGGTGAACGCACCATTCTCAGCGGAAAATCAAAAAGAAACTACGTGCTCCCATCACTCAAACCAACACAAGCAATCTACTACACATCGCTCGGTGCGTCATTTGAAAAACTTCAAACACAGCTCATCAAACATCTCACCAAACATCCAGAAATTTTTGTCGCGATGAATCCAGGAAGTTACCAAATCGCTCACGGCAAAGAAGAAATTCTAAAGATGACCCCCTACACCGATCTCCTCCTCCTCAACAAAGAAGAAGCCTACGCGCTCAGTGGATTTAGCAACGAAAAGAAAGCGATCCAACACCTCTGCAAACTTGGTACCGACATCGTCGTCATCACAGACGGTGATCGTGGTGCAACAGCAGGTGACGGACAGGCGCAGTACCACATCAAGGCACTCGAAACCAATCCAGTCGGCAAAACTGGCGCTGGCGATGCATTCTCCACTGGATTTCTCCACGCCATACTCCAAAGCCAAGACATCGTCACCGCACTACAGAACGGCATTCTCAATGCCAACAGTGTGATGGGGCATCTCGGAGCACAGATTGGATTATTAACTGAATCGAAATTGAAGGCGGCGAGGAAGAAATATGGGAGTAAGTTGGTGGTGAAAAATATCTAACAAAACAACATAAAAAATAAAATCCTGTACCGAATGGTATGGGATTTTTATTCACTTTTAAATATTGACAAACCTCTTTCTTTTTGTTATTCTTGACTGTCGCCTATACTACATGTCGTGGTGTGCCGACAGGACTCTGGTGAATACACCAGCTACTGTTGAGGAGCTTCGGGCGCTCCTCGACATGCACAATATCCCCACTGAATTGTGGGGTACAAATTCAGCAAAAACCCTCCGACACCTCTTGACGGAGGTGGAAAAGGGTGAAAGCATCCTCACTGTGGACAACGAAGGCAACCTCATCAGAAAGGTCGCCCTAGTGTCGATTATCGTGAGATACGACAAGTTCACCCTCAAGGAGTACAAGCAGGTCTTCAATGACGGTCGGAAGAGACAACGCAACATCAAGGGTATCAGCGAAAAGCTAAAGCCCGACG
>CALMAY010000013.1 GCA_937861125.1 uncultured bacterium | reverse complement strand
ATCCGTGCCATGTGTGCACCGGCATTTCCAAAACCTTGGATCGCAACGGTTGTCTCTTCTGGTTTCAGCCCCATTTTCTTTGCCAGTTCAATCGTACAATAGACTCCCCCCTGCGCAGTCGCAAAACTTCGCCCCTCACTCCCCCCATCAGCAATCGCCTTGCCAGTAATCATCCCTGGATCTGGTTTTCCAATCAGTGTTTCAAACTCGTCACGCATCCATCCCATGATTTCTGGTGTTGTGTACACATCAGGCGCAGGAACATCAATGTGTGATCCCAAAAACGGATACAGTTTTTGCACATATCCACGAGAGAGTCGCTCAAGCTCACCTTTACTCAACTCTTTTGGATTGACAATCACACCACCCTTACCACCACCCAATGGCAAACCCACCGTCGCACATTTCACCATCATCCAAAATGAGAGTGCCATCACCTCATCTTCAGACACATTCCAGTGGTAACGAATACCACCTTTATACACACCCAGCGAATTATTGTACTGACTGCGGTAGCCGGTAAATACTTTTGTCTCGCCACTATCCATCACAACCGGAATCGAGACACGAACCACACGGTCAGGTGATTGGAGACGCAACAATACAGCTGGATCTAATTTCAAAATGTTAGCAGCAGTGTTAAGTTGTTTCATTGCATTTTCAAAAGCAGTACTCATACAAAAAATAAAAAAATGGAAAACGATTTTACACTAATAGTGTAAGCCGTTTCCCATTTCTTGTAAAGAATGATTATGCGAGGTTTTTTTCGATGAACGCCTGGAGTTTTTCCTTGGTCATACCACCGACAGTACGGTCCACCTCCACTCCGTTTTTTACCATGATAAATGTTGGGATACTGAGTACCTGAAACTTCGCTGCAATCGCAGTATTTTCATCTACATTTACCTTGCCGATTTTTACCTTACTACTATCCATCTCATGCGCGAGAGACTCAACAATCGGCCCCATCATCTGGCATGGTCCGCACCAGACTGCCCAGAAATCGATAAAGACAGGCACAGTTGATTGTACTACTTCTGCATCAAAATTTGCTTCATTAAATGTATACTCCATAGTATTGAACATAAAGAATTAAAAAAGAAACACATGAGTATATATACCTTTTTAAACCCTTGTAGATATACATTGTACACCTCTAGTTTCAATGATTCAATACCCATCAACTTCAGATAAATTTCTCTCTGTAGAAACAAAAAAAAGAGACACTACGTAAGTGTCTCTTTTTTATGCACAGGTATTATTCCTCAAACACAATCTTACGTGCCTTACGCTCTTCAGTAAAGAACTCCAGGATATCATCCATCATAATCACATCACGTCCCTCAAACCGCACACCACACTCAGTTCCCGCCGGAGCTTGCTTGACTTCAGATTTTGCTTGTTGCACTTTGACAATTTTTCCACGACCAATAATAACACCATCGCGTTTGATATTAGCAAAACAATCTTTGATAACTTTACCACTCTCAACACGTCCACCAACCGTCATCGCACCACGTTCAGTATGGAAGATACCCATGATTTTCATGTTACCTACTTCTGTGACAATTTTTTCATCATCAAGCATCTTTTCCAACTCTTCTTTGACCCACTCAATCATGTGGTAAATAACTTCGTACCGTTTGTATGGTACATTTTTGGTACGCATCATCTCCTCTGTTGAGCCAATCGGATTGACATGAAATCCAATCATGGTCGCACCACCATTCATCGCCTTATCAACATCACCTTCAGTGATATTACCTAGACCTTTTCCAACAATTTTGACACCTACTTCATCGTGTTTGATTTTTTCGAGTGATCCGATAATCGCCTCAAGACTTCCGAGCACATCGGCTTTGATATAAAGGTTAAGTGTTTTCTTTCCACCTTCACCATCTTCATCATCATTTTCATGTGCTTTGACAATCGTGTGGCGCTCGGCACCAGTCTGATGCATTTTTTTGGCACG
>CALMAY010000012.1 GCA_937861125.1 uncultured bacterium | reverse complement strand
CAATTCAAACGCTTCACTGTTTCCACTCACACGCTCATGTATTGATTGCTGTTCATTGACTGACGTTGCACCGAGACGAGTAGTGATGAGCGGGTAAAATAAGATTGAGAGAGTCGTAAAGGTGATAAAACAGGTAGCATATAACATGTAACTCGTAACGTCTTTGTCATCCTGAGCGATAGCGAAGGATCCCTTTGATGTCAAAATACTACTTTTCACTTCGTTCTGACTCAACGGAGTAAGAAAGGGATTCCTCCACTTCACTCCCTCTGGTCGTTTCAGTCGGAATGACAAAATGAGTACACCCAGAAACAACGCAATCCAAGCACTCCGACTAAAAGAAACAAAAATACCCGCGGTCAACACAACAACCAAGACACTATTTGAAATTTGAAATTTGAAATTTGAGATTTGTTTTGAGACTGGAGACTGAAAACTATACAAAAACAACACAAGCACCAACGCAAGATACCCCCCAAAAATGTTTGGATGTGCAAACGTCCCATACGCCCGCAACCACCGCTCACCCTCAGTTACGACGACGCTGCTCCCTGCCTCCGCCGCAAGATGAGCACTCGTGCCAAGCAGTGTCGAATTCCACGTAGTTTGTAGAAAAAATTGAGAGAGTCCAAGTATTGCTTGCAAGACAGCGCCCAATACTACCGCACGAACAAGCGCTTTGTTTTCCACTGGTGAAAAAAGTATACAGAAAAAAAACAATATCGCTTCGAGCACATGCACAGACTGCTGCAACGCGATATCTGGGTAGAGTGTAAAAAAAGATCGACCATACAAATACGCACAAAAACCTGCAAGTGACAGCACAAACAAACGCTCCTTGGTCCAATGAAACTGTATCTGCTTGCCACGAATATGATGCGTGTACAAAAAAAGACAACACGACATCACACATACAGCTAGTACTGCCTCGCTTGCATACCAAAGCAACGTTCCATACTGCCACTTTACCCCGTCAATCACGGGATCAAAATATATCCAAGCGGTTGAGTGTGGAAATATCGCCAATAAAAGTTGGAGAGAGAGATTGTATATTCTATTAATAGACACCATATGCTTTTGCATGATCAAATGATCTGATGATCGAT
>CALMAY010000011.1 GCA_937861125.1 uncultured bacterium | reverse complement strand
TTTGAAGTACTTCCAAAATATGGTTTTGATATTGGTGCGCGTGCGATCAAGGTGGATGACAAGGTAGCGACTCAAATTATTAAACGCTGGCGTTTTATCAAAAAAGAGCTCGAAGAACAGCGCAAGAAAGAAGAAGAAGAACGCAAACGTCTCGAACGTGAACTGCGTAAACAAAGTGGTCATACTGTTTCTTTTGGTGAAAAGGTAACTGTTCGTGAGTTCGCAGAAAAATTGCAGTTATCACTTACTGAGGTGATTACGGAGCTCATGAAAAATGGTATTTTGGCAAATCAGAACCAATACATTGATTTTGATACTGCTTCGATTATGGCAGGAGAGCTTGGGTTCAATGTTGAGCGTGAGGGCGGCAATGCGCAAGAGACCGAACCAATTGAAGATGAGCGTGGGGCAGTGCTGGAGCGTGCGCTTGCGAATGCACAACATAAAGAAATGCGTCCACCAGTTATCGTTGTGATGGGGCACGTGGATCATGGTAAGACAAAATTACTCGATACCATTCGCGAAACCAATGTGGTTGCTGGAGAGTCAGGTGGTATCACACAGCACATCGGTGCGTATCAAACAGTTTGGAAAGATCCAAAGACCAAGGCAGAACGTCCAATTACTTTTATCGATACACCAGGACATGAGGCCTTTACTGTGATGCGTAGTCGTGGTGCCAAGGTCGCTGATATTGCGATTTTGGTTGTGGCAGCGGATGATGGTGTCAAGCCGCAGACTGATGAAGTAATCCAAATTATTCGTGCAGCAAAATTGCCATTTGTTGTGGCGATGAACAAGATTGATAAACCAGGTGCAGACCCACAGCGTGTGAGAAGTGAGCTTTCCCAGAGAAATATTATTGCGGAAGATTGGGGAGGGGATGTACCGTTTGTAGAAATCTCTGCTAAAGAAAAACTCAACATTGATACATTGCTCGATGTATTGTTGCTCGTAGCTGATATGCGTAGTGAGGAAATTGTTGCTGATGCAACAATGCCAGCAGTGGGCACGATTATCGAATCACACAAAGACAAAAATATTGGTCCGGTAGCAACTGTACTGATCCAGTCAGGAACACTCAAAAAAGGTGATCCACTGGTTGTTAATGGAGAAATTTATGGTAAGGTGCGTGCGATGCGCAGTGATCGTGGCAAAGAGCTGGAAGTAGCTCCACCATCAACGCCTGTACAGATTATTGGTTTCAAAGCTGCACCTGAAGTTGGTGATATTTTGGATGTGGCGAGTGCTGCGACTGCAACAATGATCGATGCTCGTGTCAAAGAGATGCGTCAGACTGGTGCTGAGCGTCATACAATTGTCAAAGCACATGAAAATGATGATGAAGATGGCACTGGTGGTAAAAAGACACTTGATCTGTATATCAAAGCAGATGTGCTCGGAAGTCTCGAGGCAATTATCGGATCGTTAGAAAAAATCAAACATGATGAAGTGGGTGTCAAAATTGTTGGAAAAGGATTGGGTAATATCACTGAAGGTGATGTGGAAAAAGCATCCAACGGTGGTGCAACCATGGTTGGATTTCACGTCAACACAACAGGATCAAGTGAAGAGATGATGCGTACCAAGGGAGTGGTGTATATGAAGTATGAGGTGATTTACCATCTCATTGAATGGGTCAAAGGTGAGTTGGAAAAAATGCTTGATTCTGAAAAGATTGTTACGGAGATTGGTAACATGAAAATTATGGGTATTTTTCACACTGAACGTGGTGCAATGACGGTGGGTGGACGTGTGGAGAGCGGTAAAGTGATCAAGAACTGTTTTGTCCGTATCAAACGTGATGGACAGATTGTGGGTATGGGAAAAATTGTTAAAGTGCAGCAAGCAAAATCTGAAATTAAAGAAGGACCAGCTGGAACTGAGTGTGGTGTACGCTATGAAGGACGAGATCAGATCATGATGGATGATGTGCTTGAGTTTTATACCGAGGAGAG
>CALMAY010000010.1 GCA_937861125.1 uncultured bacterium | reverse complement strand
CAAACGGACCTGATTGTTTCAAAAAGACATCTGGAATACTCACATTGAGCGACGTCTCAAGTTCTGCTATTTTTTCTTTTGGCAACAAACTCACCTTTGAAAAATCAATCTGACCAATACTGTCAAAAATATTTCCTACCTGCCGCTCAATCGCAGTACGTGAGACATCCGAAATAGTAGTGATTGTTTGCCAAAATTTAATTGTCTGTGTTTCTGTCACTTGCGTTGTAATACTGTAGAGCGATATGACATCATCTGAAAGTTTTTTGATATCAATAACCGGTTGTACGTGCTCTGGTAACGCAGGTGGTTGTGCTGGGATAAACACTGGCTTCTCTGGTCCAAAAAATGGAAAGGTAATCGGTATTGTTGATGTTGTCTCTGGGGGCGTCACTTGAGGAACCTCTTGTATTGGTTCACTTGGTACGACAGGTGTCGAGGTAGATACAGTTGGAACACGTGGAACAGTCACTGAAATAAGCGCACCCGAAGACTGACGTCCATCTATCGAACGAACATACACAGTGTATGTATATGATTGTCCAGAGACTACAGTCGTATCCGTAAATGATGTTGCGTTTCCTACAAAAACAACCTGCCCACCACGCATCACCAGTATCTCACCGAGCTGATCATACACAGGATTATTCCAACTCAATGATACTTGTGTACTCACACTACGCGCCGACAGAGATGATACATTTGGTACCGCTGTTTGTTCAGATCGTGTCGTAAAAAATACTGTCTCAGATACAGCAGTGTTGTACGCTACATCACGCATAAAAAAACGCAGTGCATATCGTGTACCAGGTGCCAGTTGTGTCAGATAGACTTCGTGTGTCGTCGCATGACTCATCTCTAGTGGCGTAGATCGATCAAATACAGCACCGCTACTGTACTGGGCAAAAGTCACAGCAAGTTCATTGGTTGTGTAAATAACCCGTACCGTATTGGTAGAAATATGAAATATGCGATATGACACAAGTTCTGGAGGTGTCGTCTCATCTCGCACACCACCTCCACCTCCCCCGCCCGATGGACCTGGTGTAGGAGGTATTACCTCATCAACATTATTTATAAACGCAGCTCCAGCTTGAATATCAAAACTACCACTTTGTGCACTACCACCAGGAGAAATACCCCCAGAATTAAGCTGAAAAGAACCCGATGATGCTTGTCCACCGAGTGTTCCAACAGCGCCATTTTGAACTCTATAGTGAGCACTTTCTTGAAGTGCAAATACAGGCATCACAGGTAAACACCCAAGACACCACACAACAACAAAAATAAAAAAACGTCGAACCACATTCATATAATACTTACGTACGAATAATTTCAACAGTATGCACTTGTTGACCAGACATAGTCACATGTGAGAGAACCACCACGATCGACTGTCTTTTCTGTACCAAATGCTGTTTGACCAAATATGTCAATGCATAGTGCACCATTATCTTTGGTTGTTTTTTTGCCACCACAAGTGGTATCACACCCCAGCATAATGCTGCATGTCTGATATGTGCCTGCTGCGAGACAATACGATATACTACCACCTCTGGACGTTGACGAGAGATAGTACGAGAGAGCGTATCATCATCAGAGAGAACAACAATAGCCCCAATATCAATCATACCACTGATATGTGCCGCAATCACCCCAAGCGCTTCGTCTGTGGGTACGGAAATACGTTGAGATGTGCTCAGTACCCCATCATCAAACAACGACTTTTCTGTCTCAACAATAATACGATACATCATCTCTACCGACTCAACAGGATACGATCCTGATGCTGTTTCGTTGCTAAGCATCACCGCGTCAGTATGATCAATCACCGCATTGGCCACATCAGACACCTCTGCTCGTGTTGGTCGAGGAGAATGTTGCATTGAATCGAGCATCTGTGTCGCGACTATCACTGACTTATGTTGTGTTATTGCTTGATGAATCAATGTTTTTTGAATAACAGGCACTTCCTCTGCTGGAATCTCAAGACCTAAATCTCCTCGTGCCACCATGATACCATCCGCTACTGCCAGTATTTTTTCTGCACAATCCACTGCTTCACGACGTTCTATCTTTGCAATAATATGCGGTACTGTGGTTGTACCCCCCACTGCTTTATGATATTTCTGCAGCAATTCACGCACCTCCACCACATCCTCTGGTTTTTGCACAAACGAAATTGCAACAAAATCCACATTGATACTCGCACCAAATTGTAAATCATCTTTATCTTTTTGCGTCAGTGGACGTAGTGGAATAATAGAATCAGGAAAATTGAGTCCTTTGTGTGAAAAGACTGTACCACCAACTACCACCTTTGCTTCAATCTCTTTTTTTATTATCTTTGTCACAACCACCTCAATCGTTCCATCAGCAATCAATATCCGCTCGCCTTTTTTTAAAAAGGTCTCTAGTTTTGGCACATCAAGCGGGATATGTCCCTTTTTTGCAGCACTGACCAAATCAGTAGAAAATACAACGGACTGATTTGGCTTCAGCACAATCCCTGCTTCTGGCAGTACCCCCAGACGCATTTTTGGTCCCTGAATATCCTGCAAAATCATGACTGTTTTCTTTTGTTTTTTTGCAAGCGCACGAACAGTCGCGATGAGTTTTCCATTACTCTCGTGTGTACCATGAGAAAAATTGATGCGTGCTACATTCATCCCAGCATCAATCATGCGCGACAGTATTTTTTTATCTGCACACGCTGGACCAAGCGTTGCAACAATTTTTGTCTGAGCAATATGAGGCATATACTATCGACCAATTACACCCAAAATCTCTTGTACGTCTTTTGGCGACAGATCTCCTACTGCTTTTTGAATTGCAGCAGCATCAAATGTACCATTTTGTCCGTTTGTGCCCGATGAGATATCAAATAATGCGCTATATTGTTGTGTCACCTGCTTTAATAGCGGTGGCAAAAAAAATATAGCTGCTAATAGTGGAAAAAGTACGAGAAAAAATTTCACATATCCTGCCACCACAATAAGTGTCAAACGTCGTTGAATTTTTTTATTTTGTTTCATGATTACCTCCAACATTTCTTGCTGTTGCTTGAGTTTTTCTTCTAGGTTGATTGAGGGTTGTTCGAGCATATGTAGTGTATAGTGAGACGAAGTGAGTTAGTTTGAGTACATCGAGGCATTACAAGATATATTGAAAAGAATACAAAAATGATATGTTGCGATACATAGCGATAGTGATATAAAAAATATCACCACAATATCGTCTTATCACCGCCTATCGCTCCATACCGACATCACTCCACCCGCTTCCCCTTTGGTAATGAGCGAATTTCTTTTTCAAATGTCTTTACATCGGCAAATGCACGATAAATTGAGGCAAAACGAATATACGCGACTGTATCAAACCTCATCAACCATTTCATCACAATTTCTCCAAGCATTTTACTTGTAATCTCACGTTGTTTTTGTTTTTGGATGTCACGCTCAATACTATGAATAAGATTATGAAAACTTTCCTGTGTATATGGACGCTTGACCAATGACCGCAATATACCAGCCTCAAGCTTGCTCCGATCATAGGCTTCACGCGCTCCATTATTTTTTATAACCACAATATCGAGAAGCTCAATTTCCTCATGTGTTGAAAAACGATATTCACATGTGGCACACTCACGACGACGACGAACAACCATTCCGTCTTCAGTCATACGAGAGTCAAGTACACGCGTCTCTTTGGATTTACAAACTGGACAGTGCATATGTGAAATAGTATACCATAGAGAAGTATCGAGCGTACAGTGCCATATAATAGTTATGTACTGCAACACAAAAACACTACAACGCGTAAACACACTAACCCACCCTATGTACGATGTGGCATGTGTTTTTGTATTGTAGTGTTACAATATTTCTTACCTTCCACCCATTTTTTTTCGCAAAAACGCAGGGATCTCCAAATCTTCTTCATCATCATCGTCCACCTTTGCTGATATAGTGCGCTGTTGTTCTACAAATGGTCGAGGTTGCGGAAATAACGGAGCAGCTTGTGCTGATGCAGCTACTGGACGAGAAATAAATGGTGTAGGAAGCTGTACCTCCTCCTCATCTTCTTCCTCTTCATCCTCATCATCCTGACCTGACTCAACAACACGTGATACTGGTGCCACAACAGGTGTACTAAATTCTGGACGTTTTCGAAACGTAGTAGGAGAATAAAAACTCTTCTTCTGTGTCAACACCGAACGTGTTTCCTCTTCAAATGTATCTCGTTTTGGCGCAAAACGTTGCGCAGTATCTTCAAAACCAGTTGCAATAACAGTAATACGAATATCATCACCCATTGTCTCATCGATTACTGCACCAAAAATAACTTTTGCCCCTTCATCTGCTGAGTTGGTGATAATCTTGGCCGCCTCTGCCACCTCTTGCATACCCAAATTGGTCCCACCAGTGATCGTAAAGAGGATGCCACGAGCACCATCAATAGAAAGCTCAAGTAGCGGACTACTAATCGCTGCTTTGGCTGCCTCTACCGCACGATCATCACCACTTGCAATACCAATTCCCATCAATGCTGATCCTGTGTCTTTCATAATCGCACGCACATCCGCAAAATCCACATTGATAAGCCCAGGTACAGTAATAATTTCTGAAATCCCCTGCACCCCCTGACGCAACACATCATCCACAATCTTAAATGCATCAGACATGGATGTTTTTTTGTCAATGATTTGTAAAATACGATCATTTGGGATAGTGATAATTGCATCCACACTCCGTGCCAATGCCGCATACGCATCATCAGCAATCGCCACACGTTGCTGTCCCTCAAAACTAAATGGTCGTGTCACTACACCCACAGTGAGAGCACCTGCATCTTTTGCAATCTGTGCAATGACAGGAGATGCACCCGATCCAGTACCACCACCCAATCCACATGTAATAAATACCATGTCAGTATCTTTGACGATTTCACGAATATCGTTTTGGCTCTCTTCAGCCGCACGTTTACCTTGTTCTGGATCCATACCAGCGCCAAGACCACGAGTAACTGTTTTACCGATATGTAGTTTTCGCGATGCAGCATTGTGATGCAGCGCCTGCACATCTGTATTCATCACCACAAACTCAATACCCGCAATACCTGCACGTACCATACGGTCAACAGCTGAACCGCCGGAACCACCGACCCCAATCACTTTAATTTTTGCAAATGTTTCAACGTCTGGTTTTATGTGAGGCATACGATTAAGATTCAAAACATCAAGATATCACCCTGCGGGTGGCCACCCGTAAGGTGGCAAAATATAAACTTAATTCTATTTATTGAACATATTTTGTACTCAATAGAGAGTACTCCTATATAGTATTGTACACACTGTATATACCAATGTCAAAGCAGTGTGTGTATAACAAAATATACCCGTATTTTGAGTATATCACACCAACTACTCACGTATATTTACGGTACCAATGCTTTCATAAATTTTTTGATATGATCTGCTACCGCTCGTAGTGCAGATGATGATGGTGCTAATTGTCTCAAAGAGACATGTGTTGTAGGTACTACATCCATATGTGCACCCCAGTACACCAATCCAATCGCAGTAGAAAATGATACATCATGGACTTTATCAGAAACACTCACTACATCAATAGGGTACCCTAAAGATGCCGGAAGTTCTAACATCTCTTTGGCTGCCTCAACCAACCCATCCAGCTTGGCACCCCCGCCCGTAAAAACAATTCCTGCAGGAAGCATTCTTTTTCGATGGATTGATACAAGTGCGGCATCTATTTTTTCAAATAATTCACTCACGCGTGCTTCAATAATTTGTGCTACAAAATGACGTGAAACCTCTTCAGAAACATCAGAACCAACCGTCGTTAAATCTATTTTTTCTCTTTTTGACACATGCTTTGCAAGAGCATCTCCATAATGAATCTTAACTTGCTCAGCAATCTCAATATTAGTCCTCAGTCCAATAGCAATATCATTTGTAATATGTTCAGAACCAATTGGAATAGTAGCAATGTGAAGTACCTCCCCCTCTTCATACACCACCAAAGAGGTTGTTGTCCCGCCAATATTGACTACAGCAACACCTAAATCTTTTTGTTTTGGTGTTGTAACAATTGACGCGGTCGCCAAAATAGAAAGTACCAAATCATTGATCTCAATACCTGTCCGATACACTGCTTTTGTAATATTTTTAAGGTGAGTCGTCAAACCGTGAATGATGTGTGTATCAACCTCCAGACGAATCCCTGTCATACCAATCGGATCGGTAACCCCCACTTGTCCATCGACAGTAAATCGACGAGGAAGAATGTGTATCATCTCATAGTTGAGTGGCGGAGCAATTGCTTTGGCAGCTTCCACAGCACGCACCACATCCTCTGCCCCAATCTCTCCATTTTGCCTTGCTACTGCAACAACTCCACGCTGACTTTGTGCAATAATATGTGCACCAGTCAAACCTACCCATGCCCGTTCTACCGGAGTACCAATAATACGTTCAATCTGCTCCAACCCCGAAGACAAAGCAGACACACTCTCTTCAATACTTGTAACAATACCCCGCTGCACGCCCACAGAAGGCACTTCTACGGCACCCAAAAGTTGGATCGTCTGTTGATGACCACTTTGTGTGACTTCGCCAACAGCAATACGTATTGATGTCGAGCCAATATCAATACCTGTGACAATATGAGTAGATTGTTTTTCTTTAAACCAAGCCATATACGTAAACCAATAACCTACACAGTGTATCAAATTCTCTGTATCATCTCAAGCACGTGTGGCACAAACAACAAACACCCAACGACAGCACTACATATCGATGCCAAAAATACTGCACCTGCCATCATATCTTTGACTACCCCCACCTGAGCACTAAATCGTGGCTTTAGTACATCGAGCACCAACTCCACCGCACTATTGAATACCTCGAGCGTCAACACACTCGCACATAACAGTAAAAGTAAAATATACTCCCAAACATCAAAATCAACTAACAATCCGAACATCAGTACTATTACAGCCACACGACATTGGATACGAAAACTTCGTTCATGCATATACACATATCGCAACCCATGTATCGCGTGCCGAAATGATGTAAGATAAGAAAGACGCATACACCAATGTGTATATTATATATATTTTCTCACTACACGTTCCTGAATATCAAACATCTTGTTTGTCTCCCGTGTCGTCTGATGATCATACCCAAGGAGATGTAGCACACCATGTACAAGCATCCGTACACACTCCTCTTTTGCAGTTATACCAAACCGTTTTGATTGCCGGATAATCTGCGGCACACAAATAAAAATATCACCGAGATCATACGCATCATCAGTAGGAAATGAAAGAACATCAGTTGGGTATGATTTACCACGATATTGTGCATTGAGCTTTGTCATGCGCATATCCCCAATCATATGAACACTCACATCCGCAGGACGCCTTTGAGCCATTTTTTGTGTCATAGACACTACACGATCAATATCTACTACTGAAATCGGGATTTTCTTTACTGTTTGATAATATGTCACCATACACATATATATGTTTATGGTACAGCAACACCACCCTCTACAAGGACATCTTGTTCTGGCAGTGGTGCAGCAGAACCAAACGGAACGAAACTTTGCATTACCAAACTCATACTTCGACGATATACCACATCAGCACTATTTGCGCTGTGATAAATCAATGTATACACCGCATCAGGTGCTTCAAAAAATCCAGCCAACCAATCTGGTCGACGCATATACTCAAACGCAAAACGATTTGTCTCTGAAGTAAAATCAGTATACCGTGCCGATGAACCAATCACTCGAGCATACCATGAAAGAAAATTTTCACCTGTCGCACGAGCAGAACGAATAATTTCAATATACTCGCCACTTTGCGCACTAATTAACACTTGTTCTCCCTGTGTATCTACTACTGCAACTTGCCAGGCTGCTGGATACAAAAATCGATACCCAAACTCTGGATGTACATACTCTCGTACATACTGACTAGTACCTATTTTTGCCGGAGCTTTTTGAACTGGACTATACAAATGTTGTACTTCCAATCCATCATAATACCCATCCTCATCCGTATCCCACATACCCGGATCCGTCCCATACATCTCCTCTTCACGATCAGTTAGCCCATCTGCATCCAAATCAACAGCGTCAAACAACCCAAATAACGGAAAAACAAATACAATATCAGATATAGCAACATTTGGTACTGTCGTACTACTTACCGTTGACGATGCGATTACAATTGTCGTCGTTGGGCGTACTACAGGAGTTGATACTACCGGCGGTGTCTGCACTATCTGATTATCTACACCCATAGAAGCATCCTGAGTATCCACCAGTATATACGTCTGCATATAATACCAGCCCAGCCCAGCGATACCAAGTAATATGCATATACCCACACCTACAAACAACCAGACATGACGTGAATGCACTGGTTGCTTGACCTGTTCCTGTGATTTGATGTGTGCATGAGAGACGGCAGGCGTTTGATTTGTATAAATATCCGGATTTTTGCCACCATAAAACATGTCAGGAATTGTATGCATGACAACATCAGATCGTTTTTCTACCACCTCTTGTGAGGTGTGTACCTTTTTACCAAACATAACAATATGCGTTATTGGACTGAAGTTGTATCAGTAGATGATGCAGTGGAAGATGTGGTGGTAAACAATTTACCAGAACCAAGTGGACTATACCCTGAGGTCACCTCTACCCCATCTGGATATGTATCTCCATCTGTATCTGGATTGAGTGGATTTGTTTTCCATACCAGTATTTCATCCCCATCAGAAAGGCCATCTGTGTCAGTATCTTTTTTTGTTACATCCGTGCCAATTGTTTGTTCAATTGCATCATCGATTCCATCAGCATCTGTATCGATAGGATCACCAAATAACACATTCCTATCAGACTCTTCATTCACCACCTGATCTGCAGTAATACCCACATTATTTGGTGCCGATACTTGATTTGTCGTAGTAGTGGGCGCGCCAATAACACCAGGTTCTACCGCCTCTTGCTTTGGTGCAAATATCATACTATACGCCAGATAAGCTACACCGCCAATCAAACCCACAACGCATACACACGCCACAACAATAAAAATCATCCGACTACCACGCGGTGCACTTTCTTTGGCCATTTCTGGCGCAACAAGTGCATCAAGATGTTCATCATACGACTGTGGTTTTGGGACAGTAAGACTTGCTTTTGGTTTGAGAATACCCGCAGAGATGGCCGATGTATTTGCCATAGGCGATCGGTCTTCACTTGTCACCACATCAGAAGTGGGCGCTACGACACTATCTGATTGCCGTGTATCAGATATATTTTCTCCTGACGCGAGAGTATCAATCGCAGAAAACATGTCCTCAGGTTCACCAATAGGTAAATTTGAAGGTGTAGAACCTTTGAGTGGTGTTGTGGATGGAATATCATCAAACATATAAACAGATAGAGAATGAAATAAACATATACATTACTGAACAAGTGGTCCAGTCCCAGTAGGGTTATACCCTTTGAGCACCTCCCACCCATCGCCATACCCATCACCATCGGTATCAAATTTGAGTGGATCGGTTTTCCAAATAGACAATTCGTCATTGTCTTGTAGTCCATCAACATCTGTATCAGGTAACACATCAGACAAGCCTAATTCTTGTTCTTTTATATCTTCTATTCCATCACGGTCTTTATCATTTGGAAATGGATCCATCAGATCAGACAAAACCACATCATGAGAAGGAATATTCGACTGATCGCTTACTACCGCACCTCCAAAATCATTTCTATGTACAACAAACCATGTGACAAAAAATATTATGGTACACACAATACCGGTAATACCTACACGTACTGCATAGTGTTTGAATTGATCAATAGACAGCATATAATAACATATTATGGTGCACACACACTACTACCTGGTAATTGCGCACGAATGGCACACATATCCGTCACAATAGCACCAGCATCAGCTACCACTCCAGTAGCTGCTACCACACCATTAGGTGATTGCAACCGATATGTAGAGCCACTCTTTACCAAATTAAATACGTGCCAATATACTGCATCTGGATTTACACTACGACGTGCATTTTTAATTGAATATGAATACAATGGTTCATAAAGAGAATACGCAGGATCTTGATCACTACGATACCCATACACATCTACTATCAAATTACTGTTTTTGAACTCTCCAATCATTGGTGTATCAAATAACGAACGAAGACCAATAACATACACCGCAATAGACTCTGCGCCAGCACTTGGCATACGAGTAGTATCAATAGTTATTGACTGAGTATATATTTTATCTGAATTAATTGGTTCATGTGTATACACAACAGGATTTGTTACACTTGGGAAGCCAGTACATCCGCTAGGCCACCAAAAACCAGGATACAAAGAACCATCAATTGCTACTTGGTTACACATACCACCTATTACACCCCACATATTTGTATAATTTATATCCGCTTTAAACGCAGAGAATCCATCACTATACACCCCACCCACAAAAGACACACCTTGCTGACTTTCTTTATCGGTCCAACGCACGACGACACGATATGTATTTGTCGGTACTGCTGGTGAAAAAACATACTCATTATCAATAGTTGACAATTCACTGTGAACGGGATATGGAAAATAAGAAACAACGCCACCTTCACTAACACTACTAACCCGTAATGCATATTCACTGCATTGTGCAGATGCCTGCAAACGTGCACCATTATTCGCCACGGGGAACAATTGCATAAAATCAACAGGCTCTTCTTGAGATGTCAACGTAGAACTAGAAGATATACCAGAAATCGAACTTACTCCTCCTAAACTATCATATTTAGAAATACGTAACTTCAAAGTTTTTCCCCAGGAAATAGCACTATCACTTGTTGCATTACTAATCATTGGATTTAAAATAGCAATACGTGGTGTAGCAAACCCAACCACGCTTGGTGTAGTACTTGCCACACACGCCACACAATTATTAGCATACGTCTGACAACTGTTCGTACACGTAACAGAACCTTTATCCAAACAAGCGTCAACAGCAACACCGGTAGTACTTGTTGCAACACCGGTAGTACTTGTTGTAACACCGCTCTTGCCCGCTGTGACTGGAACCATATCACATGCTTCAAGGTACTCACCTATTTGAGCAGCACCATCTCCATTGGTATCACGAAAATCTACTTTTCCATTACCACACCGTGCCGCAGAATCTACCGTCAAAATATCCTGACAATCCACCGAACAGTACGTGCGAACTTCACCATATGGAATAGTATCTGGATTTGGACGTTTACCCAGATTACTTGCGCCTGTATCACAGGCTTCAGTCCAACCTTCACCACTATCTTTGATATCGTTATTATTGACATCTTCCCAATCACGAACTCCGTCACCACAGTAGTGACGACCCGGATCTCGTGTCGGAGCAGTCGGATTAACGACGGTCTTACAGGTATTATCACACGCGTCTGTCGGATTGGTATTTGCATCATCACACTGCTCACCAAATTGCAGATCTGTCACACCGTCACCACAGTAACTTCCAACTGACTGACAGTCATACGCACAAGAGCCTGCTCTAGTAGCACTGTATGGTGAACAGCTTAAGATTGATCGAATTGCAGTAGACAACTGCGTTGCATTTGAAGCATCATAAAACCTATTATCTGGATCATCTGCATTATCAGTTCCTCCAGCTTCAGCAATCTGATTTAAATTATTCATCAAGCTTTCTGTAACATCACCAAAACCAATAACATGAACAGCAATACCAGCATTGCGTAGCAGCTGAGCATTCGTTACAGCACGCTGCTGTCGAGCCGCTCTTAATGTTGTTGATGTAGCATCAGTTGATGTAAGATCACTTGGACATACCGGTTCACCATCTGTAACCAAGATAACTATTTTAGGTATATCTCTATTTGATCCAAATATTGTACTTCTGTTATCGTACACATATTGTAGAGCTACATCTGTAGGAGTCCAAGAAGCCGCACTTTCACTACTATACGAAGACTGTATTTGTCCGATAGTGTTACTTCCCATTGCCAATAATTGACGTGGTGCCCCACAACTATCATCTCCAGCAAACACTGCCAAACCAGTTTCAACTAAACTCGCTGATGAACTTGCAAAAATATCTAAACCTGCTTTTGCATTAGACCAGCGTACTGTGCCCATAGATTGTGACCGATCAAGCATAATATATACCTTTGGTCTGACTTGGACTCCACTTCCAGTCACATATTCACACACACCTGCAGTAGTATTATTATCACAATACTCTAGTGGTTGCGTATCACTACGATCCAACGATCCATTTCCACAATATGCAACAGACGCACCAGAGCATGTGTTGTTACAATGTCCATACGTTCCATTTAACGCACTACCATCATCACACACCTCATTAGAAACACCTGTCCTCCCACTTCTCTCAACAACACCATTACCACACGTCATATTTGCTTCATTTCCTACTATAAACCAACCGTCACACGTTGCATTACAGGACAAAGACACAGTACCGTACACACCCTGTGCTACCACGTTTGATTTCGTATCAGTTTGCCCTATCTCACATGTCTCTGTGGGCTGGACAATACCATCCCCACATTTCTCTCCAAACGGACTACGTATTTCCCCTACACACCAAGGTGTTTCAGACACTAACGCTGGATCGATAAAGTCATGTATAAACGG
Source organism: uncultured bacterium (assembly GCA_937861125.1). Classification (GTDB taxonomy): domain Bacteria; phylum Patescibacteriota; class Patescibacteriia; order Magasanikbacterales; family UBA922; genus CALMAY01. The sequence goes on along the minus strand of CALMAY010000010.1, from coordinate 15,319 downwards.
AGTATTTGATGCATTTCTAATAGAATCGTTTAGATATTCAAATCCAGCATACAACATATAGGTTGAGGTGGACTGTTGTTTATACTCATATATTTGGCTAAATGTAGGGCATGCGTATGTTGACGACGCCTGATTCCAGCATGTTTGTGCATTGATTCCCTCTACCCCACACTGACTCCATCGATTGACCGGATCACGTGGCAATGCAGCAGAAAGTGCATCAGCGCCACCAAGTGTTGCTTGCCAACTTGGCCACATACTATTGGTATAGCCAGGATAGTATGTTCCTGCAGCGAGAGCTGGCACAGCACCATTATTTGCCACCTTGTACTGATCTATAGCACGCTGGAATGCGCCAATATCCTGAAGACGTTTGAGATCATTAAAGAATTTGGAACGATCATTTCCACACACACCAGAAAGTCCTGTGAGAGCAGTACCATTTGCACTACGGCAATCAAAATCAGTGGTACATGCTCTATCACTTACCACACGATTTTCGCCATCAGTCAAACAATACTGATCATCGTATATATTTGTATTAAACTTGAGATTGCGAATAAATTGATCGAGTACCGCACGAGTATTGGTCTGCGCCCCTTGATTGATCGTGACAACATAGATATTATTGTACAATTTGTTTGGTGTCGTCGTAACTTGATTGTATGCACCAATGTAGAATGTATCACCATTGGTGAGCGCCTCATATCCATCAATCACCACACGCTGCTGAGACGAAGCACCAAAACGACGCTGATACCAATCTGACACCGATTCTCGAGCTGGATTATTAAGAATCTGTACACCAATCACATCATCGTTTTTATCAGATACAAGCAAATAACGACGAATCACATCATCATCAGTAAGCGCACCAGGAATTGAACTTCCACCAAATACACCGCCAGCAGTAGAACTCGTGTATGCTACTACACTCATCAGTGGCAGATCATCGGTCATCACACCGAGTGTCCCAGCATCAGCACAATAAAACGATCGGAAATGAAAATCACTATCTTCAAATGGCGTCCACAAACCACCTGACACAGGTGGCCAAACATTATTACAAAAGAGTGATGTTAATAACGTTCTTCCACTAAATGATTTGTTGATATGACTTGCACTCGTGGTATCAGTATCTTCTGTCACAATTGCCACTGCTGATGCATAGAGACTTCCTTCGATGTTTTTTGACCCGATATCGACAGTCGATGTATTCATACGTTCAGAACCTACAACGGGTATATCAAAGAGTGGATTACCACCTGGTACCCACATCCAGTCATACGCATACACACCTGGAATAGATTCGATCTTTTGATTATCTACTGTCTTGCCAACAGCAGCAAACGTACTCGTTGCATTTGGAGATTGGAATAATTTTTGCGCTGGTGTAACCGCCACAGTATCAAGTTTGCAAATTTCTGCACCTGTCCTAAATGACCACGCATCAGCGAGGGTTGATGTAGTTGGATGTTTGATACCAACACCAAACATGTCTTTGATACCATCCTTACCACCATCAAGTGTGACATAGTACACAGTATCAGAGAGTAAAGCAGCGCCAATTTGTAAACGAACTGTAGAAGTCGTATTGGCATATGTACCATCTCCAACAATGGTAACTGAACCAGTAATCGGAATACCCGCACACAGCTTACCATCTGTCAACGCATCTGCCCTTGCAGACTCACCAAAGAGGCGTACCACAAATGTACGAATACGGTACCATACTCGCTCAAATATGTTTGCATCCGCAGACAGTGGTGCCAACGTATTTTTGGCAATACTAAAGATACGTGCATCTGTGTACTCTCCTGTCACATCAGCTAATCCGCCCGGACAACTCGTCGCACCCGGATGATACGAAACTACCCGCACATTATTATTGAGAGTGTTTTGGTCAATATAGCCTCTCATATATGCCATAATGGCAGTATTACGGCAGACATCATCTTCCGAACCCACAGCAAATCCAGCACGATTTTTTGGATACTCATCGACACGTACTGGTCGAGCATAACAACACGAATTGGCACCAACACCCTGTGTAGGGTCAACACAAGTGTTATACGCACCATTAACTGGTGTATCATATTCTGTATATCCACACTGATAGTAATAATTTCCTTCACCAGCACCAACACCTGTATTGATTGCCACAGCACTAATTAATGTTTGTTGGTATTGTGCAGTTGTACTCACGAGATCACCTCCACCAATTGCTGTCACTGCCTGTACGGGTAAACCTTTCTTTACAACCACACCATTTTCATTTCGTATAGGCATCTGACAAGACAGATCTTTGCCTGTCTGTACAGCACCGATAGACACGTCACCACAAATAGATGGATTAGTATACGCAACTGAAGCACCCAACAACGTGCATTCATCACTACAACCCGCAGTTCCACCTACACATTGACTCAACGATGTATTACATACACTCACATTTGGCACAATCACACATCTATCCGAACAATTAACACTCGTAACATCAGTACCACTAATAATTTCACAAGATTCACCTGATTCAATTTTATTGTTTCCACAGACACTCACAGCCGTTTTACATGCTGTCACGGCAGATGAAGATACAGTAGATGTAGAATATCCTCTATCATCACACCACCCACGAGAAAGCATTGTACCAGCATGTAAACACTGCTCTGTACATCCTTTTTGTCCAATCTCACACTCTTCGCCGTTGGTCACAGTATTACTACCACAAACCGAACCCGTTACACTTCCTGTCGGATTATTTGAAGAACCTATATTAGTACAAATAGATGAACAAAATTCACCACCCAAATATGTTTGACCGCTCGCACGCCCGCCAGCATCACACTCTTCGCCCAAAGTTGATGAAACCACACCATCACCACATGTATCACGAGTATTACCAGGACGTACACAACTAAATGTACAACTCACACCAGGAACTTCACCTGTACCAGCAATATCACAATCCTCACCCGCTCCAACACTCCCATCGCCACACATTGATGGAGTAGACGAGGCACGAGCAATAGTACTACCTGCTGGCAAACAAGCATTGGTACACCATGGATAGTAGGTGCCACCTGATTTAATATTACTAACAGTTGCAACTCTCATATCCATGCTCGACCACGACCAATCAAAGAACCACGGATTAAGTACCTGTCCCTGTGGGCTACAAGTGTCTGGCTCACTAAGAGCTTGCGCACTATAGAGTGTTTTTTGATACTGCACATTGGCCACAAAATTGAGTGGAAGCACTCGTACCTCTGAGAGCACACACAAAGTACCGTCACTCTTGGTACGGAATTTCCAACTAAATGGCTCAAGTTTTTCTCCACCCGTAGCACTTCCCTCACCAACATACGCACGAATACCATCTGTCAACGACATGACATACCAAGTATTAGTTGAAAATGTTGTGTTTGTCCCTTGTAGATTAAAGACGATGCGCTGACTATCACTTAATTGAGTATCTAACGCAATAAGAGACGATACAGTAGTAGAACTGACACACATTTCATCTGAACATTTTTTAAGTACAAAATTACCGCCGTAAGTACTCGTTACCATAGGGCGATTAAACGTCGCACCAAGTCCTGCATTCACACATGCCTCAGTACATCGCGGCCAATAATCCACCACTTTTGGTTTACCTGGATTGATAATAATAGTAGACGTCGCAGTAATCGTACGAGATCCCACTGGTACTGGCGGTGGAACATTGAGTAACATATTCGACAAAGCAAGGACTTCTTGTGCACTCAGCGCCGTATTATATACACCCACATGCCCAAAAGATACTACCAATGGGTTAGTGTCAAAATTACCAAACATGTATCCCAACTGTACATCAGAGTACTGTCCAACACTCGCTACAGATGAAGGAACATTTGACAGTGTCGCACTCCCCCACTCTTCTCCATTTACATATAAAATACCTTTGCCTACCGATCGATTATACACAAATGCAACATGATAAAGTGTATCCTCTGCCAATGCACGAGTTGTCTCAATAAATGTATTTATTGTGCTACCTTCAAATGGATATTGAACATAAACACGCAGCCTATTTGCGTCTGTTACCATAACATACATCAACTCAATAGGCACTGTTGGATCTGTTTCATAGTGTTTATATACATATAACAAACCACCCTCTCCAGTTTGTAATGGTCTACTCAACTGAGTAGTCAAAGAAAGACCAAAAGAACCAGATTGAAATGGGGACCAAACCGCTTCTTGTGTTGTGGTCACCCTACGATACAAAAATGGTTGTGTCGAAGTGCCTACAATTTGTAACTGATTATACCCATCGTTAGTAGACACGGACGTCATTAGTGTTTTCAATGCACATGATATCGTAGGCAATGTGGAAGATGCAGAAAATAAAGACTCTCCAATAAATATACCACAATCCACATTTGAGATATCCTGAGACTGAAATCGAGTCTCTCTTATTCCTTTTGGAGGGATAACAGTATTTGATGGGACAATCAACTGAGGTAGTAAAACTGATGCAAAAATATCAGATCCCGCTTCGGTCGTAATCTGTTTTGCATCTGCATTTGCCTTAGAATCATGTATGGACCGTGGTGATGCTTTTGGAACTGCATGCACAATAGAGGTATTCTCATCACTCCAATTCCATCCCAGTCTATCAACATTGAGTACTGTACACGCTTGATTTCCTCTTCCAAAGACAGAAAATAGAATCGCATTTCCAAACACGTCATTAACACGACCCAGAATTCTCGCATGTTGCTCTCGTGGTGTGATGCCAGCACTTGTCAATACGCACTGTTCACCAAGTTCACTGGTACGAAATTCAAAACAATACGCATATTCTTTATTGTTTTGTATACATGGTCGTGTAGGACGAAGAAAAACTAATTCATTTCGAATACTACCAAACTCTTCTATTTGAGATAACGCTTGAATATTTTTGGACAAACCTACTCGATACCAACGATTTGGTTCAAGCATTTTTGTACTTGCGTCATATATCGTCAATACATTACCTTCCAACGACAACTGACCTGTCAAATCAACGATATCGCGAGTGTTACAATCATCTGTGTCAAAATTATCAGTACTCCCGCAAAGATACATATCAACATTTGCCAAATTTTCAGCCGAACTAGTAGCACTTGCACCATCAACCATTACTGTCTGATCATTTACACTAAAACGTACGGTCACCATCTGATTAATACAGGCATTGCGACCACTCACATGTACAGTAGAAGGAACTGGTGAAGGAATATCGCCAGTTACATTCGTATTATCATAATTACACTCCTCTACCACCGTCGGCCTGCTAGAAAGTTTGCCAGTTGTAAATCGCCACACATACCCCGCATCACGTGTTTGACCTTCACACACTGCATTTCCATTTTTCCATATTCCTGCCTCTGGACCCTCAGTACAACATTGATAATCAGCAGCAACCATTACCCCTCTATTAGCACTATCCGTACGACAGTCACTTACCGTATATGTTGCACGATTACTCGAAATAGGAGTTACAGCACCTACTCGCACCGCATCAATATTAATAATACCAACCTCACCCGTCAAAGGACCAACTAACCAAGACACTGTCACAGACGAAGTAGTTGGTACAAATGAATACATATATTCATTCCACTCTTCTGAGAGAGTAACATCTGTTTTTTGTATTGATTCACCACCACTTGAAACAACCGATGTTAATGTATTGTTTGTTCCATTGTTTTGTTGCGCAGAAAATACAACTTGATATGTCACTCCTGGAAGTAAACCAGAAATATTTTGACGAATTGCAGCATTTCGAACAGGGCCCGATGGGTATGCTGACACACCCAACTGTGCCATAGTATTGATATTTCCACCTTCGGTAGAAGACACAATACCAGCATAGTATCCACGTACCTCATCTTTATCAAATATCCAACTACCGGTGTTACTTTCAAAATCAGATCCAACAATACGATTTTCTGATACCCCATCAATATATGTTACTATTGGACCACTCTGCATTGTCACACCAGAGACTGTTACAGGAATAGTTGTCTTAATTGTCGTACTATTTACACCAAAAAGTGTCGTACCAGGCTGCCCACTTCGCAAAGATGACAACCATGTACCAACTGGATCTACACTTGAAGCACCATTTTTCCAAAAATATACCGTTGGATCATTTAAATTAATACCACGTAATACCAAACCAGGATGACCTGAAGGGAGTGGTGCAGGTCCATTATCAGGAGAGAGAGAGCAGATACTCGGACGAGGTGCACCATTGACTACATCAAAAAATGAACGACCATCTGTTTGTAATCCTGTTACGGTCTGGACCATGATATAATATCTTCCATACGCCAATGTCTCTGGAATATATGCAAAAATTTGATTGGGACGCCACCAATGTGCAGCACAAAAATCATATCCACCATAGGAAAGCTCAACGCAGCTCGTAGGTCTACCAATACGCTGTCCACATTGCAAAATATCATTTGCATTTGATGATATCCACACATGACCAACTTGTGTACCAAATCTCTTACCCAACACAGTCACAAATGATCGTCGTGTAGTAGTGGCAGGATCAATTGATTCAATCAACGGAAGTGTATCTTCATTTGCTGAGAGAATTCGAAATGGAATAGCATTACTTTTTTTCTGATTTACATCTACAATTTGTACAGGCACAAGTCCTGGCTGTAAATTCTCTGGAATACGCACTTGAGTTGAAAATGTAGTCCATCCAGTAATACTGTTTCCATTTCTTCCTCCAAATAACACCTGTCCTCTTGCTGTGCCAAATCCCACACCACGTGCTACCACATCAGTATCTGGTACTGCAGACACCAGACCACCGTCAACAGTTTTTACACTACATAATCCTGGATATGAGTCATTTGTTACTTCAAAATACCCCCCAAAACCATCGTCACCAGCTTTTGGACCACGCTCATTTACTGTAGTATCTTGATATGCCTGTGCATCACCACGCACAATACGAATCACTGAACGAGAATTTAGTGGTAACACATCATTACTTGGTACTTTTACAATTGCCCAATTATCTGCCCAAAGATCTGACTCTGGACACTCTAGAGTTGGTGCATCAGCGAGTATCCACTCATTATCAGAAATAGTCGTATCGTTATTAACATCAAACCCAAAATATACTTTTCCAGAAACATCACCAAAATATTTTCCAACGATCGTCACCATATTTCCTTGTGCGCCACCCCATGGACTAACATCTAAAATCACTGGGTAAGGCAAACACATATTTGTCTGCTCATCACACACACCAGATGCACATTGCCAGTCAGCGCTACACGGGCCACCTGGTTCAGCCAAACATTGTGGATCTGGATTACTTGGATCAATCGAACCACCTGTGGCATCACAACTTTCTCCTACAACAACCACCTCTGTTGTAGCAGCAATTGATGGGTTGGAGTCAATATCATTTGCTAACACATGTGCCTCATACATAGTTGGCACAGACATATTTTTTGCAAACAACCAAGAAGTTGAATAGGCAAACGGACTACTACTTGGCGCATCACTTCCACGTTCTACATGAGGCCCTTCAAATGTAATATCACGCAATTCAGAACTATTGTATTGCCGTAACATAAACCGCACAAGTCCGACACCATGATCATCTGAAATATTTGCAGTAATGAGAGGCTCAGAACCACGTTTTATTATATGACGGATAGCAGAAATATTGTTAATTTTTAATGTTGAAATCTCTGGTTTCACTATATCACGCACATCACTAGTAGAGATCGTAAACTCAGCTTCAAGTGGGTATGTATTATTGTTGTACTCTTCTTTTAAAGATTCACTATTGATGCTACGCACACTCTCCTGCACTCTGACTATAAAAGTACCAGTTGGAAGTAAGCTCTCTCCCCCATTACCATATATTCCAACAAGTACACGATTACTCCCAACCCAACTAAAGGTAAAATCAGAAGTAACATCAGTTGTACCACGATAAATACGTACTACTGTATCCGGAGATGATACGACACTTTGACTAAAAAAAACACGAAGTACAACATTATTCATGCCTGTATTATTTGTTACCGGTGTAATACTTTTTACTACGAATACCTCATCTAAACATGTCTGTGCTGTTGGATACGTTTCACAATAATTTGGAGGTGGATTGTTACCGCACTGCTGAGGAAAGCGTGTAGCGTACGCAGGGTCTTCACACCCAATTCCTGGAGTAAACCCTGTTGCCTGTGTCAGTTTTCGAATAATAAATTCAGTAATTGCAAATGAAGCGAGAATAATTACCAAACCAATAGATGCATTGACCATCATTTTTTTTGCCATACCAATCTTTTCCTCATCACCATTTGATGTCATCCACACCCAGCCAGCATAGAGAAATATCAAAACAACTACAATACCCAAAATTCCTAAAAATATTTGGATTCCGTTTGCGATAATAGACATAAGATTTAATCTTCCCAGATTGACTGTGTTGGCAAATTCACTACTTTGAAGACGGAAAGGATCGTCAGTAGTTGCTTGAGCAGAAGCAATTGATGGAACAGCCAGTAATACAAAAAGAAATACACTCGATATGCCTATGAGTATTTTTTTTAATAAATGACGTATGATAAATCCAAACATAGACGCAATTATTCACTCAATTGACGTAATATCTGCAAACATGCTTGTGTGGACGACACTGTCGTATCACCTGTACCACCAAAACCACATCCTGTATCATTATTACTGTCTGTTTTTATAACATCGATACACCCACTATTTGTTGTGACTGTGCCATTTGTCTCTGCATATACACATTGATTTGCACTTCCTTCTGGTTTTGGACCACGACCTGGATACAAGCAATTTTGATTCAAACTTTTGACGCTACTTGGGATAGCAGTAAAGTAATACAGATCAAGATCATTTGGTCCAAATACACGGTGCTCAAACCACGTTCTTGTTGTTGTAGCAACACCAAGTGCTGTTGTTGTGACACTATTTGATCGAGCGGCAAACCAAAAATCAGGCGCTTGTTCATCTTTTGGAATCAAACTAGGATCAATATCTGACTCCTCAACCACCAAATCAACAAGAGATGTATACGACATCTGTCTTCCAAAAATCACTGATAGCTCCGCACGTTCAGAGACATCCTCTTCATCAATACTTGGTGTAATTAGATGCACAAATGGAGCGGTTGTATCAATCTTATCTTCAATACCAAATGTCCAATAGTAGTTATCTGGGACACGCTCATCTTCATTCACATTAGTTGTATTTGTGTCATCCAACACAATTCTTCTACTTCCATTATACGGAGGTGGCACCTCACGAGTATTTGCTACTCTATTTGCATTCATTACATCCAGCGCATTACCTGCGACATCCATAACACCAGTAAATGGAACAGACTCAAAACTTGTATTTGAAATAGTCGTAGCAGTACGTAATAATACCTGATATGGCGTCACAGGACACTGACTTTGAGTACACCCAGAGGTACGATCTACTGCCAAGCAATACATGACATCACCACACGAATTAAACCCACAAGATTCATCGGGAATAAACTCAACAGTCTTGTATCCATTACTAATCTTCCATGTACCTGTCACAAAAACTGATGATGTTGGTTGTGTCACGATATTAAGAAAATTTGAATTGAGAGCCCAACGTCCCTGTACAGCGGTTGGATCCATCGGTTCATCAAAAGTGACTTGCAATAAATAATTACGCGCCGTTTTTGTATCTTGGGCAGGAAATGTCTCAACCACGTGTGGCGGAGTAAAATCAAGTACAGTTCCTGTTTCAAATTCCCACATATATTTACCGCCGACCATATTTGCAAATGCATTTCCACCACTCGCTTTTCTAATATCATTAGTAAGTTCAACAGTGTATCGTACTGGCGCACTATCACTCCCAAGATATTCATACGGACGAAATACGAATGTTTTTGCGTCAGCCCCCTCATAGCTCACAAGTGCAGCCGCTTGAACAGGATTTTTGAGCGGATCATCACTACGATATATTAATACGGAACCAGTTTTTATAGCATCACAGTCCGTTTTCCAGTTAAATGTAGCTCCTTGCTGAAGACACTCACCTAAACGAGTATTACTTCCGTTTGCAACATTTTCAATAATAGATGCAACTTCAATCGGCTCCCTAAATGTCACAATAATCTTGGTATTTCGAGCAACATCACGTTGATCACGAAATGGATAATGATCAGCAATGATTTTGCCCAAAGAACCACTCCCAGAAAAATCCTCCCATGTTGGAATCTCTCTCTCGCTGACACCACCAAGCCGCGCACCTGTCGCACCCGTGAGAAGACGAATAATAAACGTAGTGATAGAAAATGCCATGAGCATGATCGCAAGACCAATCGTTGCATTTTTAATGATATTTTTTGCTTCCATGATTTTCTCTTCGTCACCTTGGGATGTCATCCATAGCCAACCAGCGTACAAGATAATAATCAAAAGAACCATTCCTAGTACACCAAATACCACCTGAATAATACGAGCAATAATAGTTCGCAAATCAATGGTACCCAAATTAATCGTCTCACCTACATCTGAGAGACCCAGCGACGCATCAGCAGATACCGGCGCACTCATCTGTGCGCTCACGTTATCCACAAATCCAAACAATGCACCCAAAAACACAAAACAAACAACTGTAAGTTGTATAAACCGTATATTTTTTTTGATATATGACACTATCATGGGAGTACACTATGAAACAAGTTTTGTAACGACCGCTCGAACCATATTTCCATCTGCCTGTCCTTTGAGTTCTTTCATCACTGCTGCCATCGCTAGACCAACATTGATCTCGCCTGCCGCACGAAGCCCATCAATAATTTGCTGTGCCCTGACAGTCACATCAGCCTCTGACAGCTGAGCTGGTAAATACGCTGACAAAAGAGCAATTTCCGCTTTGTTTTGTTCAACCAAATCATCACGTTTAGCTGTTGCGAAATCAGCAGCAGCATCAGTAAGTTGTTTGACCTGACGACGAATGATATCTTGAACTTCACTATCTGATAGTTCATGATCAGAATCTATTTGTACTGTTTTTACTGCCGCGTTGACCATACGCAACACAGACAATTTTTGCGCATCCTTTGCCTTCATGGCAGCGATTTGATCGCTGACGAGTTGTTGTAATAATGACATATAGATACAGTATACCACAAAACAAGAATGTCAAATAGTACATTCAGTGGATAAAACCCACTGTACACAAACAAAAAACTCGCACATACGGTGCGAGTTTTTATTATGTTTATTTACTAGTCATCTCTTCGTCATCTTTGAGACGTCCGATTTTTTTGAGATATGCAGTACGCTCATTGATACGAGTTCGTTTGACCGCATGCGCACGACGGCGATTACGACTTACTTCTGGCAAAAAATGCTGATGTTTTCGCGCTTCAATAGTGCGACCAGACATGAGCCAACGACGCTTGACGCGACGCAAAAAGGCATCAAATGATTCCCCTTTTTTTCGTTTAATATCTGACATGTGTTTGTACACCTCCTCAGGTGAAAAAATGAATGAAACTAATCTGAGGCTTAGTATAGGCAAAAACAGACTTTTTGTCAAGGGCTAGAAGCGGCCACACAACTCAAGTAATCCATAATTAAACAAAAATGAATCGAAAATAAACAATAATTATTGTAAAAATTTTCGTACAATTTTTGTTTACTTTCTGACAATTACCCTCGGTTGGCTATTTTTCAGCACCCAGACGAACAAGAAGTTTTCGGATTTCGTGATCCAACTTCTTTTGATCGACAATTTCTTGGATTCCCGACTCCATATCACGGATAATGACTGTACCATCTTGTACCTCTTTTTGACCCAAGATCAATGTGTGTGTCGCACCAAGCTTATTGGCAAGCTCCATCTGTCCTTTGAGAGAGGATTTCCCTAAATTGTGATGTACAACAATCTGTTGGCGACGCAAATCCTCGATAATACGCAGCGCTCTACGTCTAGACTGTTCACCGAGCTGTGCAAAAAAGATACGAGATCGTGATTTATTGAAATTATGTTCACCGCTTCCATCAGCCGCACGACGCATCGCAGCAGAGACACGCTCCAGTCCAATCGCAAACCCACTTGCCGGTGTTGGGTTGCCTCCCAACATTTCCACCAAACCATTATAGCGCCCACCACCACCTAGAGCACTCTGTGAGCCTTCTTCCCCTGTCTCAGCATACAATTCAAATACAGTATCGGTATAATAATCAAGTCCACGAACTAAACGAGGATTGAGGACGTATGGAATTTCCAATTCATCAAGATATTCAAGCACGCTTGTAAAGAATTTTTTAGAATCTTCACAGAGCCAGTCCAATATATGTGGCGCTTCCTCAATAATTGCTTGATCTTCAGGCTCTTTGGAATCAAGTACACGCAATGGATTTTTGAGCATGCGTTTTTTTGATAACTCCGAGAGATAGCCGCGTTTACTGCGCAAATAACTCGAAAGTTCTGCAATGTAGCGTTCACGATCCTCCTTGGTACCGATACTATTGATATGCACCTGCGCATTGACCCCACAATCACGCAAAAAATTATACGCCACCGCAATCAACTCAGCATCTACGACTGGTGCGTGTTCACCGAGTATTTCGCATCCAAACTGATGAAACTCACGATAGCGTCCAGCCTGAGGACGATCATGACGAAACATTGAACCCCAGTACCAGAGTTTGACTGGCTGTGGCATCGTATGCATCCCATGTGTGACAAATGCACGCACAACACTCGCTGTCATCTCAGGACGCAGACCTACTTTTCCTCCTTCACGATCTTCAAAGACATACATCTCTTTGTCTACCACATCCGTTTCTTTTCCAATCGAACGAACAAAGAGCCCAGCATCTTCTACGATCGGTGTTTCAATGCGACCATAACTATAGGCTTCTGCCAAATTTTCAGCTGTGTGATACATCTGCTTCCAGCACCACTCATCTTTTGGCAAAGTATCCTTCATGCCGCGCAACAACGCAATCTGTCCTTTTGCACGAGACACTTTATCTCCATTTGCATCTTGTTTTACAGATGGTTTTACTGGTTTACTCACTGCTTGTTTTGTCTTTACATCAACTTTTTTTACTGGTTTTACAACCACCTTTTTTGGTTTTGAAGTAACTACCTTTTTTGGCACTGGTTTTTTTACAACTTTTTTCTTTGGTGACAGTACTTTTTTTGCCATATAAAATCAAAAATGAAAAGAAAAAATAATATTACAATTGATACATTGGCGCCTCTATTACACCCATACGAGTAAACGGATATCCGCGTACCCATGTACGTCCAACGATCGTATCTTCACTAATCGGACCAAATCGACGAGAGTCAAAACTCGCCTCACGATTGTCCCCCATCACAAAATACTCAGCATCACCGAGCGTGACAAAGACTGATCCTTTGGTCTCAATATCACTATCCAGATATGGTTCTTCAAGTAATACCCCTTGCGGGTGATCAGTGTTATAAATAACTACTTTATTTTCATCTATTTTTACCTGCTCTCCCGGCAAACCAATAATGCGCTTGAGATAATAATCCCCTGGCTCTGTCGGAGCATGAAACACTATCACTTCACCACGCTGTGGCGCACGGAAGCGATACGAAAGTTCATCAATAATCAGATATTCATGCTGAAAAAAGGTCGACTCCATCGACTGCCCTTTGACATAAAATGGCTTGAAGAGGAAATATCGAACCAGCCCAATCGTAATACCCGCCAACACCGCAATCTTGATCAACTCCAAAAAAAAGATACCGACAGCTTCAAGAGTGCGACGGACTATTTTTCTCTCTTGTTGCTGCTCTAGAGGGACCTCTGGAGTTTCTTCTGTTTGTGGGTCAAGTTCAGTCATAGATATATGCCAGTATATAGTATACTGAGGGAAAAATCAAGGTATACAAAAACCCCGATAAACGGGGTTCTGTGGGCGTGCCTGGAATCGAACCGGGGACCTCGTCATTACTCGCCTAGGCGAGCGTGCTCTAACCACTTACGCCCTTTACCTGTTTTAAGAAATCGTTCAAATTCTAGTGCCTCAATTCTTGAAACAAATATTTTATAAAAAATAACAGCCCAAGGACCCTGTTTGTACGTTGTGCGATGAAATTTTGCTTTCTCTTCGCTGCAATCATTGTGCATTGCGAGACGGGCAGTCAAATCTTCTGTACTACCAGTATACGTTCGTTTTTGAGAATTCTCAATCACGTAGGTATAAAACATATAATGTGGGCGTGCCTGGAATCGAACCGGGGACCTCGTCATTACTCGCCTAGGCGAGCGTGCTCTAACCACTTACGCCCTTTACCTGTTTTAAGAAATCGTTCAAATTCTAGTGCCTCAATTCTTGAAACAAATATTTTATAAAAAATAACAGCCCAAGGACCCTGTTTGTACGTTGTGCGATGAAATTTTGCTTTCTCTTCGCTGCAATCATTGTGCATTGCGAGACGGGCAGTCAAATCTTCTGTACTACCAGTATACGTTCGTTTTTGAGAATTCTCAATCACGTAGGTATAAAACATATAATGTGGGCGTGCCTGGAATCGAACCGGGGACCTCGTCATTATCAGTGACGCGCTCTAACCATCTGAGCTACACGCCCATATATTGGGCTTTTGTACGGATATACCCTGTGGACCCAAGAAGAGTTGAACTTCTGACCTCCACAATGTCAATGTGGCGCTCTAACCAACTGAGCTATGAGTCCGCGCAAAAGTGAGGACACTATACACGAATCTTTTGAAAAATGCAAGTGCCCCCACAAAACAAAACCCCGCACCATACGGTACAGGGCTTTGTATTTGGAATGCTTAGATAACGAAGTCTTCAACGGCACTGAGATCGACATCTGCACGAGATGAAGATGCTGCTGGAGCGTCTCCGTGCATATCTGCGTGAGACATGCGTGGGCCGCGTCCACCAATTGGCTCATTGATTTTCAAGTTTACACGAGCATTGTTTTTTGCACCGACGATTTTGAGCAATGTGCGAAGTGCACGAGCTGTCTGTCCTTGGCGACCGATGACGTATCCCATATCACTGGCATTGATATCCAATGTGATGAGAACACCACGTTCATCCACGGTTCGAACGGTTTTGACGTCATCTGGATTGTTTACAATCGATTTGACGACAAACTCGATAAACTGTTGATCCTGTTCCATAGGTTCAAGAGTACATTCTAAATAAACATGAACTGTCGACGGGAGTACCGCTTCTTATCAACAAAGAAACGGCCAGTTCTCTTTC
>CALMAY010000009.1 GCA_937861125.1 uncultured bacterium | reverse complement strand
GGGCAGGGGGTGGGGGTTGAGGGGTGGGGGTGGGGGTGCTCTCGTCGGACATGGTCCGACCTCCTTGTCCCTTTCGGGACGGTGTGGGGCGCTCAGCGCCCCGTGGGTTTATCCCAAATGACCCTCCTCTACAGGAGCCGTCACCGGGCCACAGGTGTAAATGGTGCGAGTAACGAGTACTGAGTAACGAGGAAATACTCGTTACGCGTTACTAATTACGCGTTTACAGCCATGGCCCGACGGCGACTCGGATAGATGAGGTGCACTTCCCTATTCCGTACTTGCCTTTTTTGCGTTCCCAATTGTAATGATCGGATGCGTTGCGAAGGTATCTTCGCGAGCATCACGGATAGTTGGCTAGACCAACTTCTTGATTCACAAATATATTATGAACCCAGAAGTGGGTGGCTCAGGACCCAGTCTTTTGTAATACCGACACACCGTGTCGGGTTTACGAGGACATAATAGTCCTGAGCCGAGGCACCGAAGTGCCAATGGTCGAATCGAGGGGAATTGAACCCTTCTAGCCACTCTCACGTGTAAAAGTGAGACACCTTCCACAGGTGTTTGGCTTCCCGATTCGTACCTATCTCTAGCAGAGACACATATCAATCGGCAAAAGAAAACCACCTCGCGGTGACGAGGTGGTTATGAGAATGTGTATTTGCGTTTATGCACGCGCCATTCCATTGACCACCTCGTCAGTGTGTACCACAATAAAGCGGACCACTGTGCAGAGGTTCTTTGCGAGATTGAGAGTATATTGTGCAAACGCAAAGTTCATATGGAATATATAATTATATACTGTACTATCTCCTCTTTGAGTAGTCAAGAGAAAACTGTGGATAACTTTTTAGGCTTAAAAAGCTTAAGAAGCTTACAAGGCTCAAAAAGCCAATTATACTGTATGTGTATCTTAAGCCTTTTAGGACTTGTAAGCCTCTTAAGCCTCAATCATCTCTCCAACGAATGAATCAACTTATACAACAAATACCCTACTTCACTTCGTTTCTTTTCTATATATTCACTTTGAGTACTGTTACAATATTGTAACGCGAGTGCCAATTCAATATAACATTGACACTCGTCCAATGAGCCTTTCGCAATGTACAAAAACTTTAAAAAATCCTTGTCAGTTGGTTTCCCTCGCCCTTCAACAATGTTCGCCAATACAGACACAGCTGCACGTCGAAATTGACTGGTCAATCCATATCGTTCATCATCAGGAAATAATTTTGTAAACCGATACACAAGTTGGACAAATTCAAGTGCCCGCTTCCAAATAATCAGTTTATGATAATCGTGCATATATGTATAGTATACAATAAAAAAGACCTGCCCACAGCAGATCTTTTTAATATGTAGCAATTAAGCCTTTTAAGCTTCTTAAGCCTTCTACTAAGCCTTGTTTCTCTCATCCTCCATATACACATGCATCCACTCAGTCTTGTCGTATTCAAAGATTTCATCTTCACCAAAGAAACGAGCGACCTCAGCTTTTGCATTGTCAACTGTATCAGAACAGTGAACAACGTTGGCAAAACCAAGTGCAAGGTCTCCACGCATCGTACCAGCATCAGCTGCAGCACCATCTGTCACACCAGCGATCAAACGAACAGCAGCTACTGCACTTCGTCCTTCGGCACAGATAGCGACCACAGGACTCGATTTCATAAACGACTCAACACCAGGATAAAATGGCTTGTCTGCAATATGTGCATAATGCTCACGAAGTTTTGCTTCTGAGAGATACATCATTTTGAGACCAACAATTTTGAGTCCTTTTGTTTCAACACGTTTGAGAATCTCACCGACGAGACCACGCTGAACACCATCTGGTTTGACAATCAAAATGGTTTTTTCGTAAACACCTTCAAATTTCATATGAAATGAAGCTAAATAAATAATAGATAAAGTAATATATTTTCTCTCATTATAGCACAAAAAAGAGCGTCTGTCAAGACACTCTTTTTACTCTTTTATCGTGTAATACTGATACTTTCAGCATTTTCTGATTCACACGCAGCTACCGTAATGATGCCACTACCTGATTTTTCAATAGTATACCCGGTGATAGACTCACTCCATGAACCTTCACCGTTTTGGGAAATTGGTACGGCGCCGAGATACCCTCCGCTGACAAGTCCTGCGAGGTCTACACAATCAGCACTGTCTGGATCAACGTCACAATAGTTGGTCACACCAGATGCTGTCGCGCCACTACTACATGTTCCGATCATATAAGTCGTTGTCGCAGACATGTCAGTGATAGCGTCAATAAACGCACCGCCATTGTCTACTTGTGCGACCTTGACCGCGCTCAACACCGCACTAATGTCTGCCCAGCGAGCACTGTCACGTGCATCACGGAAACGTGTTAGTGGATCAAGTGCGACAAATGCGACACTCGCAATCGTTGCGATAAGCGCAATAACGATCAATAACTCAATGAGGGTAAAACCCGAACGTTTTGGTTGCATAAATAAAAAGATAAATATATCTCTAGTATACACTAGGTATAAAAAAATAACCATACAACGAGACTCGCAGCACATACTACTATACACCCAAGAGCAATCGCAATCATACGCCAAGCAAACACATGATGCGCCGATACGTCTGGCAATGGTTGTGTGTGTGGTACCTCTACTGACGCAGGGATTTCTTTGGGTGTACGATTAAGAAGAGCAAAACGAGCCGGTTTAGTATAAAGATCAGTAAAAATACTGTATTCAACTCCTTCATGATACGCCCGAGCAGCACCGATGGCGCAGATAGCACTCTGATTGTGTTCCAACGCACCATCCATCTGTACCAATCCAATTTGTTTTTCCAGCAGTGTCTGCAATCCTTTCATCTGAAGTGTCCCACCGATATACACCGCTGATTGAAACGATAGTGCAAATTTCTTTTCCAAAAAATCAACTGCACTCCGAATACGTGTCGACAACAAATCCAACACCGGTTTTATCACTAATGCTAGTGGACTTTTGCTCCCAATACCTTTGGTGCGTTTCATCTCCTCTGCTGTCACGATATCACACTCTTGCGTACGTGCAATCTCCTGTGTCATATACATCCCCGCAATTGGTGAGACAAACATGCCACGCACATGGTTGTCCACCACCGCAGTCACGACAGTCGAACGACCACCAACATCGACAATAACATACGGACCGCTTTCTTTGGGCATATCAAGACCCAGCAGTGCACTATACCCTTCCAAAAAGAAACGCTGTTTTGCGCCACTCACTGCTGTAGCACACGCTTGCCACTGCTCTACCACCTGCTTGGCTGACACGACGACAATATCGAGATCATCTTGTGGATGCAGATATGACACTGCTGTGTTGTCCGACGATAGGGGTGCAAGTTTTACTGCTGCTTGTATCATCGCTTCGCGAGAAAGCGCTGGTTCATCTGTATTGGTGTGCGTATAGACGTGTGTATAGGTAATGCATTGTGGTACTACCCATGCACAAGGGATGTTTTCTGTCAGTGCGATGCCTGCTGTGTTGCATTGTTCTTTTACAAAAGTAGCGACACGTGAGACATCAGTAAGCACACCGTTGACAACCAATCCATCAGGCACATCAACACTGTGCTGCTTGTCTACTATGTACGCACCATCAGCAAACGAAAGTAGCACAACATCGAGTGTTGTGTCAGAGAGATCAATACCAATAACGTGCGAAGACTTCATAGTTTATTCGTGCCACGCGACAATACGCCATGCACTGTTTTCAAATTCAACAACGATTGTCAATGATTTCTGTCCCAAGATGGAAATATTCATTGTCTTTTGTATATTATTTCCTGACACCACTATTGTACACGAAAGCTCATCCAAGAACAACGTGCCACCATTCCAATTTACATCATGATAGAGTTGCAACAACGATTCCTCGACACAACTTTCCATTTGCAATCGCGATTGTTCCGTGCGACTATGTAGCACCGACAATTCCAGTGTATTGAGCCCGCGTGCGCTACTCGCCAATCCCATCACCAATGCAGCACTTCCAATAAGTACCACAACCATAAGTGCGGCAATGCCGGATTGTTTGTGTTGAAGTGTATTCATAGACATTATAATTACAATAATTACTTATTACGTCATCTTGAGCGAAAGGAGCAAAACGACTGAAGTCGAAAGATCCCGACTATACTACACAGTTCAAATGTTTTACACGGGGATCCTTCGACTACGCTACGCTCCGCTTAAGATGACGTAAACACACTATGGTTGTACACGAAGTAACACAGTGGACGTCGTATCCACTCGATAGTTCTCATCTACTGCACTACTCCGTACACCGACACTATATGTCACTCCACCGATAGCATCGTCATTCATCACTGGTTCAACAAACAAATTATCTACCACAACACGATTGGATGACAGCGGTACACTGTCTGTAGATGATGTAAAAACGACCACACCGTCAACCAACGAGAATGAGCGTATCACATCATCACTCCCCACAAGTACCAGTGTACCATTTGTCGTAGAAAAGAGAGAACTCGAACTCACCTCACTCGCACCACGAATCAACGAATCGATACCGTGTGTCACCTCACGATGATATGAGAGCACATCATGTGCAACCGTCTGTGTACGCGATGCATCAGAGATGGTAAAAAAGAATGAAACCAGACTCGTCAAGACAAGCGCAAAAATTGCAATAGACATGATGAGTTCGATCAGTGTAATACCTTTTTGTTTCATATTATTTATAATTGATTGAAGTCGCACGTAACACAGGTGTCTGCAACCCATCACCAAAAAGATCAACACGATACTGCACCCACGCAGCACCGTTGAGTGTATATGGGAGCAGTGTTGGCTCAGTCGTCGTCACTGGTCCATACCACTGCGACCAAACATGTGGGACACCGCCGCCATCATCCGCAACACGTACATACCCATACGTTTTACACGCAGGTGAACATGTTGGTACCGTTGAGTTCATATCAAACATTTGCACTGCATCACGATCTCCGAGAGGATATGCAGATGAGGTCAACGATCCTCGACCAACATACCCACTTGTTTGTGTCAGTGCTTGGGTATATCGAAATGGTCGAGTAAACGCGAGGTATCCTGTCAATATACTAGACTGATTATCTCCGAGCAACCGCAATGCAATTGTCGTTGTGGTAGATTTAGCACATGATGCTGACCACCCATACGTCGAAACCTGTGTAGCCGACACCACAAAAGGAGATTCGTCCACCGCAGAAGACAAAGAGTACCCATCACACTCACTACCAATAAATTTCTTTCCAATACGTATTTGCGAACGACCTATCATTACTCCTCCTGTCTCTGCCAATGCCATCCATCCGATCTGTTCTGCTGGATGTGAATTACTGACACCCGCCAAAGATAGGCCAATTCGAGCTTGTGTTGGTGTCACATCTTGAACTTGTCCAATACCAAATTGTGGGTCAACACGACTCATACGTTGTGTAAATACAACAGGAGCACTTTCAAATGATTGACGAAACGTCGTTGTACTCAATCCATTTCCATCAACAATAGTTGCGTTCATTCGTTTTGCTTCCATCAACATACCTTGTACATTCCACACACCTTCTTCCGCCACCATATACTGTACCTCTGTATCAGATACACCCTCCCCACTCAAAGTCTGCAATGAAAGTGTCGCACCAGTAGATGACACACTGTGTACCACTGGAACTGCTAGACCACCATCATGTGTCGACACTACCACAACCGGTCGCGCATATCTATTAGCAAAAACAAGTTCTGTATTTCCACTTCCAGAAATCATCATATCCCCTGCCTCCATCTGCAATGTCGAACAATCGACAGAGACATGTTTAAGTACAGCATTTCCCGTAATAAATGCGCGAAAACGAATCTGTTTTGTCGTCACTGGGTATGCCCACATAGCATTTGATATAGTCTGGGCATCATTGGCCTGTGTTTGTACTGTCGCATTCACCCATGCTGAGCCATCCCAATATTGCCATGATGCACCATTGTCAGATGAAAGCTGATAGGTAATCGTGCCACTATTTTTTTGTGCTGATTCAGAAAAGCTGTACCACTGGCTGACTGCCTGATTTGAAAAAGAACTCTTTGGGGTAATACTCGCCACCACACCCCCTACTCCGGCAGTCGTTCCATACGCAGCGCTATAGGGAGTAAAGTTTGTACTCCACCGAGCTGCATTGGAAATACGCAGTTCATCAATATATCCATTAAGTGCACTCACACCCGTATTACTAATTTGAAACATATCACCTCCATTAAACACAGATCCTGTTCGAGCGACTGGTGTGCCGGAAAGTTGTCCGTTGATAAAGATGCGCATCAGTGCACCGTCATAGACTGCGGCGATATGTGTCCATGTGTTGAGTGGGACGACACCAGCAGCACTCGAGGCAAGTGTGGCTGTAGCACCATCCACGGAGACATAAAAACGGACAACACCAGTGGGAGTAATTTGGAGTGAATAGGAACGGCCAGTAGCAGATGCATATTTGCGGACCACAACGACATCTCCTGTTTGTGTGGTAGCTCGTTTGACCCAACCATCAATAGTGAGCTGACTCATCCCATCAAGTCCTGACTGGGCTGTATCGAGAATACGAGCGTAATCGTTACCGGTGGTATCAAAAAGTGTACTCGAAGTAAACACACCAGTTTGCCCACGCGTCGGTGTGCCAAGTACAGTGAGCGTGTTGTTTCTCCCACTACTGTCCACCACATTTCCAGATGCTTCATCAAAATGCCATAAGCCTACTACCGCGCTATCGATTGCTGGTAACGCATACGTAATAGACACATCATCTAATGATGCTTGACCTGACTCACCTGTACTCAATAACGCACGAAATGTCACTTTCGCTGATGTTGTAGGAAACAATCCGATATGCTCATTCACCTCCATGGCAGTATTATACAAACTAGTAGTTGAGACACCAGTCCAGTTATTTCCATCCCAATATTTCCATGTCGCCCCATCATCATCTGAAAGTTGGAATCCAACAACACCAGAACCTATCACAGTAGATGTGGCAGAAAACCCAACCCAACGTTCAACCGCAATTAAACGAATAGTTTGTGTTGGCAATACCACTTGCATTCCCGCTCTCGTCCCACCATATGGATTAACAGGTGGAGTAAATGCTGATGTCCATCGTGCCACATTGGAAATACGTAACTCATCAATATAGCCGTTGAGTGCACTTGCACCTGTATTACTAATTTGAAATTGATCAGCACCATTAAATACAGTACCTATACGCGCCACAGGCGTTCCAGACAGCTGTCCATTAACAAACACACGCATAACTACCCCATCATACACCGCCGCTACATGTGTCCAGACACCAAGTGGAACTGCCGCGCTTGCACTCGAAGCAAGTGTTGATGCAGCACCATCTGTAGATATATAAAAACGAACAATACCTGCAGGAGTAATGTGTACAGCATACGAACGCCCTGTTGTTGAAGACCATTTTCGTGTCAAAACAACATCACCGGTCGGATTGGTAACTCGCTTCACCCACCCATCAATCGTTAACTGACTCATTCCATCAAGCCCATTTTGATCCGTATCAAGAATACGTGCATAATCGTTACCCGTACTATCGAAAAGTACACTAGTACCAAACTGACCAACCTGACCATATACTGGTGTCCCAAACTGTGTCAGATAATTATTTCTTCCACTACTATCTGATATAACGCCCGATGATTCATCAAAATGCCACAGACCAACCACTGCCGAATCAATCGGTGGCACACGATATGAGATAGATACAGCATCTAACTGAGCTTGAGACGCACCATTTGCTTTAAGAATGGCTCGATACAGTAATTTTCCACTTGATGTAGGGAAAGAAGAAATATATGCCGAGACATCACTCGCTGTGTTTGCTAGAGTCAATGCAGAAGTATTTGTCCAATTCGCACCATTCCAATATTGCCATGTCACTCCACTATCAGCAGATAGTTGATACCTAACAGACGCACCAGCCCCAATCACTGCTGTTGCAGAAAAACCCGTCCACTGTTCTACAGCAGGAAGCGAAATTCCCTGTACAGGTGTCACTGTCTGAAGACTCTGCTCAGGCATACCATATGGTGCTGTCGGTACAACAAACGGTGCAGTCCAGCGTGCAATATTTGAAACTCTTAACTCATCAATAAATCCATTAAGTGCACTACTCCCCGTGTTACTAATTTGAAATTGATCCACCCCATTATACACATCTCCGGTTGACGCAAGTGGCATACCACTGCTTTGCCCATTGATAAAAATACGCAAAAAAGAACCATCGTAAACAGCTGCCATATGTGTCCATGTATTGAGTGGTACCACTGCGTTCGGAGTAGTAAGTACTTTGTACGCTGCACCATTGTGTGATAAATAAAAACGTACCGCACCGAGCGGTGTAATGACAAGTCCATATGATCTTCCTGTTGCTGAAGACCATTTTCGTGCCACTACCACATCAGCAGTATTTGCACTTACACGCTTCACCCATCCATCAATCGTCAACTGACTCATTCCATCAAGTCCTGACTGAGCTGTATCAAGAATACGAGCATAGTCATTGCCGGTACTATCAAACAATACACTCGTACCAAATTGTCCAGCTTGGTTATATGTCGGCGTACCGAGTGTAGTAAGTGTATTATTACGCCCACTCACGTCAATCAATGTTCCTGAAGTCTCATCGAAATGATATAACGCCATAGTATTGGCATCATCTGCCACCATCTTGAGCGTCGCATATCCATCTCTCCCCTGTGCACCACTACTAAATATATACTCGCTTGGTGTATTAAAATCCCATTGTTTTGTTTCAGTAAAGCCACTTTGCGTAGCAACAGAGAGTGCCCCACCCTGCGCCTGAACTTGCGCTGCATCAAAAGTATACTCGCTTGGTGTATTAAAATCCCATTGTTTTGTTTCAGTAAACGGACTTTGCGTAACGACTGAAACATCACCTCCCTGCACCCGTGTGGTCTGTATATCAAATGTGTACTCACTGGGCGTATCAAAATCCCATGTGTATCCCTGACATACTGCTGGTGCACTGGCAAGACGCACACTTCCATCCCCCTGCACCGTCACACCACTATCATCATACGCATACTGTGTTGCCCCTACTCGCACATCTGCACCACTTCCACCTGCCCACGATGTCTGATCCCAGTCGACACTATCCCAATTAGTCAGTAGCACATCTGATGACATCTGTCGTGTTCGTCCGCTACGCGTTTCAAATGCAACACTCACCGTCACCTGTTTACTAAACGCATCTAGCACGCCATTTGGACACGAAACAATCACATCCCCATCACGACAAACATCAGAGACAGTGATCGTTTTGATCATGTTTGCACCATCACTCTGTGGCAATGCAACAGTCGTCGTCCCCACGGAAATCTCATTCCATGCACCCGCTTTTATCTGTTTGATTTCTTCTATCGACTGACGAAGTAGTGTTGCTGCCTGCGCCTCAGTATCCCCCACCCAAAATCCAGCGGATGAAGAAAAGACGAGTGTTGTCAATGCACTCGCAAGTAACGAAAAAACACCCAGAGCAATAATAATCTCAATCATGATCTGCCCATTGCGATGTGCATTATTCTTGACCATAAAGTACGACACCTAGCGATGTCAAACGAATTATTTCTTGTTTTTTAGTAATACTATCAGTAACAATAATACTTCCAGACGGAAATTGCATATCAGTTTCTCGTGTATTAAATTCATTGTTAGAAAATGTTGACCCAACAGAAATCACCTCACTAAATTCAATCCGTCGATCATATTGAGCATCACGTGATGTGTACGAATCACCAGTATATACCGTCACTGCATGTGGCTCAAACAGTACACCACGTGAACTTCCATCTGCTCGAAATTGCGCAATACTAAGTCGCAACGCATCTGCAACATCATCCACAGCTGACTGACGTGTACTTTGTGTCTGAATATTGCTATACAGTGGAAATGATGCAACAGCAAGTACAGCAAAAATACCCAAGACAATGAGTATTTCCATCAGAGTAAATCCTCGCCGTTTACCGGCGAATGTTGCCGGTGATACCATAAATAGGAGAAATAATAGAGAGCGCAAGCCATCCAACAACAGAACCAATAATCAACAACAATACTGGTTCAATCAGTGTCGTAATTGTCTTCATCCGCATATCTGCTTCCTGCTCATACATCACACCAATACTAGTAAATGTCTCCATCAACTCCCCTGACTCCTGTGCAACAGAGATCATCGAAACCATCAATGGTGGGAAGAGATGTGGGTGCTGTGCAAACACATCAGAGAGTGTGCCACCGCTACGGACACGCGATACTGCAGTCTTGAGTACACGTCGATATTGCGTATGGTTGATCATTCCCTCTGTCACAGTCAACGCCTCATCAATATGCAATCCACTCTGAAGGAGTGTCCCCAATGTAAATGACATGCGTGTCAACAACGTATCTTGTGCAAGTGAACCAAACAATGGGATACGCAACAACACTGCATGACGAAACGGCGCAAAAAACTTGCGTGAAAACATAAACCAAAGCAGCGGTAGACCAACAAACACACCAAGAGCCAGCAAAGTTCCATGTGTATTGACCACATCCGCCAACCAAAGTAATACCTTTGTGGACATTGGTAACTCTACTTTTAATCCACGAAAGAGTGGAAGAATTTTTGGTAAAATAAAATACACCATTCCAAGTCCCATCAATCCTGTGGCACCCAACACGAGAGATGGATACATCATTGCACTGCGTACTTTACTCACAAACTGTCGCTCTTTTTCTAGCTGAACAGCCACATAGGAGAGATTTTTTGACAGTGTTCCTGATGCCTCACCACTTTTCACCATTGCAATAAACAGTGGTGGAAAATGACGTGGATATCGCTCGAGTGCTTGCGATAGCGTATTACCAGATGCAATCGAGTCGCTTACTGATCGAAGTGTGGAGCGCAAGACATACGGTGACACAGACGCCACCAGATCAAGCGCTTCAGGAAGTGCAATACCAGAAGATAACAACGCTGAAAGATGCCGCGCACATGCAGCTCGCTGTGAGACAGTCGAACCTCCGAGACTCAATATTGTATCGAGAAATTTCATAACAATTATTCAGTAGTAGCACGAAAAATTTCTTCGAGCGTTGTCAATCCATTGAGCACTTTTTCAAACCCATCTTCTTGCATTGTCGACATACCCTCTTTTCGTGCCATTGTACGTACGTCATCAGCATTGGCATGCTGCATGACCAGTGATCGAATAGATTCTGTCATCATCATGGTTTCAAAGATACCAATACGTCCAGCATATCCCGTATTGTTACATACCCGGCACCCTACCCCACGATACAAACGAATTGTTTTAGATACTTTTTTCCCGCCATGACCCTTGAATGCAGTTGCAAATGATGCATTATTTTTGAGCAGTGCCATTTCTTTTGGTGTTGCTGTATAACTTTCGACACATGACTGACAAATCTTGCGCACGAGACGCTGTGCGACCACAATATGAATCGTAGAAGCGACCAAAAATGGTTCGACTCCCATATCAATCAGGCGAGGCAACGCTGTTGGTGCATCATTGGTATGAAGTGTGGAGAGCACCAAATGGCCAGTGAGCGCAGAGTTGATGGCGATATTGGCCGTCTCCTCATCACGAATTTCTCCGACCATAATAATATCTGGATCCTGACGCACAATCGCGCGAAGCCCCGAAGCAAATGTCACGTTACTCTGTACGTTTACCTGAATCTGCGTAATACCACCCATCTCGTACTCTACCGGGTCTTCAATCGTGGCAATATTTACATCAGGTGTGTTGATAATTTTGAGTGCACCATACAAGGTTGTGGTTTTTCCACTTCCTGTCGGACCAGTGACAAGCACCATACCGTGTGGCTTTTGAATCGCCTCCTTAAATCGTTCCATATCTGTACTACCAAAACCCAAATCACTCAAACTGAAATTTCTATGTGATGAGGTGAGTAAACGAAGCACAGCTGTTTCACCATATGTTGATGGGACAATAGAAACACGCACATCCATATCATCTCCTGCGGCAGCTGAAAAAGTAAATCGAAACTTTCCATCTTGAGCACTTCTGTGTTCATCTGTCCGCATTTTTGACAATATCTTGATACGCGAGACCACTGATTCATACACTGCTGGTGGCAAAACAATCATGTCATGCAAGATGCCGTCAATACGAAAACGCACCTTTGTCCCAGATCTCTCTGGATTGAAATGGACGTCCGAAGCACTACTATCAGCCGCGGAAGACATAATCAAATCAATAAGTGCGATCACTGCGGCATCACGTTCTTTATCAGTCGCGTCATCTCGAAGTTGATGAGAGAGTTGCTCCCATCGCTCAGTTAATCCAGGAGTATACCTTCGAAAGGCGGTAGAAAGTGCGCTCGGTGACGTGAGACGCATATCGACTGGTTTGCCCACATGCTGCTCAAGCATACTCTGCAATTCTACATTATCAGGCGTCAATGTTGCTACAATCACAGTACCATTTTCTTCACGAAGGAGTACTGTCTGGTGTGCTTTAGCAGATTCTTCCGGAAATGACAAAAATAACGCATCGTCAATACGCTCACGCGCAATATCGCACACATGCCATCCGCGTACATTGGCCACCACTTTTGCTAATTCATCATCACTAATGATACGCTCAGAGACAACATACTGCTCTATATCTTGCTTGGTCTCCTGAGCAAGTGCAACAAGTTCATCAAACCGTTCTGCGGTGACAAGCTCAAGTGCAATCAATTGAGATTTAAGTGTTTCTACTGGAATATACATAGATACACACAGTATACCACATTTTGACTTGGTTGTCTGTACAAAATATGCTACGCTATAGATATATACATATTTATTTTATATGAACCATCAAACTATTTTTCATGAACGCCATGACATACATCTGCTTTTAGATAGTGTTGGTGATGGTGTTTTTATAGTCGACGCACATGGACATATCGATATGGTCAATCAAGCAGCCTCAGAACTCCTTGGAAGAACCGAAAAAGAACTCATAGGGCAGGATTGTCTCACACCACTTGGTGCTACCGACGAACGAGGTCATATCATTACCAAAAAAAATGCAGCCCTCCTCTCAGCAATTCGTAGTGGTAAAAAAACAGTAAATGCTATCAGGCAATTCACTAAACATACAGGAGAAAAATTTTGGGCATCTATCACGACGACACCAATTCTCAAAGACAAACAAGTGATCGGTGGCATCATTGTCTTTCGTGACATTACCAAACAAAAACTTGATGAAGAACATGAAACAGAATTTGCTCACGTCGCCAGCCACCAACTCCGTACACCGCTAGGCAACATCCAGTGGGCCATTGAATATTTTCTCTCTGGATCCATTGGTAAACTCAACAAAAAACAAACCGATTACCTCCAAACCATCTACCAGCAACTCAAAGACATGAATCGCCTCGTCAACGATCTCCTCTCTATTTCTCGCATCCAAAACAATAAAGTCAAACCACTTATACAAGCAATTGATGTTAAAAAAGTCACCAAAAAAGTTATTGCCGATGTCGATTTTTATGCTCGTGCATCAAACGTATCAATAAAACTTATCGACAAAGCAAAGACGCCAAAAATTAAAGCGGATCTCCAACAATTTCGTACTGTCATACAAAATTTGATAGAAAATGCCATTCGATACTCATTCCCCAATACCACAATACACATACTCATTACAAAAGAAAAAAAGAAAGTCACCATCGCAGTAACCAATAGTGGCATTGGTATCGGTCCAAAAGATCGTGAATACATCTTTGCTAAATTCTTCCGCACCAAGGAAGCAATCGATAAAATTGGCGACGGTACAGGTCTCGGACTCTATATCACCAAATCACTCACAGAACTCAACAAAGGAGAGATCTGGTTTGAAAGTGAAGTCAATAAAACCACTACATTTTATACCCGTTTTATCGCAGGATAATATATATGCCTACTACAAAAAAAGTTGCAAAAACAGCAACAAAGAAACAAAAGAAATTATTGATCGTCGAAGACGATTCATTCACACTCAAACTCTATGCGGCTCGCTTTAGCGAAGAGGGCTACGATGTCTCACAAACTCCTCGCGCCAAAGATGTCCCTCACATTATAGAGACAGAAAAACCAGAGCTTGTCATCCTTGATATGATGCTTCAAGATGGCAATGGATTTGGCGTACTCGAATTGATTCGAAAAAATAAATCCACCAAAAATATTCCTGTCATCATCCTCTCCAATCTCGGACAGGACAGCGACATCACAGAGGCAAAGAAACGCGGTGCGACAAAATACTTTGTCAAAAGTAATACGCGTATGCAGGAGGTGGTGGATGCGGTGAATAAGTTACTTAAAAAGGCTTAGAAGGCTTACGAAGCTTAAGAGGCTGCCAAACGCGTACCAACAAAAGACCCAGTACTATGTGTGATACTGAGTCTTTTTAATACAGACACATTGGTGGCCACATGAAACATGTGGAGTGAGGACACGTGCTCCTGTTTATCAACGCCTGTCATTCCCGCGAAGGCGGGAATCTACATTTTTGTCATTCCGACCGAACGAAGTGAGTGGAGGAATCCCTTTCTTACCACATTGAGTCAGAACAAAATTAAACCACGGCCTGTCGGTTTCAAAATAGATCCCCGCCTTCGCGAGGATGACACAACCGAACGAACTAAAGATCATCCAACGATTTCAAAAACTCCCTCACCGCCCCAGACCGCTTCGGCACTCGCCCAGCGTCTTCATCCTCTGACACATAGATAATCTCCTCTGGATCATCAGATGAGACAAACACCGTATCACTATCCCCAGAAAGTAATGACGAATCCAACTCTTCAAGAAATATACTTGGCCCCTGCATATACCCACCAAATCCACCACCAGAGAGTGGATACGTCAGATGCAAATATTGCTTGGCACGAGTGATGGCGACATAAAACAATCGGCGCTCTTCCTGGAGCCCTTTTGGTTCACGCATACTGCGATCACTTGGGAAACTACCGTTAGTCAGATTGATCACAAACACAGCTTTCCATTCCAACCCTTTGGCTTGATGGATGGTTGAGAGCACCATCTTTTTTTCATCATCGCTGTCTTGCACTGAGCCTGCCGAAGTGTGTGCTTTCCCAAATCCTTCTTGCATCGCCGCATTGGCGAGAAATGCATCGAGATCTTTTTCACGTTGCGCAAAAAGTGCGAGCTGCTCAATATCATCTTTGCGTTCACGATAGTCAGGAAACTCACGCTCAAGATATGCGTCGTATCCAGAGGTCAATACCGTCTGAATACATAGTGACACATCAAAGCGATCACACTGCATCAGTGCATTATATATTTTGAGAAAATCAGACCAACCAGTCTGTGCGCGAGCACTCAGCGATCCACCAATTTCTGAAACCCCCACACCCTGCTGTACTGCACGAATAATTCCCGCTGCAGCCGCAGGACCAATCCCCACCTGCATCGTCAGCACACGACTCCACGCCACGACATCCAGATGATTCTGCACCACACGCAGATATACCAGCACATCCTTGATATGTGCCCGCTCAAAAAACCGTACACCACCACGATATTCATACGGAATATTTCGCTTGGTCAATTCAACTTCGAGCGCACGTGAGTGAAAGGCAGCACGAAAGAGCACGGCAATTTCCTTGAGTTCAACTCCCTCTTCTCGCAATTCCAAAATACGTTTGGCAATAAAATTTGCCTCAGCTGCCTCATCCACAAATGCATGAAGTTCTGGACGTGCATGTGAACGCTGGATACTGCGTAATTCTTTTTTATATTGTTCAGTATTGTGCGCGATACTGTTGTTTGCAAGATCCAGAATCTCAGGAGTAGAGCGATAGTTTACTTCCAGACGAAACACTTTTGCATGTGCATGAACTTTTTCAAAATCCAAAATGTTTTCAATACGGGCCGCACGAAAACTATAGATACTCTGAGCGTCATCCCCCACCACGAGGAGATTGTGATGCACAGAGGAAAGCTGTGAGACGATGTCAGATTGGATCTTATTAGTATCCTGATACTCATCGACGAGCACGTATTTGAATTGATTTGCTAATTTTTCACGAACACTCGGTTCTTTTTGTAACAACAAAAATGTATTGATAAGGAGATCATCAAAATCCATTGCATTGGCCTGCTGTTTGCGAATACGATAATCCTCGGCAATCCGAACAATCGTTTCCTCAACATCCAAAAATCGTTCATGCTGACTCTCGAGCACTTCATGAATCGTCGTCTGTGCATTGCGTGCATAGCTCACGATTGAACTAATTACCTGCGGAGATGGAAACCGTTTTTCAGTCCGATCAATTCCTTCTTGTTTGACACAAAGTTTCATCATGTCGTTACTATCCTCGCTATCCAAAATTGTGAAATTATTTTTGTACCCAATCAGTGGGGCGAACTGTCGCAATAGACGATAGCAGATATGATGAAACGTTCCAGCCCATGGCAGTGCCTTTTCACGACCAGTGACAAGCCCAATTCGTTCAGTCATTTCTCGCGCTGCTTTGTTGGTAAAGGTAACGAGGAGAATCTGCTCGGGTGACACACCTTGTTCGAGGAGATGCGCGACACGATAAGTAATTGTGCGTGTCTTTCCACTTCCCGCTCCAGCGAGTACCAAACAATAGCCGTCTCCGTTTAAGACGACTTTGGATTGTTCTTCGTTGAGGTCTTTTGAAATATCAATCATAGGTGGCACTATCGTAACAGAATAACAGATAGTTGAAAAGAATCAAAATTGCCACCATTCACACAAACTCATTTATTCCATCTTCACATCTCGTATAAACACCATAAGTATGTCCTTGTACAATCGCAATGACTCTTTGAAAACTTTTTCATCCGACCCATGCATTCCTTCACCAGATGGCTGAGACAAGATAACAGGGATATATTTCGCTGCAAAAAACCGTGCATCAGACGCACCATAGTCATGTGAAAATACTATATCCACCCCACAAGATGTAGCCGCATGTACATACTGCCTAACATACGTGTCATCAGATGAAACAAAAACACATGGCTCACACAGTAACACCTCTACTTTTGTCTTATGTACGCTCACTTGGTTTTGTACAATAGAGACAAATTGTTCGACAGAGAACGTTTCAGTATATCGGATATCAAATGTAGCAAAAGCACTATCAGGCACACTATTTTTTGCATTTCCACCACTGATAGTACTCAGTGTTCCTGTCGTGTACCAATATTGTGCATCATTTGTTTTTTCTTTGTCTAGTTCAGTTTGCACTATTGCAATCGAACGCATCAACGATTCAATTGCGTTGTCCCCCTGCCACGGACGCGATCCATGTGCAGAGATGCCAGTCGTAGAAAGCTTGAGTTGTAGGATGCCTTTTTCTTTGAGTGCCATTTGGGATTCTTTGTATCCACCATCTGGAATAATCACCACACGCGCACGATATCCAATTTCTTCTACCAAATATTTTGTTCCATAAAACCCACCAGTTTCTTCATCCGTAGTGAGCATCAGTGCGACGGAGATATCATCTCTAGTGAAATGTTTCAGCACTGACATCATCACCGCCACACCACTTTTCATATCATACGCACCACGACCGCAAATATACTCATCCGTTTCTTCTACCGTATATTGTGATACATCAGCTGGCACCACATCCAGATGCCCAGAGAGGATAATATCAAACTCTTTTGTCTCTTTATTTGAGATAACAATAGATGGAAACCCATTGCATTCATACTCACGTATCACAACATTAGTATTTGCAAAATACTCTTTGACAAAAGAAATGATAAGAAACAATTCTTCCTTTTTACTTTGTTCCGAAGGAATTTCGATCAATTGTTTGGTACACGTATATACGTCCATAAAAATGCAGTTACACACTCTTGTAACATCGAAAAAACAATATCACAAGTGTATGGACGACCGGCAACAAGTGCCGGTCGTCCGTCTACACATCTGGCCTATCCGGGTATCCCGGAGAAGCCGGAGGTGCAGGTTGTTCGCCATGCGGCTCCATGGCAAACTCCTCCAAAAAACTCCCGAAAGTGGGAGCAATATAACTCCTTTTATAAAAACGAAATATATTGCTACCACCTATAGAATAAAAAATCGCCCTCAGCGGCGATTGAAAGATACATTGACCAAACAACCCACCGCTATGTACGAGAGCAAATAAGACTGAGAATAAGCGATGAAATTGTATACATACACATATACTATAATACACACACGCACAATGCGTCAAACACGCTGTAGTGGATAACTTTTTACTGTACCACCAACACCACCCTTCTTCCATCCTTTACGTCTCCCCCGTTCCAATCATGTATAGCCCCCATCAAATCATCATACTTGTACTTAAACCCAGCCCCAAACTGTGTCCCTGGATCATTGGTGACAAACTCCCCCGTCTCATCATCATACCCAATCACCACGAGCGCATGATACACCGGCCCACCACTACGAAAATGTGGATTTGGTAACACCTTGCCATCCGCAACAACAAGAACTGGATGTTTGTTTACGAGACTTCTTTTTATATCCTCAGTCGTTGGATTTTCAATAATTTTGAAATCTACAATCTTAAATTTAGAATCTGTTTGTAAACTGGAATCTGGAATCTTTTTCCCGACATACCATTCCAACACCATTTTTACTTTTTCAATTTCCACACTTCCACCCCACCCTTTTGCAGTTTCCCAGTCCACCATTTTTTGCAACTCATCACGAGCAAACAACGGACTAAGCGAATATTTTTTGTAATACGCATCGAGCATAAGTATCACCGCCTCCTCACATGCATCCTGCCACGGCTGATCCCAGTTTTTTTCTGGTGCTTGAGAGGTAAACGGTACGTCTAGCCAAAAACGAGATGGTAGTGCTACCACTTCGTCAGGTTTCTCTTCAACCGGAGGCGTCACCTCTGCAACTGGCGGCGTTATCTCTGGAGTTGACGCTACCAATACCTCTTGCTCCAACATCTCTACTTCCTGCAGTACTCGCTGCAACTCACTTTTTTGAAACGCGATATCATCTCGCACGGCACCATTTTTTGACCAAATAAAAAGAGTCCCTGTCAGTGATAGTCCACTACAGAGAGCGCAGATAGTGATGAAGCGAATGTAGTCCATAAATGTGAACGGGTCGCCTCTGGTCTGAGGACAACCCGTTTTCTGATCAGCGGGTCCTCCTTTTCCGCTGACTATTGTAGTAGTAAATGTATTCGAGACGTTCGCCCCGAGCAGTCTCAGCATGCAAGACAACCTTGCGCCAGTAGACCCCCTTTGGGCTCCACTGTTGAACCACCCGAACGCACGCGTCAAACACATCACCACTTTTTCCAAACACCCGATCGAAGTCGAGTCGTGTACCACACGGACGACCGACGAATGTGTCAGGAAGCTGAAGCAACGGCTGCTCCGACCAGCGGTAACGATATCGAGCTCCCTCAAAAGTGGCAATGACGTCCACCTCGAGAAAACGGATACCGTTTTGCATACCTCCCCAGTAACTAATCAGATGTCGGATCATCTCGACCGGCACCATGTTACTAAAGAGGCGGTGAAAGGCATCATGCACATCCCGCCTAACGTGCATGAGATTCTTTTGGTCGTGCTTCGACTTCTCCAGTCTGCACCGAGAACGCGGATGCAGATGGTGATAGTCGTAGAAGACCCGATCTTTTTTCTTACTCACCAGGTCCTCCGTAGTTGGTGTGGTTGATATATCTACTCTACTCCAAACCAAAAACTTTTGCAAAACCCTTGCTTTTTCTTATTTTTTTTGCTATGCTGAGCACAATATGTTTCAAACTCTCCACCAACAATCAGACAAACCATACCGAACCGGATTACTGACAACTACTCACGGCGACATAGCTACACCTATCTTTATGCCCGTCGGCACACAAGCGACAGTCAAGACACTTGATAGTCGCGATATCGATGAGATTGGCGCACAGATTATTTTGGGCAACACCTATCACCTTCATCTACGACCAGGCGAGGAGTGGATCGATCAGCGCGGAGGACTCCACACGTTCATGAACTGGAACAAACCAATACTCACAGATAGTGGTGGGTTTCAGGTACTTTCACTCGGATTACAAAAAGAAAATAAAACAGAGAAACCAGAAGAATCGTTGGTAAAAATTACTGAGGACGGCGTTTCGTTTCGCTCACACTTAGACGGATCCAAACACATGTTTACTCCAGAGAGTGCGATTGAAACTCAGCACAAACTTGGCGCGGATATTATCATGGCGTTTGACGAAGCGACACCTGACAGTGCAACACATGAGTATGCAAAACAGTCGATGGAGCGTACACATCGATGGGCGACTCGCTGTGTTGTACAGCATCAAAATCTCAAAGAAACAAGAAATTTTGCCAAGCATTATCCTGTTTCGCAACAGGGCAAACACCAACTTCTGTTTGGTATCGTGCAAGGTGGTATATACGAAGATCTCCGCAAAGAATCTGCACGCATGATTTCTAGCATGGCGTTTGATGGTATTGCGATTGGTGGCGAAAGTGTGGGATACAATATGGAAAAAACCAAAGAGATTTTGGATTGGGTGATTCCGATTATCGGAACTGATCGTCCACGATATACGATGGGTCTTGGACTCAATCCACGCGATTGTCTCATTGCAATCAAACACGGTGCTGATATGTTTGACTGCGTTGGACCGACTCGTATTGCTCGTAACGGTTCACTCTACATTCACCCAACAACACGTGACACCGACGGAACACTGAACGATGAGACAAAACAAAAACTGCGCATCGAGATTGGCAATGCACAGTTTGCTCGCGACACACGACCAATTGACTCGTGGTGCGATTGTAGTACATGCAGACACTACACACGTGACTATCTCCACCACCTTTTCCGCACAGAGGAGCTCCTCGCCTATCGCCTCGCCACAATTCACAATCTGCGGTTTATGTTGAAATTGATGGAAGAAGTGAGAGATGCAATCACAGACAACCAATTTGAACAAATGTGTACAATGTGGGACATATCATAAGAAACTTATACAAAAAATATCTTACGTCGATCGTAAGATATTTTTATATTATTTTTTTCTTATACCTTTTACCTCATACACCCCTCGCACGCGATTCATCTCCTCACTATACGCTTTATACGTCTGCTCAATAAATTCACTCAGTTCCAACTCTGGTAAATTACCAAAAGTGGACCGCTTCCATTCTTTTGCCAACTCAGGAGTTGATTCAAATTCTTGTCGTATCCACTCGCCTACCAACCGAGTGACTTCTTTTCGTATATCCAAACACGCATCACGATCATAATCAGACATCTGCATGATAAACTCCATTGGACGAAATGCTTGGATACGGCGATCCAAAGGAATTTTCTCTTGTCCACAAAAACGTTCGATTGCACGAATAATCAGATCTTGTAACTCTACTTTATTTTCATTCATACATTAACAAATAAACATCGCATCTCCAAAACTATAAAATCGATATTTTTTTTCTACCGCTTTTTTATAACACTCGAGCATAAACTCCCTATCACCCGCAAAAGCGGACACGAGCATCAGCAACGTTGATTTTGGTAAATGAAAATTGGTAATCAATGCATCAACGACACCAAACTCAAACCCAGGTGTAATAAAAATATTGAGATCTCCATGATAGGCTCGCAACCCACCCTGTAAATGATGAACCCCCTCAAGTGTCCGTACTGTCGTCGTCCCCACCGCAATCACACGACGCCCTGATGCTTTTGCTGCCTTAATTTTCTGTACTGTTTCTTCTGAGATTTCGACCACCTCCGCGTGCATCGTATGGTCTTCTACTTTTTCCGTCTTCACAGGGAGAAAAGTACCAAGTCCCACATGGAGCGTTACCTCAGTAAACTCAACACCTTTTACTTTCATCTTTTCAATCAACGCATCGGTAAAATGAAACCCGGCTGTAGGTGCTGCGACTGACCCTTCTTTGTCCGCACGAGCATACGTATTTTGATACGCTTCGAGCTCATGTCGTTCATCTTTGACATACGGAGGGAGCGGCACTCGTCCATACTTATTGGCACGCTCACGCACTTGCTCTTCTGACAATTCACCAAACTGTACGAGAATTGTCCCAGTCGGCTCTTTGGCGACCACATCACAATAGAAATCATGACCAAATCGCACACGCATACCATTTTTGACATGCTTGCCTGGCTTGGCAAGCACTTGCCATACTCCAGTATTTTGCATCGCACGAATAAGAAAGACTTCCACCTGTTTTGTGTGATCAAGCAACACATCATCATTGCTATCAGTGAGTGTCCCAAACAACCGAGCCTTAAATACTTTGGAGTTATTCCACACAATCAAATCTCCAGGTTTGAGATACTCAATAATATCAAAAAAATGACGATGTTCTGTCGTTTTATTTTTTTTATCAACAATCATCAACTTTGAGCTATCGCGTGGTTCTACTGGGGATTGGGCGATACGGTCGTCTGGGAGGTTGTAATCAAAATCACTAGTTTGCATATTCAAAAACACTACGAGCAATTGACTGTGCAACTCGCTCATCAAAAATACTTGGAATAATCATTTCCGCAGTTGGACTCTCTACACACGACGCAATCGCACGTGCCACAGCAATCTGCATCTCATCCGTCACACGCACAATTCGTGCATCGAGTAACCCACGAAACAATCCTGGAAATACTAGTGCATTATTAATTTGATTGGCAAAATCACTTCGTCCCGACGCTACCACAACTGCACCAGCAGCAAGTGCTTCTGGTGGAAGTATCTCAGGTGTTGGATTTGCCAGCGCAAACACAATCGCATGACTATTCATCGACTGAATCATTTCAGTAGTAAAGAGCCCTGCTTTACTGACACCAATCAGCACGTCAGCACTGACAGACGCTTCAGTCAGACCACCACGAATACCTCGCGGATTGGTTCGTTCTGCCAGTTTTATCTTGTCCTCATCCATATCCTCACGTCCCACGACCAAACATCCTTTAGAATCAAGCACAATCAAATCTTGTACCCCAGCTTGCAAAAGCAATTGCGCAATCGCGTTTCC
The DNA here is from genome assembly GCA_937861125.1 of uncultured bacterium. Lineage (GTDB taxonomy): Bacteria > Patescibacteriota > Patescibacteriia > Magasanikbacterales > UBA922 > CALMAY01. The sequence goes on along the minus strand of CALMAY010000009.1, from coordinate 4,638 downwards.
TGCAGCACCCGCACCATTGATCACCACTTTGATTGTTTCAATATTTTTGTTCACAACATGCAGTGCATTGTAGAGTCCAGCGAGGACAACAATCGCAGTCCCATGCTGGTCATCATGAAAAATAGGAATAGATAATGTTTCCTGTAATCTTTTTTCGACTTCAAAACATAGAGGAGCTGAGATATCTTCGAGATTAATACCACCAAATCCTGGTGCAATATTAAGAATCGTTTGCACAATCTCATCAGTATCCTGAGTTGCGAGTACAATCGGCACAGCATCCACACCACCAAATTTTTTGAACAACACGCACTTCCCCTCCATCACAGGGAGCGCTGCTTCCGGTCCGATATTTCCGAGTCCTAGCACAGCACTCCCATCAGAGATCACTGCGACCATATTTCCTTTGCGCGTATACTCATATGCAAGTTCTGCATCTTTTGCAATCTCTTTGCATGGCTCAGCCACACCTGGTGTATATGCTAATGCCAATTCTTCTTTTGTATCCACTAATGCGCGTGAAGTCACTTCAATTTTTCCTTTGAGTTGTTTGTGATATTGTAGTGGGGTCATATATTATCGTAAATGCTTATACACATTCCTCGTATGCTCCTCTACTGTTTTACTAAAAATAACTTCTCCTGTATCAAGTGTAGTGAGGAAAAACCAGTAGTCATTTTTAGTTGGAAATATTGCTGCTTCGAGTGATTCGATACTTGGCGTACTAATTGGCCCTGGTGGTAACCCTGGATATTTATATGTATTATATGGATTTTCTGAAGCACGCTCTGCATCTGAAGTAAACACACTATCAGGTGTTCCAAAAATATAGTGAACTGTTGCATCTGATTGAAGCGCCCAATTCGCATCGAGCCGTCGCCAAAAAAGATCTGCTGCCAATTTTTTATTCTCACTCCCCCGCACTTCTTTTTGCAGTACACTTGCCATTGTAAAAATATCATGCATGTCGCGACCTTGCCGCTTCACTTCCTCATACCATTCTTGTGGAATCTGTTTGGTACGCTCACTAAGCAATCGACGAATCACATCTTCTACTGTAGCATTTTTGTATATACGAAATGTGTCTGGCATCATGTAGCCTTCTAAACTTACATTTGTTGGTTTACTCGCAATGTAGGGATAGTCAGACAATCCTTTCAAACCAATCTCTCCGTACTGTGCGGGATAACCTGTCAACACATATACCTCTTCTTCATTTTGCGCGATCCCTTCTTTGACAAGATAGCTCGCAATATCGCGCAGTGTCCATCCAGGAATAATCGTAATCGTTCGTTCTTCTGTCCCAGGTTTTGAGAGTACATCAACAATTCGAGCAATTGTTATCGGTGCAGTGACTACATAGTCGCCTGTTTTGAGATTAGTATCTTTTCCAGTGAATTTCAAGTACAGACGAAATATAAGCGAAGAACCAATCACATCATCAGATTCTAAGTGTGTAGCAACGCTTCCCGCAGAGTCCCCTGATTGAATACTAAATCGATACTCTGCTACATCACTTTTTGTACGAGTAAAAATAGTGTAATACCCAAAAAAACACACAAAAAATACGCAAACAATGACACCCAAAAAAACGTTTCTTTTCATAAAAACTACACCACAAACTCCTGATAATGTTCTCGTGCCCACACTAGACGCTCCGGTACACCAATATCGATCCACGGCGCATCAGAGGTGTACACATATAAATCTGTCATACGAGGAAAGACATCGTACTCTACACTAAACGCAGATTGTTCTGGAAAATAACTCGTCGCTTTTTTTGTAAAAAGATACACACCGCCATTGATATATCCACTCTCATGTTTTCCTTCTTTTTCTTTAAAAGAATCTAAATGATTATGTTCACCGACAGCCAATGTTCCATACGTCGCAGCATCGTCCACTTTAGCACCCAAAATAATACCATCACCATCTTCTCTGAGCTGTCGTAACATATCTTGTAGAGAAAATGTGGAGAGCACATCACCATTGAGAATAATGGTCGGTTCATCTGGATATTCTAGATATGTATATGCAAATTTGATCGCACCACCAGTCCCCAATCGCTCTGGTTCAATCGCATAGATCAGCTTCATACCATTTCTTTCCTGTCCGACTGTTTGTAATAACACATCAGAAAGATGTCCGGCAGCCAATACGACAGTGGTCACACCCACAGCCGACAATTTTTCTAGTTGCCAATCAAGAACAGTTTTACCACCGATCTCAAGAAGTACTTTTGGAATTGATTTTGTAATCTCACCGAGTCGAGTGGAGAGCCCTCCACAGAGAATAATTGCATTCATAGATTAAAATGATTGTAGTGCACTACCTCCATACCAGAGTAAAAAGCTCACAATAATAACGTAGGAAATAATAATACTCATCGCTACTGTCACGATACCGCCCATGATATCACGTGGATAGTGCACCCCACAATAGACCCGCCCCATCATCACACACACCGCAATCACAAGACACAACAAAAACAACACCCAAGATCCAGAAAACAATAACACACCATAACTCAAGAGCAATGCTGCAATCGTATGATCTGATGGAAACGACTTCCACGTACTCAGTGGTACAATCAGCTCTGTAATAGTTGGATGCTCTACGATCGGACGTCGATGTGGAAAAATATAGGCAAATCCGTAACTAAATCCAAATGCCAGCAGTGTTGGAACAGCAAAAAAACCCAAAGAGACAATATCTCTGCCATACACAAAAAATGAACCAACACAGGCTACCACCAATACCCAAATCAAATACTGACCACAAATATAAAAAAACTTGTCACGCAATGTATTTTTGCCGACCATATTATTTATCTTGAGAAACAATTTTTGGCTCCACGACATACTTAGAATTATTCTCATTAACTTAATCACACTCATTATTAATAGATACAATCACCTGTGTCATTGCGAGGAATAAAATGACGAAGCAATCTTTAATATTTACACATATACACCAAAGATTGCTTCGCTTCGCTCGCAATGACACGATGACGATTACAATCAATTTTTAATCTTCTTTATCATCTCAATGGTCCTGTACCAAAATGGACGAACGGAGATCTCAAATGCTCCCGGATATTCCTTCACCTCTCCACCAAATCCAGCTTTGTATCGTGTAATTCCCGTCCAACTATGATCTGCCTGCCAAGTGATTTCATTGTATTCAGACATCACAGCACCCTCTGTAGCAGCAGGAGCAATCCCCCAAAAATCATACACACGACACCCACTTTCTTTTGCCTGCTGGATCGAATACCAGTGTAATAAATACGGCGCCATCACATTGCGAAATTCATTTCCACTCGTCCCATGCAGATACGTCCATACATCACCATACACCACATGAATATGTGAGGCAATCGGTACCCCATTATACCATGCAGTGTATTGTCGAGTCAGCGGACAAGATAACATTTTTTCGTAATATACTTTATCATGACTTTTGAATTTATCGCGCGCAGTCGTCTCACTATTGAGCTCCCAAAATATATCAGCATTTTTCTCTGTCTTGATTTCTACACTATGTTTCTGTGCGACACGGATATTATAGCGTGTTTTTTGATGCATTCCGCTGAGTAGTTCTTCTTCAGATTTTATTAAGTTCAGAATAAGCGTGCGTTTAGGTTGACGATTGGAAGTAATTGTAATTGGTAATTGGTAATTGGTAATTGGTAATATTGGTTCAATTCGAGCAAACACAAACTTTTTTTGAACTAACCACTGATGTACTGAACCCCACACGTTCTCGTCTATATTCGATATTCTAGGAAAATAAATATACTTCAGACCTAAAGGCAATCGATGTACAAACCCTTGCCCCTGCCAAATAACATTGGAATCATTCAAAACCTGCAACCGCATTGGTTCATACCCTACACTACGTTGAAACTCGCCCCATTCAAAGGATTGCAAAAACTCCCCTCTCTGAACAGCTGGACTGTTTTCCCACCCCTCTTTTGTTGTACAAAGACGGATTTCCATATGCTCTACACTACCGTATATATTTGATACATACCCAGAATATACACTAATCATTCTGCTTATGAAACCCAAACAACCTATTAAGTGCCAATTCTCGCAATACAGGATTATCACAAGAAGCTATACGCACCAAAGATTCTACAGGAATATCTGGATAACTTAAATACTTTATATAAAAAGATTCTGGAAAAAAATGTTCCATTTCAAGAATAGTAGAAGAAGGTATATTATTTACACTAGCTAATACAGCTCCTATAAAATCATCATCGGCCCCTAAATTTAAACGGTACAAAATAGCCTGCCCCAGTACGTAGGGTGTAATGTGCATAGCATCAAATACCACTGGTAGGTACACTGCTAATCGGTCTATAAATTGCATTTGTATATGTGTATCTCCACGATGATCAATAAGAAAAACCAATTCTTGAACGTCTGGACCTTTGTGTTCCTTAAGTATACGCCATACACTTGGGGGTATATTTGTATGTAAAAGAATGGTTTTTTGAACACTTGTTTCTGGGTCTTTTGCAAGTACTTCTAATGTCTCTACGGGTGTGTTGGGGTTTCTGGCAACTAATAATCGGACATAGCTGTCTTGATCGTTTGCAAGTGCTCTCAATGTCTCTGGAGGTGTATT
>CALMAY010000008.1 GCA_937861125.1 uncultured bacterium | reverse complement strand
TCATATCCCCCACATACACCATCGCCTCGGTTTCACTCCCTACACAGTCACGAAAGAGTTGTATCTGCTCTGGGAGATAATTTTGAAATTCATCCACCACACAGAGTTGATACTCTATAGGAAACCTACCCATTTTTCTCTGTACTTCAAAATTCTTTTTTTGTACCAAATATTCTTTTGTCTCGATGAGTACTTGTGTCTTTTTTCTCGCAAGTGTAAGCAAAATAGTAAGATCAACATCATCCAACTGCGATGCTTTCAACCGCTCGATCACAATGTCTTTGTGTGTCTGAAACAGACATGCATACAAATCATACAAACAATCAAACGCATTATCGCCTAGCACACACTCACCGATTTCATTGCGTAATATATCTAATTTTTGAATTCGTATCATATCTTCTACCACCTCTTCTTGATTCAACACACTTGATGATACATCAGATAATTCCAGTACATTGCACGCCCAATCAAAAAAAGTCGTAATCGCCACATTGGTAATACCAAGTTCAGGAAGAAGCGCGCTAAAATATGCCTTGGTACCAACATCTTGCACAAAGACACGGACTTTGTGCCCAGGAAACCACTCTGTCGTTTCAGGAGACTGCAGGAGGTACGCAATACGGTGAAGTGCAAGTGTCGTCTTACCAGATCCAGCTGGACCTGAGATGACCATAGGACCACGCCAGGAAGAACGAATGACAGTATCTTGTGCCTGCTCCATCTTTGAGACAATTTCAGGCAAGACAAACCCAGTTTTACGATTAGAAAAATGCTCCTGATACACCAATGTTCTAGGAATATCCAGATCTTCTATTACAAAAAAGACAATAGATCCATCACGAATTACATACTCATCTTTACGAAGTAGCTTAAGTGACTTATTTTCAAGTTTTGGTGTCTTGTATGATGTGTTCCCAACAGGAGAAAATCGTACCGCAGCAATAGAAGAAACCCAGGACACAACACGCTCCTGCAAAAAAGAAAACTTACCCACAAAAAATGTTTGATCTACGCCCTGTATAGAAACATCGCATCGTGCAAAATATGGTGACGGAATCAATATTTGAATTTCAAATTCTCTTTTTTTATTGTGTTGTAACAATGTATCAGTAACGATTTTCTCTGATCCAGAAGATTGTGCGTATTGTATTTCTAATTCTTTTTGTCGCTGTATTACAATACTTAATTCATCTCGCAATGAACGCTGTGTCTCCTTTACATGACGTTGTGCCTGCTGCAATAATTCTTCTGTCTTCATATATGAAGTATAGAATAAAACATATAGGGATGACAACGAATGTGACGTTATCAAAAACAATGCACCCTTGGCATACGGGTGCGGATTATTTTTATATTGTCAAATATGGCTCGAAGGGCGGGGCTCGAACCCGCGACCAATTGGTTAACAGCCAACTGCTCTACCACTGAGCTACCTTCGAATATAGACATCAGTATACATGAATCTACGAAATAAATCAAGACCTATTCAAAACCCTACTTACGAAGAGAAAACTACTTTTTCATGATATCTTTTTTGTCTTCTTCGTCTACTATTTCCCCCAAAAGCTCTTCAATAATATCCTCTAATGTAACAATACCGATTACTTTTTTCTCTTTTCAAAATAGTGGATAATAAACGTTCAGGTTGACTACGCAAACGAAATACAATATCTGCATGTGTAATCTTTTTTTCTTTGAGAT
>CALMAY010000007.1 GCA_937861125.1 uncultured bacterium | reverse complement strand
TGGAGAGTATCTCTGGGATCGCAGTAAAATGGATTACTGGAATCCAGTAGATTGGTACAACGGTGGTATGGAGCATACTGTGCTTCACTTGTTGTACTCTCGTTTTTGGAATCAATTTCTCTTTGATATTGGTGCAGTACCGACCAGTGAGCCGTACAAAAAACGCACATCTCACGGTATGATCCTGGCGTCTGATGGGCTCAAGATGAGTAAGTCACTGGGCAATGTCGTCAATCCAGATGAGATGGTAGAGAAATTTGGTACTGATGCGTTCCGCACCTATATCATGTTTATGGGTCCGTTTGATCAGGCAGTGGCGTGGGATACCAATGGGTTGGTTGGTGTTCGCCGCTTCCTTGATCGTGTGTATGGATTTGTAGATAAGGTTGGTGCGACCTCAATTGATAGTAAAACAGAGGCGTTACTCCATACAACAATCAAAGCGGTAACTGATGGAATCGAATCAATGCGCTTTAATGTTTCTGTGGCAAAAATGATGGAGCTTTCTAATGAATTATTGAAGCAAGAATGTATCTCAAAAGAAACATTTGAAACGTTTTTGATCATTCTCTCACCATTTGCACCACATCTTTGTGAAGAATTGTGGCAGCAGCTCGGACATACTGATTCTATCGCGTATGCAACGTGGCCAGCTTATGATGAATCAAAAATGATTGCAGATGAAATCACAATCGTTGCACAGGTAAACGGAAAAGTGCGTGATGAATTTGTCGTTTCACCAGATATTGCTGAAGAGGAGATCAAAACATTGGTACTTGGTTCAGAAAAAATACAAAAATGGTTGGAAGGAAAAGAACCAAAGAAGGTGATTTATGTGAAAGGGAAGTTAGTCTCGATTGTGGTATAATTACCATCCTTGTCATTCTCGCGAAAGCGGGAATCCAGAATATACGTTTTTTTAGATTCCCGCTTTCGCGGGAATGACACCTTGCACTTATGAACACATACATCGACAACCTCAATTGGCGCTACGCTACCAAACAGTTTGATACAACAAAAAAATTAACACCAGAGCAGCTCGATATGCTCTGTGAGTCGCTACGTCTAGCACCATCATCGAGTGGTCTTCAGCCATGGAAATTTTACTGTATTACAGACGAACAAACACGACGAGAATTATTGCCAATTTCAGACGAACAAAAACAGGTGGTTGATGCATCAGCGTTATTTGTGATTGCAAGTCGTGTTGGATTTGATGAGACAGATGTCGATCGCTATATCGCTCGTGTTGCAGAAGTGCGTGGTGTGAGTGTGGAATCTCTTGCGGGTTTTCGTGAAAGTCGTATCGCAGACATCGTGCAGGGAATGTCAAAAGATGAGCGAGATAGTTGGTGTGCACGACAGTCCTACATTGCTCTTGGGTTTCTCCTCTCGTGTGCGGCACAACATAGTATTGATGCTTGTCCGATGGAAGGATTTGATGCACAAAAAGTGACTGAGTATCTGGGAGCTGATCGTGATGGATATATGGTACGTGCGTACTGTGCAGTAGGGTATCGTCTCGAAACGGATCCACTGGCAGCAAAACCAAAAGTACGATTTACTCTCGATCAAGTTGTAAAGAAAATATAGTGGTATGTGTAAATAAAAATCGCCATATCGGCGATTTTTATTTATGAAAACGGTTGAATGCGTGGGTGGTAATTAGACAGTAGTTTGCTTTACCAATAAATTCAGGCAGTGTCCTTGCATTACTATATGACATGGTGGAGGTCAGATAGTCATGAAAGTTTTCAGTCCACTGAGCGAGTGTGTATTCAACACTCTGTGTCTTGATAATTCCTTCTGATGTTTTGAGATCTGTTTTGCCCATTTCTTTTTGGGCGCGTTTGGTCGACATGCCGTAGTATTCTTTTACCAATTTGAGTCCTTGTTTGAAATCATTTGCTACTACTGTATCAAATTGATCTACGATGTCACCGACAGTGTATCGTTCGTCAGTGCCGTCCCATTGAAGGACTGTTGTTTTTCCAGCACTTTCGAGCGCTTTGTTGAGAAGTGAGCCAACCATGACAGCATCGGCACCCAGTGCGAGTGCTTTGATAATATCAGAAAACCATTTCATACCACCGTCAGCAATAATATCGGTAGTTAGTCCGTGACGTTCTTTTTGTTCTCTACAGCCGACGATGAGTGATCCGTATGGGTAGTGAACAGCGGCGTTTGCAGAAGTGCTGCATGCGTTACCACCGCCAATACCAATACGTACGGCACTACAGCCAGCTTGTGCGAGGACAGTGTATGTTTCTGGGTTGGCAATATTGCCGGCCATGATGTGGAGGGTTGAGCCGTATATGGTTTTGAGTTTCTTGATGAGATCAACCATTTTTTGCATGTGTCCATTGGCGATATCGATGAGGACGTAGCGAATATTTGGGTAAGATGTGTGCTCTGCGATGATAGACTCTATCTCCTGAAGCCCAAACGCACTGTAGTGTTGTTCACTATAGAGAATGCGTGTTTCAAATGGGACAGTTCTCGGGAGGACTGTATGTATGTGTGCTTGCTCAAAATACTGTGCATTTGTTTCATCTATGACGCTTGTCATCGGAGCAGTGTATAGAGGGAGAAAACCAGTACTATCGTATGAATGACATTCTGATCGTGAGATGATGTCAGTGGTCGTGTGTGGAACGATGGTAATATCATTGAAATCAAAAAGTGGTTGTGTTGATATGCAAGGCATATGAGATATACACAATGAATAATATAGTTTTTGACCATCAGATATGATATACTATTTTTGTCTTGATGTATAGAAGGGGAGGGTATAGATCAATGATAACATTATGGGGGAGGGGTATTTGTTTATCCAAAAGATTGTTCAATCAAAAAGCAAAACGTTTCTTGCGTTTTGTTTTTGTTTTTTGTTTGGAACCGCGATTGCCTCATTGTATATAGACACGAGAATCTCAGGTCCAGTTATATTTGGTGTGAGTCTTGCGTCTGTTGGATTGGTGAGTATTTTTTGGAGTAATCCACAAGTCCGTTTTATCTTGTTGTGTTGCAGTGGTATTGTATTTGCCTGTTTTCGTTATAGTGTTGCGTTTCCAACCGTGACAACTGGTATAGAAAAAACCTTTGGTACTAAACAAACGGTGGTAGGAACAATCATTGCTGAACCAGACAAGCGGATTGAAAAGACAAATTATATTGTAGAGACAAAAGAATATGGGCGGATGTTTGTGGAGGGTACGAGATATCCAGAGAGAAAATATGGGGAGGTATATAAACTATATTGTACGATCAAGAAGCCAGAGGCATCGGATGATTTTCGCTATGATATGTATCTCGCACGCCAAGGGATTTTTGTAATTTGTGATAATGGTGTGTTTAGAGAAAAGATAGGAGAGGATGGAAATGTGTTGTTTCATGGTATTTTGGCATTAAAATCTATTGTTGCGGATCGTATCAATCGGTTGTGGCATGAGCCGTATGCGAGTTTTGTGGCAGGAATTTTGTATGGATATCGTGGGGGGCTAGGGAGCCTCAATGAAGATTTTAGTCGTACGGGTGTGACACACATCGTTGCGGTGTCTGGATTTAATATTACGATTATTGCGACAGTACTTATGACCATCATTACTCGATTCTTTTTGCCACGTAGAAAAGCGTTTTGGGTGGTCGTGTTGGGTGTGATTGTTTTTGTTGTTTTCACCGGTATGTCCGCTTCTGTGGTGCGGGCGGGGATTATGGGTATTATTACGCTTGTAGCGTACCAGATGGGGCGTCTTTCTCGAATTGGAAACACACTTGCGGCCACTGCAGTAGCTATGACACTGCACAACCCATTTGTTTTGATGTGGGATGCTGGGTTTCAACTCTCGTTTATCTCAACGATGGGTTTGGTCTATGTCTCGCCACTTCTCGAAGGCATCGTGCGCTTCAAAACAAAAGATGTGCCTATCATAGATGTGGGGGTCATGATGTTACGTGAGTCCTTTTTGTCCACTATGGCAGCAATTATCGCCACGCTCCCACTTATCCTTTCTCAATTCGGACGACTTTCTCTCGTCGCTCCTATCGTCAACGTGCTTATCCTCTGGACAATTCCGTTTCTCATGCTGTTTAGTTTTATCGCTGTACTTGTGAGTTTTGTTTTTTATCCACTAGGACAAGTGATTGCATGGATGACGTGGGTGGGACTGGCGTATGTGGTTGAGGTAGTGCGGTGGTTTTCATCACTTTCATATGCGGCAGTGGATGTGCGTATACCATCAGTTGTTATGTTACTTTTGTATGGTGTCATGCTCTACTGTATAATGAGAAAGAAGCAAGTGTAGTGTATGACGTTTAATAAACTGATTGGAATTGTATTTGGTTTACTTGTGGTGACACTCGTGTTGTTGTGGTATGTCAAAGATCGTAGTGGTACAGTCGTGGTATCGCAAGTAGATTCGCCAGAAGTTCATACACAACAACGTGATTATGTTGATATTGTCTTTTTGGATATCGGTCAGGGTGATGCGACCTATATAGAATTTCCTGATGGGACGCAGATGTTGGTAGATTGCGCTAAAGATGGAGTGGTACTCGAAGCGTTGGGGCGTGTATTGCCTTTTTATGATACGTCTATTGATATACTTTTGGTTACACATGATGATCTTGATCACTATGGTGGATGTAGTGATGTGCTGAGGAAGTATGATATAGATAGAATTGTGACGAATGGGATGTTGATGAAAAAAGATGTACAGTGGCAATCTTTTGTTTCTGATATGAAAGCGGAGCATGCAGGAACGCTTGTGGTTGCTGGAGTTCAATCAATGGATATCGCTAGCACAACGGTGCAGTTTCTCTATCCTGACAGGCCACTTGATATGCTTGGACGTATTCCCGGTATAAAAAAAGATACTGGGAGCAATAATGCGTCAGTGGTTATAAAAATAACATATGGAAATATGGATGCATTGCTTACGGGAGACGCAGAACGGGAGCTCGAGGAGTATTTGTTGCGTGTATATCCTACATCGACGTTTGATGTGGAGATCTACAAGGCTGGACATCATGGGAGTGCTGGGTCGTCAATCCAGTCTTTTGTCGATGCTATTTCGCCGCTTCATACCATCTTTTCTGCTGGGGAGGGGAATCGGTACGGACATCCCTCACTACGTGTGATCAAGCGGGTAGAGCGAGTAGGGAGTGAGGTCTGGCGGACAGATACCCAAGGGGATATACGGATGCGGGTGTTTCGTGATAAAATCGAGGTGGTCGAAGTTACGAAGTAGCGAAGTTTGCTAAGTTCTCTGAGTCTGTCGCTTTTTTAATATGAAATCAAAACAATCTTTTACCGATGATGTCTACAAGGTCGTCAAAAAAATTCCTGAAGGAAAAGTGCTCACATATAAACAAGTCGCAGAAAAAGCGGGGCGCCCAAATGCCTTTCGTGCGGTGGGAAACATTTTGAATAAAAATTATAACCCAGAGATTCCGTGCCATCGTGTTGTTCGTAGTGATGGTACTGCTGGCGGGTACAATCGTGGTGCAGATAAAAAGATGCAACGTTTGAAACAAGAAAACGTGCAAGGGTACTAACTAACTTACGATACTATATGAAGATACACCGTTTTTATGTAGATGAGCCACTTCCAAATAAAGGGCGATATGATGTCGAGGATACAAAAGTAATTCATCATGCGGCAGATGTAGTGCGTTTGAGATCAGGAGAGCCTATCGCTTTGTTCAACGGAGTGATGGAGGTAATTGGAGAGGTTGATGTATGTGCAAAGAGGGAACTTTCATTACATATACAGCGTGTTTTGCATGAAGACAAAAGAAAAGAAGTGGTATTGTATCAAAGTATTGTCAAGGGGGATCATATGGATTTGATTGTTGAAAAAACCACTGAGGTCGGGGTGACACGGATTGTACCTTTGATTTCTGATAGGACAATCAAAACAGGGTTAAGGCTTGATCGAATGCAGAGAATTGCCATTGAAGCGTCAGAACAATCCGGGAGGATCGCTGTGCCGACTGTGTCGGATATTATGCCACTACGTGAGGCGATTGTTGATGCCAAAAAACAGGGATATAGGATCTGTGTATGTGATTTCTCTAGCAAACAATTACATCTACGTACAGATGATGTGCCAATGGCGATATTTGTTGGCCCAGAGGGTGGGTGGTCGGATGCGGAGCGAGCGTTATTTGAAGCAGAGTCGATACAGCTTGTTTCTTTGGGTAATACAGTATTACGTGCTGAGACAGCGGCGATTGTCTCGGTGTATCTCTGTGCGCAATAAGTTATCCACACCACATTGACACATGTATCTTTTTTATGTAAGATACTTACATATATGTCACAAAGAAATACACATATTCTCACTATCGATACATCGTTTCATAGAATTGCTCGGGCGATGTCTGTTCGTCATGCTGTTTCGTCCAAAACAGTGGATGCATATACACCATCGCAGTGGTGTTTGATTGGGTTTTTGTATGAGACACCTGAAGCGACAGTAAAGGACGTTGCACAACATTTACGTTGTAGTAGTAGTGCTGCGACACAAATTGTCGATGGGCTTGTCGAGAAACGGTGTGTGATGAGAAAACCACATAGTACAGATAAACGGAGTACGTGTGTCTCTCTGGTGCCAAGAATGCGTAAAAATATAGAGAAATTACACGCACAAAAAATTACATTTCTCAAAGATATTTTTACCCCTCTCTCAGATAAAGAAATCGAACAATTTGCTCATAGTATTCAAAAAATAGTTACTTCTTTACCATAACATATGAAACAATATCTCATGCGATTCGTACAGTATATTCGTACTCACAAACTTTTATCTAGTATTTTGGGTGTGATTGCGTTTGTGGTGATTGGATCTTTACTTCGTCCTGCACCAGTGCCAAATATTTCTACAGCTCCTGTTGAAAAGACAACACTGATACAAAGTGTTGAGGAGACGGGATCTCTAGAAACAGGGCTCGAGGTATCGTATGGATTTGAGACATCTGGTCGTGTCGTGTCTGTACTAAAAAAGGCAGGGGATACTGTCGCGCTTAATGATGTTCTTGTTGAACTTGATGGACGTAATGAACGTGCAGCTTTGTCTGCGGCACAAGCATCGTACGCAGGTGCTCTTGCAGATCTCAACAAACAACTTGCGGGTGGAAGTGACGAAGATAGACGAAGTGCAGCTGCAAAAGTGGATGAGGCACGTGCCTATCTCGCTCAGGCAGAAGCTGATCGAGATCAAGCGGCACTTGATGCGCAAAACGCACTTGATGCTGCTCAAACAGCGGTGGATAAAGCAAAAAATAATCTTCAATTAGCTGCTTCAGGAAATGATAGTCTTGTGGTAAAAAATGCGTATGATGATTTATTAAATGTTTTATATGGTACATTGTCAGATATTGATGAGGCTTCAACACAGGTTGATACTGTGTTAGGGTATGATAGTGTATATGCAAATGATGTGTTTGAGTCCATCGGTTCTTTTCCTGCAAGTACAATTCAAGATGCTATTGCAAGTTACAAGACAACAAAAGAGATGATGCGTGCATTTGAAACAACACTCGACACTGCATCTGTATCCAAAAAACAAGAAGATATTGACCTTGCAGCAACACGTGCACAAAGTGTTGTATTGCAAATGCGTTCTACTATACGAAGTACTATGTTTGTGTTGGATGAAGTGCGTATTACTGAGAGTTCACTACAGTCTACATTAGATAGTATTGTATCAAATATCCAATCTACGCAGACAGCTATCAACACAAGTGTTGCGACACTTACTTCTGCGAGACAAGCTGTAATAACAGCAAAAAATTCTGTATCAACATATCAGTTAGCGTATGATCAGGCGGTTCGTGATCTTGCCACAGCAATAAAACAAAAAGAAACAACAATAAAAAATGCACAATCAGTCGTCGATTTGCGTCGTGCTGGGCTAGATGCAGCAACTGCTGCGTATGACAAGGTAGTCAATCCGCCACGTGAGATTGATCTCGCGTCATTGCGTGCTGAAGTGAGCCGTCGTGGTGCAGAGGTGTCTGCACGACAAGATGCGTTTGCCAAGACAAAATTGATTGCAAGAACTAATGGTATTGTGGGTAAAATGGATATACGTGTGGGTGAAAACGCAGTTATCAATAAGGATATTGTCACATTGTTGTCTGAAAATTATTTAATCAAAGTCGATATTTCGGAATCAGATGTCACAAAGATTTCTCTAGGTGATCCTGTCTATCTTGATTTTGACGCTGTACCAAATCATACATTTACTGGTTCAGTAGTAGAAATTGATGAATCAAAAACAGAAATTTCGGGTGTTGTGTATTATAAAACGACAATCTCACTTTCATCAGAAGATACACTGACAGAACAGTTGCGTTCTGGTATGACGGTTGATGTGCGTATTGAGACAGACAAAAAAGAACAGGTACTGGTCATTCCTCGACGTGCTGTTGTAACTAAAGATGGTCAATCTATTGTTCGGGTAGTGACAAATACTGAAAAGAAGACATTTGAGGAACGTCCGGTTACTGTAGGTATTTCGGGGGACAATGGAATGGTGGAGATTCTCGATGGTTTGCAAGAGGGTCAAGAGGTGGTGACTTTTGTTGAAGAGAAAAAATAGGTTGTATGTCATTGATTGAAATTACAGATATCACCAAACAATATCTTGTTGGCGACGAGACACTCCAAGTATTGCATGGGGTGTCTTTGACTGTGCAAAAAGGGGATTTTGTAGCGATTATGGGGCCGAGTGGTTCTGGTAAATCAACATTGATGCATATTCTGAGTTTTCTCGATACGCCGACTACAGGTGAATATCTGTTTAATGGTGTAAATGCAAGTACACTGTCATCTGATGATCTCGCACATATGCGTAATGAGAATATTGGATTTGTCTTTCAGTCATTTAATTTATTGCCACGTACGAGTGTATATGACAATGTGGCGTTGCCACTACTCTATACAAAATCAGGCGTTCAAAAAGAAAAAGTTGATGCTGCAATTGAAGCGGTAGGGCTCTCACATCGTGTGCATAATCTGAGCAACCAGCTCTCTGGTGGTGAAAAACAGCGTGTTGCAATTGCTCGTGCGATCGTTAATAATCCTGATGTTATTTTTGCAGATGAGCCGACAGGAAACCTTGACAGTCGTCGAGGAAATGAGATTATGCAAATCTTGCAAGATATGAACGATGCGGGGCGTACGATTATTATGGTCACTCACGAGGCTGATACTGCGGCACATGCCAAACGTATTATTCGTATCAAGGATGGCTTATTGGTAGGAGATGAACGAGTGCAAAAAAGAAGAATCGCAAAAGAAGGGGAGTTGATGAAGTAGTAGGGTATATGAATATCCTCTTTTCAATCACTTTGGCTCTCAAAAATCTCCGTGCCAATAAACGACGGAGTATCTTGACGATGCTTGGATTGATGATTGGGATTCTCTCTGTTATTCTCGTGATGAGTGCTGGTGCTGGAGCGCAAAGTTTGATTACCAATCAGGTCAAGGCACGTGGGACAGATCAGATTGTGGTGCTAGCAGGTGCCTCTGATCCAGAGGGGCCGCCAGCAGCAGCCCTAGGTATTGTCACCAAGACACTTACCGAAGATGATAAAGAAGCGTTGCTACGTGGGAACAATGTCTCACATGTCGTTGCAGCTGCTGGATATATTACAGGAAATGCGACACTCTCATGGGAGAGTGAAGAGAGAAATGTGAGTTATACAGGAACAAATGAGGCATATAAGACACTTGAAAATGTTACTATTGCCGATGGGCGATTTTTTGACGAAGGGGATAACGCTGCAGAGCGTCGTGTATTAGTTTTGGGGTCAGAGATTGCAAGTGATATTTTTGGAAATCAAAATCCAGTAGGACAACGGGTAAAGTTGGCAAAAAAACAATTTGAGGTAATCGGTGTTTTGGCACCACACGGTGCGACGATGTTTGAAGATGTTGACGGTGCGGTATTGATGCCCCTACGGACTGCACAAAACGATCTGCTGGGAATTCGACATGTAAGTTTTATTCGTCTCAAAGTTTCTGATGAACAATATCTCGATCAAGCGCAAGAAGATGTGAGAGAGACATTGATTGATCGTCATGGTGAAGAGGATTTTTCGGTACGAAATACCGCTGATTTACTCGACATCTTGACCAATATTACCAACGCACTTAAATTTTTCCTTGTTGCTATTGCGGCTATTTCATTGTTTGTCGGAGGTGTCGGTATTATGAATATCATGTTGATTTCGGTCAAAGAAAAGACGCGAGAGATTGGATTGCGCAAAGCAGTTGGTGCCAAAGATGTTGATATTTTGAGGCAGTTTTTATTTGAGACGATTACTATCTCGCTTGTAGGCGGTATTGTAGGTATTATTCTCGGCGTGGTTTTGTCGTTTGTGATTGCCAAGGCAGTACAGTCTCAAGGATATGATTATTCGTTTATTGTTTCACCATGGTCGATTATTGTCTCAATTACTATTGCTACAACCATTGGTTTAGTCTTTGGACTTTCGCCAGCGAGACGTGCTGCATCACTTAATCCAACTGAAGCATTGAGATACGAATAATGTATGCTGTTACGTCAAACGTTCACTGAACTTCTCAAAAATAAATCCCGTTCATTCTTGACGGTTCTTGGGGTGACTATTGGTATTGCAGTGGTAATTGTTGTCCTCTCTGCGGGAAATGGGGTCAAGGGATTAATTTTGGGTGAGTTGGCCTCATTTGGTGATGATTGGATTCAGATAGAACCAAAGATTCCTAGTACTGATCACCTCTCAGGCGATAATAGTAATGCGCAGGCACGTGGAGCAGCGGTGACGACACTGACACTAGAAGACATGGAGCAGATCAAACAAATAGATGGAATTAAAAATGCGTATGGTGCAGTGACGAGTCAAGCGGTGGTTTCATACGAAAATGAAAAAAAACAGCCGACTATTTTTGGGGTGACAGCAAGTTATCAAGATATTGACAAAGGGAAGCTCCTCAAAGGAAGATTTTTTGATTACGATGAGGAGATCGGAGCTGCAGAGGTGATTGTATTTGGATATGATATTGCCAACACGTTGTTTGGTAGTGACGATCCGATTGGAAAATCAGTCTCGGTCAACGGGAAACGATATCGAGTGATTGGAGTCATGGAGGAGCGTGGCTCGGCTGCATTTTTTGATTATGACAGTATTGTCTATATCCCTGTGACGACGGTGCAGAAAAAAATTGCAGGTATAGATCATATCTTGTTTGCAACTGCACAAATGTATCGCGGAGAAAATGGGTATGCTTTGGCAGAGGAGATACGGAGCGTCTTGCGTGAGCAACACGTTATCACTGATCCAGACAAAGACGATTTTGCTGTGACGACACAGGAGGAGTCAGTAGAGTTGATCAACGGTGTATTTTTTGGTATCTCAGTGTTGTTGGTTGTGCTTGCTGGCATCTCTTTGATTGTTGGCGGTGTGGGAATTATGAATGTGATGTATGTTTCAGTAGTGGAGCGTACGTTTGAGATTGGATTACGCAAATCAATTGGTGCACGAAATGCTGATATCCAAAAACAATTTTTGCTCGAAGCCGTGGTGTTGACGTTGCTTGGTGGTTTGCTTGGTATTAGTATTGGGGTTGTTGTGTCATTTGTTATTTCGGTGGTAGCGCAGTTTCTTGGCTTTAATTGGGATTTTGTTATATCGATTCCATCTATTATTTTGGCAGTAGGTTTTTCACTTTCTGTGGGAATTGGCTTTGGGTATTTTCCAGCCAAACGAGCAGCAATGTTGGATCCGATAGAGGCGTTACGCGCGGAATAACGTGTATTAGTTACTACATATGGATAAAAAACTAACCCCTCAACAACATAAAGTACTTCGAGAAAAGGGTACAGAAGTACCATTTACGGGTGAATATGTTAATCATCATGAAGAGGGGGTCTATACCTGTGTTGGGTGTGGCTCAGAACTCTTTTCTTCTGATGCCAAGTTTGATTCGGGTACTGGATGGCCCAGTTTTGATGAGCCAAAAAACCTACAAAACGTGGAGTTGCGCACTGACGATAGTCATGGTATGATTCGAACCGAAGTGGTTTGTAAATACTGTGGAGGTCATTTAGGGCATGTCTTTGCTGACGGTCCGACAAAGACAGGGCAGCGATATTGTATTAATTCCTGTGCGCTTGAGTTTAAAAAAGATGATTCAAAAGATTGAGATTAAGATTTCATATGAAAAAAAATGTAACCATCTATTCTCTTGTTTTGCTTATTATTGGTGTTGGGATTGGTATATTCGGAAAAGAATTTTTTTCCTTTTTTTATCCATCACAGGAGAGTGTAATGTACGTAGACTTCCAGTTTGCAGATGCACACGGTGATATATACCAGTATGTGCCAGTATTGCCCGAAATTCCTGAAACATTATTGCTCTCAGAGTATGCACAAGATATAAACACGAGGGATGAACGTATTGGTGATAAAGAAAATGGAACATACTTGGAATATCAAGCAAGTAATGGTGCAATATTGTGTGTAAAAGAAAATATATATGCAAAAGAAATAGAAGTGTATTCTTCTCGACCAAAAGAAAAATATACGACTGGTGGTTCGATTAGTCGTATGATTATTGATTGTGGAGACAACTACTTCATAAGTACGTTTGATGCAATGGGGCCATTATATTTCGGTCCGTTTATAAAAGAGAAACAGTCTATATTAAATTAAAAATTTTATTCTCAATCTCAATATTATTTTCTTATGATCAATTATTTTGCAGAAAAACCAAAAAGTGAGTCAAAACGTATTTCACTCAAACGTCGTACTATTGCATTTGTTATTGCTATTTTAGCCACAACAATCGTGTATGGATTGTTTTTGTATAGTACCAATGATGTGTTGGTCAACCCAAAACCATCAACTGGCATCACCATGTGGCAAAAACGCCTAATGCTTGAGTACATGACTGTCAATATTGAAGAAGTGTCTGCAGAAAAACCACAGAGTGCGGATGAGCGTTTTTATATTGACCGTATTACTTATGCGGATAGTGATACGGCTATTGTTCAGTTCAATGATGGTGTGACCTACTACGAAGCAGAAGCAACAATTGCATTTTCAACAGATGAGGCCACACAAGAAGAAGCTGTAGATGTACTGGATTTCACGATTGTTCGTGATAGTACCACACCACTTGAATAATATATTTATTATCTTTTTATGTCAGAAACTAGACAACCAAACTCATTTGAGCAGCTCCTGTCTTCTCAAAGAGAAGCGATTAAAAGAGATCTAGGTGCGCTGTCTATGGAGGATTTAGCGCTCATTATTCATTCACAAGGGCATGATATTCCAGATACCATGAATAATAAACTGTTTAAAGCACTTTCTTCACAAGAGAGGGAGCGTATGGCACAGGCTGAGTCAGATAGTAGAGAATACGCATAAAAAAGAAGGCTTTTAAAGCCTTCTTTTTTTATATGCGCCGATAGGTCTCAGAAAGAGGAGTGTAATGAGATAGTGTATGGTACAGACAAAAAAAGCATACGTCCAAAGTGGTACAGTAATATCTAAAATAGGTGTCACAAGAGTATGGATAAACTGTGTGCCGTCTACACGTGCTATAAGCATAGCGGCTGCATAGAGCGCGACTAGTGCAACAAGGAAGAAAAAGCCATCCCACATATTTTTTCTATCTTGTGTACTTGGTGCCATATGTGAGACAACACAAAATGATAGATAGAGAAATAGTGCCCATTGCCAGTAGTTGAGATGAGATTGTTGTATGAACGAGATAGTGGCGGTGATGTATGTAAAAAAATCAGGTGTTCCAAAGAGGGATGGAATACTTCGTGCACTATGTGGAAAAAAGACGATAGCAAGGATGAGTAAGACAGCTGATCCAAAAAAAAGTGGTGCGGCACCAATAAAAAAATTACCAATGCGTTGATATATACTCTTTGGATTAAAGCTATGGCTGACATGTCCGAGTCCTCCTGTGTCGTAATTGGGAGAAAAGAGTGATATTTGGTCAATATGGTGACGAAATATTTTGGCAAAAAAAACATGCCCTAGTTCGTGGATAGGGGTTCCAATCCATGCCGTAAACAAAATACCCTTCCACCCAAAGACATCATAGTATGCTTTGTGTGTTTTTTCTTGAAGCTCTGAGAGAATAAAACCAAAGATAAAAAAAACTCCAAATAGACTGATTGTATATTTGAGTGTAGTCAAAATAAATGTACCAAAAATGGGTATAATACTATCCATACAGTAATGCACCAACTGCAATACTACTATTGAGAACAGCCCACATGCAATACATCAAGATAATTGGGTGTTCTTTGTGAATAATGCCGTAGTAAATCCAGACCAAATCAAAAAAGGCAAAGCTGGTAAATGTAAACACAGAAATACCACCCGCCTCATGCAAGAACCAGATATTATATACCTGCGGAAGAATTGTCATGGGTTGTACAATACCGACGACATAGATAAGTTTATCTAAAATACGTTTGTGACGAACTGGATGAGGATATTGTTCGTATTTTTCGTGGATGCGTTTGCGGAGGTGTTGATGGTGAATGACGGTAGACATAGTATATATAGTATAACAAAAAACTCCCAATAAAGGGAGTTTTTCAGAATAGTTACTGTGGAATGACGCTGACGTATTTGGCAGTGACCATGTTGCCGTCAAAGCGGATACGCTTTTTAGTACTAAATGATACTTTACCGTTTACTGCTGCGTAGAGTGTGTCGTCTGTACCTTTGCGGACATTTTTGCCCATATGGATCTTTGATCCACGTTGGCGGACGATCACCATACCTGCGCGAACAACTTCACCATGTCCCAATTTGGTTCCGAGATACTTAGGTTGGGAATCTCGGCCCAGCCGGGTGGAACCACCGGCTTTTTTGGTTGCCATAGCACCAAATGCTTATATGCGCTGCCCATCCCTGCCTCCGTTTCCAGGTACGTCGCTCACCGTGTCGTATACAATGAATATGGATAGGAGTATAGCGGAAAGTCGCTTGCCTGTCAAGGGGAAAAACGGTATACTAGAGTCATATTTTTATGTATCCGCTCAAATTGTTTTTTCTCTCTCCTGTAACGCTGGTTTCTGTTATTGGATCAGTGTTTTTGGATGTGTGCTATTGTATCTGGCTTTTGGTTCAGGTTGGATCTCGGGAAGAGCAGTTTTTTTTGCATTATAATATTCTTTCTGGCGTGGACTGGGTCGGACCTGCGTCATTGGTGTATTGGATTCCAATTGTTGGTTTTTTGATAGTACTGAGCAATACTTGTTTGGCTTGGTATCTTTTCAAAGATCATCGTGATATGTCCTATATTGTGTTGGTTACTACCATTTTGTCACATGTGTGTCTGGGTATGGCGACGTACATGGTGTTGTTTCTCAATGTCTAGAGTCTTGACTATATGTCGCAAGGAGTAATCAAAACTGATCTGCCATTGCTCTTTGCTTGTACTGGTTTATTATTATTTGGGTTGATTTTGCTGACATCTGCGAGTGCACCAGTAGGACTTGATCGGTTTGGGGATAGTTATTTTTTCATCAAAAGACAGTTTTTGTATGGGGTATTTCCTGGTTTATTGTTATTTTTTGTGGCATTACGAATGCCATCGGAATATATAAAAAAGTGCGTGTTCCCTGTATTCTGTGGTGTGTTGGTATTAATGTTGTTGGTGTTTGTTCCTGGTGTTGGATCATCATTTGATACGGGGAATAGAAGCTGGATTACATTGTTTGGATTTTCATTACAACCTTCAGAAATATTGAAGTTAGTATTGATTTTGTTTGCTGCATTGTATTTATCTCGAAGAAAAAATTTGTCTCATTTCGAAGAGGGGTTTCTACCATCATTGGTGATGTTGTCACTTCCACTACTTCTTGTGTTGATGCAGTCTGATGTTGGGACACTGTCTGTGTTATTTGTGATTATTGTTGCTATGCTTTTTTTTGCCGGTGCTCGTATGGTTCATATTGGATTGCTTTGTGCTATTGGGCTTGTAGGGATTTCGGTGTTAATCGCGATTGCACCGTATCGTTTAGCTCGGTTTACAACGTTTTTACATCCAGAATTGGATCCACAGGGTCAAGGATACCATATTAATCAAGCATATCTTGCTATCGGTTCAGGTGGATTATTTGGACGCGGACTTGGTCATTCATTGCAAAAGTTTCAGTATCTTCCTGAAGTACATGCTGATAGTATTTTTGCTGTGTTGGCCGAAGAAATGGGGTATATTGTGAGTGTGTTATTTTTGATCCTTCTTGTGTTTATTATTGTTCGTATGTACCGCATTGCTCGTCTCCAGGATGATCAGTTTGCACAACTAGCTGTAGCTGGTATCGCAACATGGATTGCAGTCCAATCATTTCTTAATATTGGTGCGATTGTTGGGTTACTTCCACTCACTGGTGTGCCATTACCATTCGTTTCACATGGTGGAACGGCGTTGATGACTGCACTCGCTGGTGTTGGTATTGTTCTTAATTATTCACGACGTGTATGAAAATAATTTTTTCTGGTGGTGGAACATTGGGTCCTGTGACACCGCTTCTCGCTTTACGCGAAATGATTCAAACGTACGATCTTTCAGCGACGTTTTTGTGGGTAGGGACGACACGTGGACCTGAGCGTGCGGTGGTGGAGGCAGCTGGTATTCCTTTTGTAACATTGTCATCGGGTAAATTTCGTCGGTATCTTTCTATCTGGAATGTAACAGATATTGTACGAATTGTGATTGGTTTTTTTCAGTCGTTTGTATTGCTGTGGAAATATAATCCAGATCTTTGTATTTCTGCAGGTGGGTATATTTCGGTCCCACTTCATGCAGCAGCGTGGCTGCTGGGTATTCCGACGTGGGTACATCAGCAGGACGTCGATACGGGGCTTGCTAATAGTCTCATGGTACCTTTTGCGAGCCAGATTACTACGGCGCTTGAGTCACAGACCAAACATTTTCCTAAACGAAAAGTACTGTGGTTAGGCAATCCAGTCCGACGAGCGTTGTTTGCTGGAGATGCGCAGCGGTTTCGTGCACGATTTCAGATTCCTGCAGATGAAAAAATCGTCTTTGTGACAGGCGGGGGAACAGGATCAATGAAAGTTAATCAGATGACGACGAGTGCGGTTCAACATCTCAATGGTTTTGCTCATGTTGTTCATCTCTCTGGACTTGAGCGACCTCAGGAGTTGGTGGAGCGTGCAGAAAAATTTTTTTCGTATTATCATACGGCACAATTTTTTAACGCAGAGGAGATGGCAGATGCATATGCTGCAGCAGATATTGTCGTGTCACGTGGTGGGTTTGGGACCATCGCTGAACTCGCTGCCCTCAAAAAATGCGCTGTTCTTATCCCAAAACCAGGACATCAGGAAGATAATGTAAAATTTTTGTTTACCGCACATGCGGCACAATTTGTCGATGAACAGCTTAGTGATGGAAATTTCCTGGCAAAAACTATTCGTGAATTACTCGAAGATGAAAGTGGGCGACAAAAGATGGGTGGGCAGCTTCATGAGATACTTCCACAAGCGGATGAAGTTAAGGTGATCTCAATCCTTAAGACTTTAGTTCATTAGGAATATATAAGAGATATTTTTGTATATTAAAAAACACCGTCTTTTACGGTGTTTTTGTGTTTTAAATAGTCCAGGCACCGCTGACGATACCAACTAAAAACCATTGATTTCCTTGGTATTCATACACCAAGATTAAACTATTCCAATCCATATTGCTGTTCCCACTTGTGCCGGGTTCAAGATATTCTATCCATTGTGCATTTGGGTATACTGTACTGAGATTTGGAATAATGTTTCCTTGATTACTGATTTGGTTGAGTGTTGGGGTAAATGTAGCAAATGGTTCGTTGGTGATGTAGTTGGTT
Source organism: uncultured bacterium (assembly GCA_937861125.1). GTDB lineage: Bacteria > Patescibacteriota > Patescibacteriia > Magasanikbacterales > UBA922 > CALMAY01. Next base: position 7,096 of record CALMAY010000007.1, on the reverse strand, counting down.
ACGTATTGACTCCCTGTGAGGTTGATAGGATCACCTGAAGCGCTGTGTGTGCCCCACACATAGGTATTTGGGTCAGTAAAGAGTTGTGAGAGGCCGCTGATACCGATGATGCGATCGTTGGTGGCATCAACAGCGAGAGAAGGAGAAAAACGTACACCAGCACTTGTCATGATGCGAGCGAGGTTCTGGGGTGTTTTTTGTTCAAATTGCTCCAAGACAAAACTACTGATTGTTTGGAGTGATTCAGGGCTTGGGTTTTGGAGTGTGGCGGTAAAAGGATCAATGGCTGGTGCTGTGTCTTTTTGATCTGTTGGTGTGCTAGTATCTTTTTGCCAAAGTAGAAGTAAACCACAACACAGTACGAGTGCAATGGCGATGAAGAGTGCTATTTTTCGATTCATATGAGAGGTATTTATAGATAAAAATAACTATGTCATAGTATAGCATAGTGTTTTTGGATATGGTAGTTATGCACAAAAATCTTGACTTTTTTTGCTATATTTTGTATACTCCTCTCGCAAAAGTTATATGGGATGGTAGCTCAGTCGGTAGAGCAGTGGCCTTTTAAGCCAATGGTCGCGGGTTCGATCCCCGCCCGTCCCACAAACAAAACCCTCGTTTTCCAAAAACGAGGGTTTTTGATATACTCAGTCTATATACATTACCTATATGTCTCTTAATATCAAATACCTCTCCTCCCTTCAAACCCACATCAGCGTCTCAGCCAAGACGCGTCAAGCAGTGATTGCTGCTTCAAATGAAGTGATTTTCCTCTCTAAACGGGTCATTTTTGCGTTACACCGCCGTGATATCAAAGAAGCGACAGAAAAACTTACCATTGCCAAAGAAAAATTGGCTAGTATCGGGAAGCAGTTCAAAAACTATCCATTTGTTGATGAGGGAGCATATCGTGCTGCTGCCGAGGAGTATGTGGAAGCGTCTTTATTTTTTGCATTTTGCACCAAGAAGACAGTGGGTAAAGTCGCGGGTGTAACGGACGAAGAAATCTATATGGCAGGGTTACTTGATGTACCAGGTGAGCTGTATCGGTATGCACTTCATGCAGTGACACAAAAAAATATTACAGAAGTTACTCGTGCTGTTGATGCGTCTCAAGAATTATACGGTGCGTTAATTGGGTTTGAATTTACACAATATTTACGAACGAAGTTTGATCAAGCGAGAAACATGATTCACAAATTAGAAGAACTGAGTGCAGAGCTTGCGCTTAAATCATGACTATGAAACTTAAAAAGAAATTGCGCAATGCGCTTCACTTTTTTTATGCTGTTTTTGGAGCGTTGTACTATCGTTTCCCGTCACGTAAATTGTTTGTGATTGGCATTACTGGGACAAGTGGAAAATCCACCACGACGACATTTTTGCGTACCATGCTTGAAGATGCTGGTTATCGGGTTGGGTCGCTTTCGACTGTTGATTTTTATGTTGCAGGAGAAAAAAAGATCAATGACAAAAAGATGACGATGTTGGGTCGTTTTCAAATTCAGAAATATTTGCGTCAGATGGTGGATGCTGGGTGTGATGTTGCGATTGTGGAGACGACATCTGAAGGAAGGTTGCAACATCGTCATCGTTGTATTGCGTATGATTACATGGTGTTGACCAATCTGTATCCTGAACACATTGAGTCACATGGTGGATATGATAAATATGCACGAGCAAAACAGGACATTTTTGCGTATGTGGCATCTCTTCATCGCAAACACCTGTTACAAATACGTGTACCCAAAGATGCACATGGTTGTATTCCAAAAATTGCATTTATCCCAGCTGAGGTTGATTTTCGAGATGGGTTTGCTGATAAGCCGTTTGATCAGTACGTTTTTTTTGGTCCAAAGAGTCAGTATGAGGTGAGTGATATTCGTACCAATGCACATGGCGTGTCATTTATGTACAAACAAGCACAGTGGCAAGCCCCATTACTTGGCATTCATAACATTAGCAATATTATTTGTGCAGTTACAGTACTTGAAACAATGGGTGTTTCTCTTGATGTATTGGTAAAAAGTGTATCGAAATTGACGAATGTTGAGGGGCGTCTTGAGTTTATTCCAGAAGCAAAACAATTTGGATTTTCTGTAATTGTTGATTATGCATTTGAACCTGTGGCGATTCAGAAACTGTATGATACCGTGTTACCATTAAAACCAAAACGAATCATTCATGTCTGTGGGTCTACTGGTGGAGGGCGTGATATTGCTCGACGTGGTCCAATCGGGTTGCTTGCAGGGAAATACGCAGATGTTGTTATTGTGACGAATGAAGATCCTTATGATGAGGATCCGATGGAGATTATTCATCAGGTGTCTGCTGGTGCGGTGAGTGCGGGCAGAAAACTCGGTGAGACTGTGGTAGAAATTTTGGATCGTCAAGAAGCGATTGATACAGCAATTTTACTGGCGCGTGCTGGGGATATGGTGTTGGTGACAGGAAAGGGGAGTGAACAGGGGATCTGTGTGGAAAATAGAGAGATGATTCCGTGGGATGATAGAGTTGCCGTACGAAAAGCCTTACAAAAAATAGGTGTATAATATTTTGATTTCTTTGCGTGTTGTACGCCGTACGCATGGTATGGTATACTTTTTTCAAATATGAACTCAATACGTAGTCATACAAATGCTCGGAATTTTTTCGGTTCCAGACTTTTTTTGATAGTCTTGCTTGTGTGTACCTCACTTATGGCATTTTTGTATGCTCGAGCGTATTATCAGGATTATATGGTGCGCCAGGAGATCAAAGAACTGCAAAGTGATATAGAAAAACTCAATACCAAAAAATTGGAATCTCTAAAGGTGTTAGAATATGTGACAAGTAATCAATTTGTAGAAGAGACCGCTCGTACAGATCTTAATATGAAAAAAGTAGGCGAGTCTGTGCTCGTAGTGCCACAGGCACACGTAGAGAGTTTAGCTAGTGAGGGTGTGCATAAGGTTGGGTCAGACGACTTGAGCGTAATGATGAAATGGTGGTATTATTTTACTGCGCCAGAGGTGGTGCAACCATAACTCTATTCATTATCTAATATATATCTATCATAATATATGTCCGAAACTGTATCAAAAAACTTTTTTACTAAAGTACTCATTGGTGGTATTGTTGGTGTGGCAACGATGTTGTTTGTTGCGTCAGGTATTTTTGCCTATGTTGGTGCTCGATCATTTTCTGAAACACCGGTTGTAGTTTCACTGACGCGTCTTTTTGAGGTGCCCGTGGCTACTGTCAATGGTGAACGCATTTTGTATGCTGATTATGTGGCAGACAAAAAAATTATCGAAATATATAATGAACAACAAGGTGGTCAACTTGATGCTCCTGCTATATCTGATGTAGTTCTTCAGCGCCGCATTGCAAACAAGATGCTCGAGCAAGAGGCACGCAAATTCAATGTGTCTGTTTCAAAAGAAGAGCTTGATGCAGAATTAGAAACGTTATTTGCTCAGGCACCAAGTCGTGAAGAGGCAGAGAGATCGTTTATGGAACAATTTTCTCAGTTTGGCTGGGATATGGATGATTACAAAGAGCAGGTATTGTACTATGCTGTGCTTCAGCGTAAATTGACAGATGCTGCCAAGGTGCTGCCAGAAGGTGAAATGGGTATAGAGGAGGTATCAGCTCGTCATATTCTTTTGTTGACCTCTCCAAAAAAAGCTACGAGTACCGTAGAGGCTGCAGCTCAAGCTGCTCTTAGCCGTGTTAAGGCTGGAGAAGATTTTGCTGCGGTAGCGACAGAAGTCAGTGAAGATCCTGGATCTGCTGCCAATGGCGGTGATTTGGGTTGGTTTGCTCGTGGTATGATGGTGCCTGAATTTGAAGAGGCCGCTTTTGCGTTAGAACCAGGGCAAATTACTGATGCTCTCGTACAGACAGACTATGGTTTCCATATTATTAAATCCGAAGGGAAACGCCAGGTGCGTGATGTGGAGGCGTATTTCTCTGAAGTGTTTGATACTGCTCAAATTGAGATGACTCTTGACATTCGCAATCCATTCGAGCAAACTGTACCTACCCAACCAGAGGTGAGTGAAGTCTCTGATACGACTACACCAGTGGTCGAGGTGCAACAATAACGACACAAAAGGGTGTCGCGGGTATACGCGGTATAACCGCTCACTCGAAGAAAATACTCAAGCAAACTTGGTGTGTTCTTCTCATTTCGCGGGTTATACGTTGTATAGCCCGCGGCGTTCGGAAAAAATACATGAGCTACACTCAGTGCTTTTTCCTCTCTTGCGGGTATAGTATAATGGTAATATATAACCTTCCCAAGGTTGAGTCGCGGGTTCGATTCCCGCTACCCGCTCATGTAAATCCCTGCTGTCTCATCAGGGATTTGTCATATGTACATATGTTAATAGCACCCATCATCGCCATCGTCGGCGCCCCACGCACAGGCAAATCATACTTGGCCAAAAAATTGTCAGAGCAGTATAATGCGACGTTATTTTTGGAAGATGATGGTGTTGGGTACCCGCAACGGATGCAAGAAAATCTTGCACAAAATATTCGTCCACTTGAACGACAGTTATGGTTTCGTACCAGATGTACCAATCGTCATATTGAGGCAAAGATATTGCAACAACAAGGAAAAGCTTCGGTATTAGATATTTTTTGGTTGAGTGCCCATCTTTATATTGATGCACTGTTGCAGGGATTTGAACGGGAGTTGATGCAAGATATTTCCAAACAAGATGAACACATGCTTGGGTATCCCGATGTAGTGATTTATCTCAAGCAATCAGAAGAAGGGACGAAAGATTTTGTGCAGCAGGGCGGACGAACATTTGATACGTCTGATACGTACTACAGAGAAGTCATTATGCCCGCACAACAGTCTCACGAGTCATATTTTAACGAGCACGGACACAAGATGAATCTTATTACCTTTGATCGGACGGGGGTAGATTTTGGCAACGTGGATACATTTCAGTCACTTGTGACACGAATTGATGTCTCACTTTTGAGAACATGACAGTGATTGACGGAAGGTTTTTTTTGGACTATACTGACGACACTATTTGCCTGTGCCGACATAGCTCAATTGGTAGAGCAGCAGTATCGTAAACTGCAGGTTTCGGGTTCGATTCCCGATGTCGGCTCCATATATATTTGTTCACACTTTAGTTCCCTAAAGTGTGTTTTTTGTGATATACTATATATATCCTATGATTACGCTCAAAAATGTTTCCAAACAGTATAGTAAAGATAGTGCTGGACTTAAAAATATCTCTTTGCATATTGGTGCGGGGGAGTTTGTGTCTATTGTCGGGCAAAGTGGTACCGGGAAGACGACGCTCGTCAAGTTGATTATTGCAGAAGAACAACCAACTACAGGAGAGATTGAAATTGGTGGTTGGAATATTACTGATCTTTCTGAATCTGATGTACCATTTTTTCGTCGTCAGATCGGTGTGATATTTCAAGATTTTCGCTTACTTCCACAAAAGACAGTGCATGAAAATGTTGCCTTTGCGCTTGAAGTGGCAGGGGAGCCACCGCATCGTATTGCTGATATCGTACCACGAGTGCTCGATGTTGTTGGGCTCAAGCAAAAGATGGATCGCTACCCAACACAGCTTTCAGGTGGTGAGCAGCAGCGTGTTGCAATTGCCCGTGCACTTGTACACCGTCCAAAGATTTTGGTAGCAGATGAACCAACGGGAAATCTCGATGCGATCAATACACAAGAAATTGTCGAAATACTCAAAAAAATTCATGAATTCGGTACTACAGTACTCCTCGTTACACACAACAAAGATATTGTCAATCAACTACAAGAACGAGTAATTACACTCCATGATGGTGTGATTGTTTCTGATGAGACAAGGGGGCGGTATCGTCTTCAGTAATTTTTTTATATGTATTCAATACTTCGTGTTATTAAATTTGCTTTTCAAGACATTGTTCGTAATGCGAGTTTGTCGTTTATGACGGTGCTGATGTTGACGTTGATGCTACTCTCTATCAATGTATTGCTGATACTGCATGTACTTACCAACCAAGCAACGTCGTTGGTAAAAGATCAGGTAGATGTAAGTGTCTTTTTTGTCCCCACAGCAACAGATGAACAGATCAAAGAGGTTAAAGAATATGTCGAACTGTTTAATGATATTACATCAGTAGAAGTTATTTCAAAAGAGCAAGTATTGGCAGAGTTCCGTACAAATCATGAACAGAGTCCTGATATCATTGCGTCACTAGATGAGCTTGGGGAAAATCCGTTTGGGGCAACTTTGGTGATCCAAACACAGACACCGGGTGTATACCAAAAAATTATCGATTCCCTTCAGGTGCCAGAGTATAGTTCCATTATTGAGTCCAAAACATTTGGAGACACTGAATTAGCAATTACACGAATTGAGACGATCACGACACAGGTGGAGCGATTTAGTATCGCATTGTCATTGTTGTTTGGTGTAATTGCATTTGTTATTATTTTTAATACAATTCGTGTGGCTATCTTTACTCATCGTATCGAGATTGTCATCAAAAAATTGGTGGGTGCAACCAATTGGTTTGTTCGTGGACCGTATCTCGTGGAGGCGGGTATTTTTAGTATTATTAGCATTATGCTTACATCAGGTATTATTTATTTGGTCCTACCATCGCTTGATGTGTACGTAGGAGCGGTATTTGAACAGGATAGGCTGTTGACAAATTACTTCTCTTCGCATATACTCATGCTGCTTGGTTTGCAAGTAGTTGGGACACTGGTGTTGACTGTTTTCTCAAGTTTGCTGGCTATGCGTAAGCATCTACGAGCCTAAGATATATACATATTTCTTTTGCTTCGTAATCTTTCGGGGATCGTCTAACGGTAGGACAGCAGCCTTTGAAGCTGTATATCTTGGTTCGATTCCAAGTCCCCGAGCTAGAAATACCGTCTCGTTTTCCGGGATGGTTTTTTCTTCGCTATAGATATGTTTGTTAGTATCGGTGTTATTGTTATTTTATTAACTCTTTCCGCGTTCTTTTCCGCAGCAGAGACGGCGTATTTTAGTTTACGAGAGAGTGAGGTGGTGCATCTCAAAGAAAAAAAGATTACACATGCAGATATTGTATTTCGTTTGCGTAGTCA
>CALMAY010000006.1 GCA_937861125.1 uncultured bacterium | reverse complement strand
GATTATTATCATTGGGTTACCACTTGATATGGAAGGTCAAGAAACGGATATGACTACAAGAATTCGTGCGTTTGGAGATATGCTTAAAGGACAGGTGAGTGCGCAGATAGAATATGTAGATGAACGTTTTACAACTGCACAGGGCAAGCGGATGCAGGGTGGGGTGGGCGATGATGAAAAGGCGGCGATGGTTATTTTGGAGAGTTATTTGAGTAGCTCAGTTAACTAAGTAACTAAGTTTGCTCAGTTTTGTGTATATTGGTAACTAAGACAACTTAACAAACTTAGAAAACTTAGTAAACTCAGATATGGATGCAATCGTTCTCTCACGTCGCGATATTCGTGAATATGATCAGATGTTGGTGCTTTTTACCAAAGAGCATGGTCGTCGTGATGTGCTGTTGCGTAGTAGCAAAAAAATTGTGAGTAAAAATGCACCGCATTGCGAAAGCGGTTCGCTGGTAGATGTCTCCATCGTGTCTGGCAAGGAGGTTGATCATGCAACCAAGGTAGTACCGATTACACAATTTCCTCAACTCTACAGTGACCCACATCGTTTGTTGCTTGTCAAAACGGGTACGACGATATTTGAAAAAATGGTAACGACACAACAAAAAGATGAGGCATTATTTCGTCTTCTTCTATCTTTTGTTGTTTGTATCAATACACAAGTACATGTTTCTTCTTTATTTGTGGATGCATTTGCGTTGCAACTTCTCTCTGTTTTGGGATATACGCCCGTGTTTGATCGTTGTGTCGTTCATCAAGAAAAACATGCAACAGTCGCATTGTCGTATGTTGATGGTGGAATGATATGTGCTGACGTCCTTGAGCGCATGGTGGACAAAAAGAATGTGCGTAGTATCTCTCAAGAGTGTATGAGTGTACTCAATACATTGTTGTCTCTGTCGTGGGCAACACTATCATCATTGGAGTATTCAGACGTGTCAATAAAGCAAGCGCACGAGCATGTGCATGCGCTCGTGCAGTATCGGAGTGAGAGAAAGATTTCCTCGTGGAATCATGTTGATACGCTATTTGTATGATTGATCTTGCCTATACTCTTGTGCGTCGTCGTCGAAGTCGACTCTCTATTGTGGTAGATGGAAATAGGGGGGTGCGCGTGATGGCACCACTGGGAGTGAATGAAAAGGTAATAGAAGCATTTGTTGCATCGCATAAAGAATGGATCGAAAAAGCATTGTCAAAAGTGGAAAAAAAGAAAGAGATTCCAATTCCAGGAGCCCAAAAAAGTTTTCATGCGCATAATGCTCGGGCTAAAAAGATACTCACGCAGCGGGTGCAGTTTTTTGCCAAACAGATGGGAGTCAATGTATCCAAAGTAACGATCAAACGAACCAAACGACAGTGGGGGAGTTGTAGTAGTTCTGGAACGATTAGTCTACATTATAAACTCATCTTTTTAAGCCCGCAGATAATGGATTATGTCGTAGTGCATGAGCTTTGTCATATTACTCACCCCAATCATTCCAGTGCCTTTTGGAGGGCTGTAGAGGCTGTTTTCCCTACGTATAGACAGGCCAAAGCAGAGTTATTAGAGTATTCTCCTTGACAAAATTCAATTTTTCTGCTATACTAAGCCCAATATTTATTCTTCTTAGGCTCTGGGGTGTTTACTCTACTTCATTGCCAGTAATTTTTGGTATGACAGTAGAACACTCTGACAAAGTGTCGTTTGCGTCTTTTAATATCGCACCGACACTTCTTACCGCTCTGCGTGAGGGCGGCTTTATTCATCCGACACCGATCCAAGAACAGGTGATTCCAATTGCACTGGAAGGAAACGATGTGATCGGTATTGCTCAAACTGGAACAGGGAAAACCTTGGGTTTTGGTGTGCCGATGATCAATGCGCTGATGCGTGAAAATGGTCAGGCGCTTATTTTGGTACCAACCCGTGAGTTGGCATTGCAGGTGCATGAGGTGATTGAAAGACTCGGTCGCAAACTTGATATTCGCACTGCAGTTTGTATTGGTGGAGCGAGTTTTGAAAAACAACGTTTTGCATTAAACCGTAATCCACAAGTGATTATCGCAACTCCGGGACGTCTCAATGATTTGATTGAAAAACGGTATGTCTCAATGGCAAGTATTAGTATTGTTGTGCTTGATGAGGCAGATCGTATGTTTGATATCGGCTTTTTGCCACAGATCAAAAAAATATTGTCTCTCGTTCCAAAAGTTCGTCAGACGATGTTGTTTTCAGCGACGATGCCACGAGCGATCTTGGCATTGGTACATGCGCACATGAATGAACCAAAACAGGTGTCAGTCGCTCCAGCGGGTACTTCAGCTGAGACGATTGATCAACGGTTGTATCATGTTCGCAAAGATGACAAAGTTCGTCTCCTTGATCTTCTGTTGAGTGAACACCATACTGGACCTGTGCTTATCTTTTCTCGTACCAAACATGGTGCCAAAAAAATCACCAAAATGGTGCGTGATATGGGACATAGTGCAGTAGAGATTCATTCCAATCGATCACTTGGTCAACGAACGGACGCGATGCGTGGATTCAAAAACGGTCAGTACCGGGTGCTCGTTGCGACAGATATTGCTGCGCGTGGTATTGATGTCAGTGGTATTGCACTGGTGGTGAACTTTGACTTGCCTGATAATCCTGATGATTATATCCACCGTATTGGACGTACAGGGCGTGGGGGAAAGAGTGGTATTGCAGTATCGTTTGCATCACCTGAAGATCGTAACACGGTCCGTCAGATTGAGCGTCTTATGCGCAAAACACTTCCTGTCGTGACACTTCCTGAATTACCACCAGCACGTACTGCGGCCATCTCTCCGTATTCAGCCAAGAGTTATGATGATGTAGATCGTGGTGGTCATCGTGGCGGACGTTTTGGTGGGTCACGTAGTGGTGGTCGTTCCTCATTTGGTGGTGAGCGCAAATCGTTTGGATCACGTTCATCTGCACCAACTCGTTTCAATGATAGTCGTGCACCACGCTTTGATTCTTTTGAAACACGCACCGCTCCAATTCGTTCAAATGTACCTTTGGTAAAAACGGAATATCCATCTGAGTCAGCATTTCAGACTGCACGGATACCATCTCGTCCTCGATTTGGTAGCACAGGTGATCGACCGCAGCGTTCTTTTTCTTCTGATCGTGGAACTCGTTTTGGTGGTAAGTCATCATTTGGTGGCGAACGCAAGTCATTTGGTGAGCGTCCATCGTTTGGTGGTCCACGTAAATCATTTGGTACGCCACGTCGTGAGTTTGGTGGATCTCGTGGGACAGATGATCGTGGTGCTACATACGGTACTCGTAGTCCACATCATTCAACTACATCACGTCCGTACGAAGGGAATAAACCACGTAGAAGTTTTGGATCTGATCGTCCATCATTTGGTTCTACTGGACCAAGTCGTCGTACCAATTTCCGTAGTAGTCGTCCGTCAGAATCTGATTCGTTTTCACACACGACACCACGTACTCGTCCAGCATTTCGTTCACGTATTGCGGGGAGTGGTCGAAGTACTACACGTCCATCAGGTGGTACCAAACGAATTGGTGGCAAGGCAGTACGACGAGGAAGATAAATTAATATATAAAAACTGCACCATGACGGTGCAGTTTTTTGTATGTTGTTAGAAGATGTTTATTGTGCGAGGACGCCAACACTGAATGTTGCCAATATGTTTTCTGGTTTTGATTCTCCACCGTGCTGTCCGTTAAATGCGCTTGTACCGTCTTTTCCACAGATTCTGAGGATGTTGCGGTCACCACCTGGGTGTTTGTTGACAAAGGCGGTGAGGTTGTACACTGTGCCATTGATAACAGTCAGACAATTACTTTCTGTGTTTGCTGCAGCCACTTCTGCCATAGTATAGCTTTTTACAGTCGGTGTTGGTGATGGTGTTGCCACTGGTGGAGGTGTGACAACGGGAGTGGTAACGACTGGTTTTGTGGTTGGGTTGGTTGCTGGAGAAGTGGTCGGTACGACATCTGGTGTGTTGGTTACTGGTTGTTCTTCAGTTTGGGTTGGGGGAGGTGTGGTAGGTGACTCTGCTGATGGTACTACAGCAGGTGCTGATGTGCAGCCTGCACCGACGAGAATCAGGATTGCGGCTATACTGAGAATGTATTTCATATATATTGACGTTAATAAATAGTATAGGTAAATAGTATATCATAGCACTGATTGGTGTTCAATATGGTATTTTTTTGCTTATTTAAGCCAAGCTATTGACAAAACTTCATTTTTGTGGTATAGTATAACCATCAAATAAAGACCTGGGCCAAGAAATAACGTCGAGTATTTCTACCACAAACTTTTTTGGTGTTTTACTCACGTATCTCAAGAACGTATGCAAGGTACAATTGCTCGTCTTACAGACAAAGGCTTCGGATTCATTGCTCAGGGCAATGGTCAGAAAGATGTCTTCTTCCACCACAGTGCTTTGGTCGGTGTTCAATACAACGATCTTCGCGAAGGTGACAACGTTACATTTGACGTTGAAGAAGGTCCTAAAGGCCTCAGTGCTGTCAACGTACAGCGCGTCTAATCACGCACTTCAAAAAAACCATTCCTTCGGGGGTGGTTTTTTATTTTATGTGGATGCGGTATACTATATGGGTAACATGCAATATATATAAAACAGTATGTAGGTTAGTGTATTGTGTGTTGGTTCATATTTTTTATAAAACTATTTATCGTATGGAAATCAACTATCTCGCAATCTTGGCCTGTGGTGTACTCTCAATGGTGATTGGGTCAATTTGGTATGGTCCGCTGTTTGGTAAAAAGTGGATGGAAATCTGCGGAGTCAATGCTGATGACCTCAAAGCTCGAGCAGAAATGCAAAAGAGCGCTGGTCCATTGTATGTTGTGCAGTTTGTATTCGTGTTGTTTCAGGTGCTTGTGTTGGCGCATCTTATCGCGGATACGACCAAAGTAAGTGGGCTTGAACGATCGTTGTGGATCTATGCTGGCTTTATCATGCCAATGATTTTTGGTTGTGCGATGTGGACCGCAGAACCGTCCAAAAGAAAATGGGCGAGATTTTTGATCCAAAGTGGATATCAACTTGTATTGTTTGTGATGTTTGGAATTATTTTGACCATGTGGAAATAGTGCAGAAAGAATTTGAAGTGACGGGAGTGGTGGAGACGTTTCCATCTCCTGGTGGATGGCACTTTGTCCGTGTCCCCAAAGAAATTACTGATCAGATTAGTAAAAAGAAAAGTCATTGGGGATTTATTCCAGTCGTGTGTACATATAAAACACATACCTGGAAGTCTTCGTTATTACCGATGGGGGACAAGACCTATTTTATTGCACTGCGTGGGGCATTACGAAAAAAAGAACATATTTTACTAGGAGATCGTGTGCATATTTCTTTTACTTTTTGACTATATGAATACTATGACTTGGTACGCAGCACTGATCAAACCAGCATGGGCACCACCAGCATGGTTGTTTGGTCCGGTGTGGAGTGTACTGTATCTTATTATCTTTATTACCTTTGGATCAGTGTTTGTACGTGTATACAAAGGGGAGATTCCTGTCGTTGTTGCATTACCGTTTGTCCTGAATCTGGTATTTAATCTATTGTTTTCACCAATTCAGTTTCGATTGCAAAACAATGTGTTAGCGTCGATTGACATTTTGCTTATTTTTGGTACTATAGTATGGATGTTTTTTGCTATTTGGCCATACATGAAAGGGGTGGTGTATGCCAATATACCATATCTGCTCTGGGTTTCATTTGCCACAATACTTCAGTTAAGTATTACTTGGCTCAATAGATAATTTTCCTATGTCAAAAACAAACCTCGTTTTATTCATTGCAATTCTCGTTGTGTTGATTTGTGGGGGAGTTTTTTTTCTCCTCACTCCCAAACCAGAATTAGAAAACAAAAAAACAGATTTGTACAAAGCGACACCACCAATACCACTAACTACATCAAGTATAACGACCACTACTGAACCGGCAACTACGACAACTCCAGCAACTACTCCTATTGTTTCATCTACTCCTTCATCAACCTCTATGACAGACACAACAACAACAAACGAACTTCCACGTGTTCGTATTTCTACCAACAAAGGTGATATTGTGGTCGAGCTTTTTCAGAAAGATGCACCAAAGACAGTGGAAAACTTTCTTACATTGGTGAATAAAGAATTTTATAACGGCGTTATTTTTCACCGCGTGATCAAAGGATTTATGATCCAAGGTGGTGACCCGACTGGGACAGGAACTGGTGGTCCTGGATATAAATTTGCCGATGAGCTCAATGCAAATACAGAGAGTTATAAACGCGGCTATGTTCGTGGAACATTGGCTATGGCCAACGCTGGACCAAATACCAATGGCTCTCAGTTCTTTATTATGCATGCTGATTATCCACTGCCTCATGCATATACGATTTTTGGTCGTGTTGTAGAGGGGTTGGAGGTAGTAGATGCGATCGCGACAACTGCGACTGATCGTAGTGATCGACCTCTAGAAGAAGTAGTTATGAAGAGTGTGGCTGAAGTAAAATAACACTCTATGCCACTTTCTATTTACAAACCACCACGAAAGCCTCGAACAAATCTCGAGTCGCTCAATAATCAGGCGCTTACTTTGCGAGCTATTCAGCAACGCAGTCTGACGAATCTCGAAATCAATCGTCCAGGGAGTAAGCCAAGTGCGACGAAGAAGAGAAAGAAGAGAAAATAGAGTTATCCACAGAAAAAACAGCGTCACGCTGTTTTTTTGTTATACTATGTGTATATGTTATTTTTTTATGAAACCTTTGTATAAGTTAATTCTTACTATCACTATTGGATCCGCCGTGTTTGTTGGTGGGTTTTTTGTTTTTCATTATAACACTCCAGCGTTACAACAAATAAATATAATAGATAGTGATAATGCGTCAACTGTTCCAGATGGTTTTATGGTTACAGAAATGGGTGATGGACAGAGAAAAATTGAGAGTCCAGATGGATTTTCTGTGGTGGTGGATGAGTCGATATACAGTAGGAATGACAATGGTGTTTTGGTGTTGCAGGACTATGTGGAGACGGATGGGGGGGTTGGTGGACCACAGGGATGTATAAATGATGTGAAAGCAACACCTGACTCAGCCCAAGTTACTATAGATTCCTATATTGATTATTGCAAAAATGATATATCATGTGAATCTTCGAGTGTTGAAAATGTTGAGATTAATGGAACTATGTGGAAAAAGATTATATTTTCAGGCGGTTTTGTTGGTAGTGGTTGGCCATCTTATGTTACAGAAAATAAAAAAGGGTCGGTTATAATTAATTTTTCTTGTAGCGATATTTTATATCATAAAGAGATTCTTAGTCAGTTTTATATCTCTAAGTAGTATTTGTGAAAAATTATTTTAAGTGGTTTTTAGTTTGCTTCGGACTATTATCTTTAGCAAAACCAGGAACTGTCTTAGGGGCTAGTTTGGATGTGCCGTTTTTGTCGCAAGTACCTCCGGGTGTGTGGGAAGAAACTAGAAACTGTGGTCCAGTTTCTTTGATAATGGTGGATGCGTATTTATCTAAAAAGACAATTAATGTTGATTCTGTAGTTAAAATTGACGATTGGATGTTTTTGAACATGGGCATAGATAAGAGAGATTATAATGGTGATTATACAAATGTTGGCGATCTGAAGCAATTGGGTATCGAATATTTGGGTATTTCTGAGGATAACATTGAAATTAAACGAGGACTGGAAGACTTGGAAGATCTAAAGACCAACTTAGATGCAGGAAATCCATTAATTGTCGGTGTTTATACTAACATGCTAACTAATACAAAACGTAGAGATGTGAAACATTTTATGGTACTCGTTGGTATAGATGATGAATATGTATATGTGCATGACCCTGGCAAAACAAGAGGCGCAAATAATAAGTACACCATTGATCAATTCAAACTTGCCTGGGCAGGGAATAATTACGCTTATATTATTTTTAAAAAAAATGATATTGCCCCAGAAGTTGTCACAGCAGAAAACCCTCCACAATTAAACAGTAGTGAATTGGTTCAAACAGAACAAACCCAAAAACTTTCCTTCATTAGAAGAAATTTGGACCGTCTGAGTACATTTTTTATCCAATCACTGAGACGTATACTCGGTGCCGTACCGTCTCCTGAACAACAGGAGCAGATGATGAATACGAGTAGTGATGTATTGGGGACTCAGACAGAGGAAGAAGATGTCGCGGAGGAACTTGTTTTTAACGCCCGGTTTGTGCAGAGAGAGATTCCAGTCTTGTTTGTCAGAGGGGCGAAACAGGTATCTGTGTCTGTGGAGGTGGAGAATACTGGGACAGCGGTGTGGGAGAAAAACACTGTTTCACTCAATGTTGTTGGTGGACGTGCACCAAACGCAATGTGGTATCACCCGAGCTGGGTGACGCAGTTACGTCCGATTGTCATCTCTAGTGTGGTTCAGCCGGGACAAAAAGTAACTGTACCGTTTACTCTCACTATCCCAGCCGTCGATCGACGGTTTCGTTTACAGTTGGTACACAATGTAAATGGTTCATATGTACAGCTTGGAGATTCTATTGCGACAGTGGTGTTATCCGAAGTAGTTGTGCCAGTAAAAGAGGAAGTGATGACAGCTCCTAGCTCAACTGAGCACAAGACTGAATTATCAGGTGGAGATAGTGAGTATACACCGCCAATAGAGTCTCTTTCGTCGACACCTGAGCGAGCTGCAACAACAGAACAACCTTCTACAGGAGTGTACTCTGGTGGAGGCGGAGGGAGATCATCAAGAGATTCAGATGATGATGAGGAGGTTGTAACAACAACACCCGAAGTGAGTACAAGTACAGATCCGACACCAACATCTACACCCACCAGCACTGATCCACTTCCAGAATTGAGTGATCTTATTATTACTACTCCGGTTGATCCATTAGAAATTGTGTATACAAATCAGAGTGAATATGTCTTGGCTGGCACGTCGGATGAGTATACTGAAACTATTGTCGTTACCAAAGATGATATTGTTGTCGCAACGACGACCCCTTCTGGTGGTATGTGGGAGATTCCTGTCATATTTACCACTGGTACGCAAAGTTTCGTGCTGTATGGTACAGCGAGCGAGGGGAGACAGACGAGTAGTACGACTATTATTGTCGTCTATGATGCCGAGGCACCGTTTATTGATATCCAGTTGTTGTCTGTGGGTGAGGGGAGTATTGTAGTAGATTTACTGACGTATGACGATTCTCCCCTTGAGGGGTACGAGGTTGAGTTTTTTGAAGTAGTGCAATCGATTCAAGAGGGCGAAAATTGCCCTGATGAACTTTTTTTGTTTGAAGCACCGCTGTTGCAGTACTATTTGGAAGGAGATGATTTGTATGTAGAATTTACTGGAACATATTATGGATGTGGTTTTGTTGTTGATACACAACTAGTTGAAGAACCGATTGCAAGTACTTTGTATGACGAAAGTTATAGCATTTCAGTGCGGGCCAAAGGAGTGGATGCTGCGGATAATGAGAGTGACTGGTGGTATTCCAATATTCCCTTGGCTTTCCCTGACCCGGGTGATGTGTCGTTGGAGCTTTGATATTGACGAAAACCATTTTTCATGCTATACTAAGCCCCGTCAGTCTATCCCACGCACTCGTCGTTCAATGGATAGGACACTAGCTTGCGGAGCTGGTAATATAGGTTCGATTCCTATCGAGTGCACATATTTCTCTCTTCTATGAAACATCTCCCACATTTGTTTGATAAACAACTTGTTTTTTGGTGTCAAAAAATGGAAGAACCATTTGCTCGTGGCTCTATTTTTATTGTTTATTTCTGGTTTGGTTTACTAAAGTTGCTTGGTCTTAGTCCAGCAGAACAGTTGGTACAGGAGCTCTATCTCAAGACGGTACCATTTCTCTCATTTTCGACATTCTACATCTTGTTTGCACTCTTTGAAATGCTGATCGGTATCGTCTTTCTCAAACGTGGATGGGAACGATTTGCGATTATCTTGCTTGGATTGCATTTGATTACAACTGTGATGCCATTGTTCTTTTTGCCGGTGATTTCGTGGTCTGCCTTTATGGTGCCTACACTAGTGGGGCAGTATATTATAAAAAATGTGCTGATTGCGACCGCAGGTGTTGTCATCTTGGCAAAAATGGTACCAAAACAGTAATAGTTTCTCTGTGTACAACAGCCTCCCACAAATGGGAGGTTTTGTGTTAGAATAGCTACATCTATGCAACTACACACACGTGTTTCTGCTCTGCATCGAGTGGGGAAGACATTGGAAAAACGACTCGCGCACTTGGGTGTTTCTACTGTCAAGGATCTTTTGTGGTACCTGCCGTTTCGGTATGAAGACTACAGCAAGACGGTGACGATTAAAGAGGTGGAGGAACAGTTTCGTCATCATATTGATACTGATCCAGAGATGGTGGTGACGATTGGTGCGACGCTGGAATTGATTGCTAATAAACGCAGTATCAAAAAGCGGATGATGATTACCGAAGCGATTGTGTCGGATGGGACAGCACAACTGCGGATTGTTTGGTTTGGGCAGCCGTTTCTCACGCGAGTGCTCAAGGTAGGAGATAGAATCATGTTGTCGGGAAAGATTCAGAAAGACATGTATGGATTGATGATGAAGGGGCCGGTGTATGAGAAAGTCAGAGATCAGAGATCAGAGATCAAGACGTCTGCGGACGACGGTGTTGAAACAACTCATACGGGGAGGATCGTGCCGATGTATTCTCTCACATCTGGGATGACGCAGAAGCAGTTGCGATTTCTTGTACGGGAGTGTGTCAATCATGTTGACCTAATGAAAGAGTGGTTGCCTAATGAGATTTTAGAGGCAGGGGATTTTGTTACACTCTCTGCTGCACTGAAGGGAATTCATTTTCCAGATAGTCATGAAGAACTACACGCTGCATTGCGTCGGCTCAAGTTTGATGAATTATTTCTGCTCCAGCTACGGGCCAAGTCTGTGCGTGAGTCGTATGCACAGTTTCATGCACCAGAGATTCCTTTTTTTGCAGATGAGATTCGTGCTTTTGTGCAATCGTTGCCATTTCAGCTCACCGATGATCAGCGTAGCGCGGCGTGGGAGATTTTTAAAGATATTCAAAAAGGCGAGCCGATGAATCGTCTCGTGCAGGGTGATGTGGGATCTGGAAAGACAATCGTAGCGGGGCTCGCAGCCTACAATGTGGCGCTCGCAAAAAAGCAGACAGCAATACTCGCACCGACAGATATTTTGGCCAACCAGCATTATGAGACAATTACCAAGTTGCTTTCATTGAGCGGAGTGAAGGTGGGGATTTGGACGCGAGTGAAAAAGGGAACAGGGAGTAGTGATCAGGGATCAGGAGATGCGAAGACAAGAAAGAAGAAGGGTGAAAAAGAGGCGGAGCTGGCAGAGGTACTTGATGCAGATGTTATCATCGGTACGCATGCGATACTGCAGGAGAAAGTATCGTTTCGAGATTTGGGACTTGTCATTGTGGATGAGCAACATCGATTTGGTGTGGATCAGCGCAAGACGCTGCGAGAGAAATCTGGCGACGCCAAACACTCTCCACACTTTCTCTCCATGACGGCGACACCGATTCCGCGTTCACTTGCGCTTACTATCTATGGTGATCTCGACCTCTCGATCATTCGTCAGATGCCTGCTGGGCGAAAGCCGATCAAGACGAGATTGGTTGAGCCAAAAAACAGACAAAAAGCCTATGACTTTATTCGTGAGCAAGTGAAACAGGGGAGACAGGTGTTTGTGATCTGTCCGTTAATTGAAGAAAAGAAAAAGTCGTCGGAGAATCTCCCGAGTGGTGAGTTTATTATCGCTGATGAAAAAAAGTCGGTGATGAAAACGTATGCAGAATTATCACAAGATATTTTTCCAGATTTGAAGGTATCGTTTGTGCATGGTGCACTCAAACCTGCAGAGAAAGAAAAAGCGATGGCGGCGTTTGCGAGTGGGGAGAGCGACATTCTTGTTTCTACGTCAGTGGTTGAAGTTGGTGTTAATATTCCCAATGCGACGGTGATGATGATCGAGGATGCGGAGCGATTTGGTCTCGCACAGCTCCATCAGTTTCGTGGGCGTGTCGGACGTAGTGATCACCAGTCATATTGTTTTCTCTTTTCAAACAACATGTCGTATCCTATACAGAAACGTCTGTCGTTTTTTGAGTCTACAACTGATGGATTCAAGGTGGCAGAGTATGACCTCGAGACTCGTGGACCAGGAGAGGTGTATGGCGCGGCACAGAGCGGTATGATGCGGTTCAAGCTCGCAACGCTGTCAGACACTGATCTGATCAAACTCGCGCGGGAAATGGCCGCTCAGACGGATGTGGTGAAGTATCCAGCTGTGGCGGAGCGGCTTTCGGAGTGGGAGGAGGAAGTGCATTTGGAGTGAGGCTGAGGGTGCTGAGGTTTCTAAAGATGCTGACGGTGCTGAGGGTGCTAAAAATTATCAAATACAAACGTTTGTGTGCTATCAAGTAAATTTAGAAACCTTAGTATCCTCAGAAAACCTCAGATATTGACTTTTTTGGATAGTGGGTGTAGTTTGTTTGCGTCGTTCCTCTGGCAGCTGTTGGGTAGTCCGCAGTCAGTCAAGAGGGCAAAGCCACGGAGATCCCAATGCGGATTCCTGGTCGTGTGAAGCGTGAGATGCGACGAATCGGACAGTTTTCGAACAACGCAGCGCGGCGAGTGATCGTCGTTCTTCGACGGGTGTGTCATCAAAATCAAAACCCCACCAAGAGAATGTCTTTGGTGGGGTTTTTAGTATGTTGTTTATACACGAGTACATGGTATGTTCATTTTTTCTGCGAAGCGATAGATATCTTGGTCGGTGTACCTGTCTATGTGTCGTGTGTTTATGTGATGTTGTACACCGAGATTCTCACCTATGATAATACAATCACAGTTCGTAATACACGATGTGTGTATCTTTATTTTTACAACCGAACCATTGTTTGAGATGTTTTGAAGTATGGTTTTTAGGAGTTTTTCTAGTGCTCTTTTATTTTCAGGTGAACCCATAAATTGTTGTGTGCCTGTTTCTGGTGTTTGGGATGCTAGTTCTTGGGCAAGTTGTTCATCGATTTGGTCGTCCCATAGATCAGTACGTAGGTGTGCTTCACCAAAGTGGGCGTCTTCTTCTGCTGGTGTGTATATCGTTTCACCTTTTTGCTCTGCTAATTTACGTAGTTGAGCTTCCCATTCTTCAGCTATGTCTTTTGGAACATGTATTTCTCGTACCATATATTTATTTCGTCTGTTGAGTTAAGTCTTGAATATTTTTTACGGAAATAATATGTAGTTTTTTGTCGTTTGCCGTGGTGTTTGTTTTGGTAATGATTCGTTTCATACCGCGTTCACTGCACTCTTTCAAACGCTTTTCAATATGCGTTACTGAGCGAATGTCACCACTAAGTCCAACCTCACCAAAGACACAGAGATCGTTTGCCACTGGTTTGTCATTGTATGAACTTGCTATAGCGAAACAGACTGCGAGATCAGCGGCTGGTTCATCCGCATCCACTCCACCCACCACATTCACATGTACGTCGTATTGAGCTAGGTTGATATTGGTTCGTTTTTGTAATACTGCGACGAGGAGGTGAAGACGGTTGACATCAAAGCCACTGGCTTTTCGTACAGGATATCCAAATGCTGTTTTGGTTACGAGTGCTTGGATTTCTACCAGCATTGGGCGGTTACCTTCGAGGAGGCAGGTGATGACACTTCCTGATGTTGGTTCGCCTTTGTCAGCGAGGAGGAGTTCGGACGGATTTTTTACAGGAGCGAGACCTGTTTCAGTCATGGTAAAGAGTCCGACTTCATCAGCGCTCCCAAAACGATTTTTGGTTGTGCGGAGCAAGCGGATTCCCTGGTGTGAGTCACCTTCGAAAGAGAGCACAACGTCGACGAGATGTTCAAGCATCTTTGGTCCCGCTACGTTGCCATCTTTGGTGACATGTCCGATGATAATGATAGCTGTGCCAGTTTTCTTTGCTACCGAGAGGAGAAGCGTGGTGCATGCGCGTATCTGAGTGACACTCCCTGGTTCATTTTCTACTGCAGTGCTAAACATCGTCTGGATTGAATCGACTATTGCGAGTGTTGGTTTTTCTTTTTCAATAGACGCAACAATACTGTCCACGCAGGATTCGTGCGAGAGGGAAATAGTCTGTCTATTTTTTTCATCCATCAATCGTTTGGCACGCAGGGCGATCTGGTGTTCTGATTCTTCACCAGAAAAAATGTATGTCTGATGTACTGCTGCGGCAATGTGTAGTGTGAGGGTACTTTTGCCAATACCAGGTTCGCCTGTGAGGAGAATTAATGAACCTGGAACAATACCACCACCAAGTACGCGGTCCACTTCAGATATGTGTGTGGGGGTACGGATGATATCGTGTGCGACTGCGTCGGTGAGTGTCATCATTTTGCTCGCTGTGGCACTTGATATATGTTTGGCAGATGGGGGAGTGGGTGCCTTGGCTTCTTTATCTATTGTGCCCCATTTGCCGCACTCCAAACATTTACCAGACCATTTTTGGAATTGGGCGTCACAGGCGCTGCAGGTATAAACAGTATTTGATTTTGGCATATTGTATCAAAGTGTATTAGCAGTCAGAGCAATTTTGTTCAGGGTTAGAAGATGTTTGGTTTGTATCAGTCCCTACTTGGCGGTTATAGTTTGGTCTATATACATACCACAAATTTGCTGAATTAATCAACTGTTCCGGAGACATAACGCGAATAGCACGTCTTCCGTTTGTTCCGCCTGGATCATTTACTGTCACATTTCCATTTTGATCAAGACCTGTCAGCACGATATAGTGTCCACCGTATGTACGTGATATGGGTGCTTCGGGTGTACCAGCGGTGCCTGTACAATTTCTACAATGCATAATAATTGGTTTTCCTTGCTGAAGAAGCTGAAGTGCCTCATCTTTTGTGACGTTGTTATATAAAAAATCTGCCCATTCAGGACGTTCATCAAGTCGAGAGAGAGCACGTCCAATGTTTGTACCATTGTTACATGATCTGCCATATTCCGCACTTTGTCCGATAAATGCGGCAGTCTGGTTTGGGGTGGTAGAAACACCATATGCACTAAATATCATTGCTAAGGAAGTTGGACCACATCCAGCTTCCGCTATCGTCGTGCAGTTTGCTGCAGATCCATATCGTTCATTTCCCCATGCGACGTCAAATTGTTTGTAGTCTGGGACATTGTTGTTTCCGCTGCTTGCATTGAAAGGAACCAGTGTTTCTGTAATAGAGTCTATAGAAAGAATTGGATATTTTTCAACTGTTCGTACTTTGAGACTTTTGAATTCAACAAGATTTGGGTCAATGGTATACAAAATAGTATATGAACTTGTGATTAAAATAAGTCCCGTAATGGCGTGTTGGATTCGTTCTTTTGCCGCATCAACATTGTCTGCGCTAGCACCATAGAGTGTCCACTGAATACCAGAAAATATTAAAAGGAAAATACAAACAACACCAGCGAGCGCAATGGTGTAGCGATAAATAGCAGAGAGATATTGACCTAAAAATGGTATATAATATGCAATAATTTCTCCTTCACCATCACGTTCTACGAGCGATTCGTAATCTGTGGTAGAGGTAAATGAAAGACCAGGAATTTTGATCCGTGGTACTGGAGCACAGAGGACTGATTCGTTGGCAGATACAGGACTGTTTCCCATCGCTGCATCTGCAGCTCCTGATGCGGCACCACTGAGGCTGAGTGTTGTTTCTATGTTTTCACATTCGGGCGGTGTGGTGTTTGCGTAAGTAGTATAGGGAAATAAAAAAAGATACAAAAAAATACTCATGTATAGAAAAGTTGTGTAGATTTTAGTGTGTTGTTTTATAGTTCTTTGCATGGTCCTAAATATTCAAAGTGCATAGAGTCAGAACGTTTTCCCTTATTTCCCCAGCCATGACCACCCCAAATAAAACCACGTGATTCAAAAATTTGCACAAAACCATCAGGGATACTAGACCAAGGGAGTTGTTCATTGATACACGCGTCTATTTTGGCTGGTATATCACTGAGTTGATATGTTGGTATATTAAATAATTCCGCTACTTCAGTATTGTCTTCGTATATTTGTTTGAGTCTACTACAGTGTCGTCTGGCCGATGTACCTTTTGTTGTTTGGTAACTATCAATATGAACATCCCAGTTGCTACGTGTCATAAAATCGAGCGCAAGTCCTGTGCTATGCATAGAATAGGTAAAGTGTCGGAGCGGTTCATTGTCTTTGTTGTAACCAATACGTCCAGCGTTTGATGAGATCGCACCTTGTCCGTCTGTTTCTCCAGATAAATCAGGTACTGATTCATTGTGAAAATCACGCATCCACGCTAAAAAACCTTGCACCTTTGGATCATTGCTATTTTGTACTTCAGTCATTGCATCTCGCCATACTTGTGCTGATGCTTTATTGACACGTGCGTCTAATCCAGAGATACCAAATGCATTTTTAATTTCTTCAGTTTCTATCTCGTCTCCTAGGTTACTACCAGCAAAAAAAGTATCGTAGATACATCTATCTTTAGCATCCATCTCTGTAGGTGGGCCGTTTGGTGGAAGTCCTGGACGCATAGGATGACTTCCGTCAGGTAAATATCCAGCACCACCAGGTGGTATTTCATCGTGATCAGATTGAAAAGGGGTGGATCCTGCTAGCTTTATCTTTAAACTTTGAAATGAGGTTAACTCAGGATTGATAATATATAAAAACGTATATGTGGTGGTGATGATAAAAAGTCCAGTGAGCGCATTTTTTATTCGTTCTTTGGCTGCGTCGATATTGTCTGGACTTGCACCGCCGAGTATCCACTGGATGCCAGAGATAATAATGATAAGTACAATTACGACACCAGCAAGTGCGATGCCATATCGGTAGATTGCGGCAATATATTCACCTAAAAATGGAATAAATAGGTATGTAGAACCATCTTCAGGATCTGTATAGGTGTTTTGTGCAAGTGTCTCTGCTGAAGTAAACTCAAGACCAGGGATTTTGATACGAGGAACCGGTTGGCAGATCGTTGTTTGGATAGCGGCTGCGGTTTGTGTTTGTGCGGCCACAGGGTTGTTTCCTTGTGCTCCGGCTGCCCATAGTGTGCTTAGTACACCTGTGCCGATAGATGCCTGTGTGCATCCATCTTGTGCATGAGCTGTGAGTGGTGTAAAAAGAAAAAATAGAATAAAAAAGAAAAAGAACAATACAGTGGAGTATTGTGTATAGTGGATTAGTTTGTAATATGATGTGGTGAGCATCATAAACTTTTTGGAATACCGAGCAAGATTTCTAGATCGCTGAGTGTACTTGGAACAGGGATTTGTTTGTTATCAAGAAAGAGGGCAGGAACAGATTGAATTTGAAGAAATTTTGCGAGTTGTTTTGTGTCATTGAGATATGTGACAACACTGTCTTTTTTGAGACATTCATGTACTTCGTTCATATCAAGACGTGTATTGTTACCAAGAAGTTCTAAGGTTTCTTTTGAGAGCTCTGTTTGGTTGGCAAATAATTGTTCTAAATAGGGGAGAAAAGCATTTTGTTCTTTGGCACACCAAAGATAGGTATGAGCAAGTTCGCTGGAATATGGGATTGTGATGACAGAAGCTGGTTTCCAGATAATTTTGAGTGTATTTGGATGAGTCAATTCAAATTCTTTGAATAGTGTATGAAGTGTTGCGCAGTGTGCGCATTGTACATCTTCAAACGCGACGATTGTTTTTGGAGCTTTTTTATTTCCAATAATTTGATCTTGAGTTGAGATGGGGATGACAAAGAGATCTGTCGATGTATCATCTGAGTTATCAAATGGAGAAACAAAAATGGTTATATATTGAAATAATCGAAAAGAAAAAATAGCCAATACCAATAATATAGCTGGGATAAAGATGGTGTAGAGATGTTTATTGCGAACCATAGTGTGTCTATAGTGGAATGCTAAAGAGACCATTTGTCTGTGTGTCAGTAATATAAAGGGTACGACCATCGTCTGAGAGGGTCATGTGCTCTACGGTATATGTGTCTGGTGTTTGAATTTCTGTTCGCGCTCCGGTGGTTGTATCAATACGGTAAATCGTATCATCAATAGAATCAGCAATTTGAGGTGCGTATCCAGCCCCAGTTGGGAGTGAGTTTGGTACACCACAGTAGACAAATCGATCGTCTTCAAATACACATTTATTTGGCCAAGTATTGATACGAAGAGCTTTACGTTCTGTGCCAATCGTATCACCGTCTCCGTTTACAATCCATAGTTCTGGTTTGTATTCATTTTGTTTGTTATACACACTGTAGAGTATTTTTTCACCAGTTGGAGACCATTGGGATGTAAAACCACGTCCTTCAACTGTGAGAGACGGAAGATTTTCTTTATTTGTCCCTACGAGAAGTATTTCTTGTCGGTCAGCACCAAGCGCTTCTCCTGTTTTTGAAAAAGCGACTACCTGTTTGTTTGGTGACCAATCGACGATCACTTTGTGTGCGTTTTCTCCAAGTGCAGCGATATAGTTGATATTTTTTCCACTCGTATCAGCTGTTACCAGATATCTGTTTTCTGGAGCGATGGTGATGCTTTTGGCAACAATCGTATCTTCTAGTGGACTAAAGCTAAATTCTTCCCAGTGTTTGGGGAGTGAAACCTGTTTTTTGGTAGCGAAATCATAGATGATATTACTGCCGTCTGGATATTCTATTACTGCTTTATCACTTGTCTTTGCCCAAGTGACAGACTCTGCGTTATAAAATGTGTTGTCTGACATTGTCTTGAGTGTACCATCAGCTTGTTTTTCATAAAACTTTCCATCTTGTTTGTTGTAAAAACGAAGGTCGCCTCCGCTACCAACGGAAATACCCAGAACTGGTGCACGGGTAATTGCGGTATCTGTGGTATCGTCAGATGCGCCTCCTGGGGTGGTGCCATTTCGATCACCGGCAGTTGGAGTTGTTGGACGATCTGTAGATATTGGTGTGCGGTCACCTGCAGTTGGTGCTTGGGGGAATGGTTGGTTTGTATTTGTGCCTGTTTCTGTACCTGTACTTCCATTATCTGTTGGTTTGTCTGGCGCAAAAAAAACGAGGTACAGAGCAATCCCAAAACCAATCGTGGTTAGAATGAAGAGAATGATGAAAAAGATGCGTTTTTTGTCCATATACAATAAGTGTGTGTATTATACCGCATTTTGTTCTTTGTTGGCTAGGGTTTTTCTAATAGTGTCCCATCGTATTTTATTTCTTTTATTGAGTAGGTGTGCGTGTTTGCCGCTTTTTTTGGTTACTTTTTCCCAATTCTTTTTGTCTTTCCTCAACTTTTTTGCTTCTTTGGATATCACATGTGCTGTCCACATAACAAGTATGGTAGCAGACGGAAGTAATTTAGTGAATGGTAAGAAGTCTAGTATAATAGAAAAACCCATTACCCATTTTGCTATTTTTTTTGATACCATTCTACGGAGAAATCTTGAGACAAAATTACCTTGTTGTAGTAGTATTGCCCATATTGCACCAAATGTAAAAAACTTAAGTAATGTTACAAAAATGACAAATAGACTGAGCGTAGCTGTATCTACTGTATCAAGTACATCAGAAAGCATGGCAATAAATAATGCAGCGATAAACCCTCTAAATTTGCATTCTTTTAGGTCTTTTGCTATCTGCTGTCCGATAATATCTCCTAAACGTTGTGCCTGTTTTTCCATGAACCCACCTTTTTTTATTTCTCCAGATATTGGGTGTGCAATCTCAGTCTCCTGTGTAGTACTGGTTGTAGTGTTTATTTTTTCTCTTTGTGGTTCGTTGTTTTGAGTGTCTGTCTCATCATCCACGCTTGGTTTACTTACCTTGTCTGCAGGTGCATCATCTTGTGTATCTGGCTCTGTTTGCTTATCTGGTTTATTTTGATTTGCCACACTTTCTTGAGGATTAGAGGGTGTTTCTTCGGATGGTGCGGACGGTTCATTTTCTGGTGTAACTTCCTTAATACCTATTTCTTTTGGCTGCTGTGGCTCTGTGGACATTTGTGTTTTTTTTGTATTTGGTGTGTCGGTATTGGTTGTACGACGTGTGGTAGTTGTCTGAAATGTAGGTGAACCAAAATTGGCAATTGCTTGTTGAATAAGTGCTTGTTGTGCTATTTCATTCTGTAGCTGCGTACCACTTTGGTCAATTTCATTTTTGAGCTGTTCTATTATTTCCTTGAATGGTACTGCTTGTTGTATTTGGTTGGCTATGTTTTGTGCGGATGTGCCAGTTTGGGCAGCAATCGCAGTACTGAGGGAATCAGAAATGGTACTCGCAAGTGGTGTTTCTCGGAGTGTATCTGGTGTGGTTGTTTGTGGCTGTTGTTCATCTGACATAGTATTATGACAGGCCAATAGATTTGGCAAGCAAAAGACAGTCTCGAGTATATTGTTCCACTTCGTATCGTGTTGTTTGTTCATCGAGATATCCACGTTCCTCTTCTTTTCCGAGTAGGATATAAATTGTCTGTGTTGCACGGAGTTGGATCAATTTTTTTACTAATGTTTCATTGTTATCTGTCATACCAGCAAGAAGATTGCGCTGGAGAGTACCTTTGTAATATGCAATCTGTTCATCAATCTGTTTGCGTCTCGTCGCAATCGGAACACGCACCGTGTTTTGGTGTTGCAGTCGTTCTTTTTGGAGGAGGGCACTCCATTTTTCTTGTGTTGTTTGCTCATCGAGCGGCATAGTGTCCATCTGTGTGAGTAACAATCCATTGTTTTTTCTTTTTTGTTTTGGCTGTAGCAAGGATGTTGGTTGCTTGTTCAAAGAACAATTGTTCGACACTGCGTTCGATAACACGAGCACCTGTTTCAGATATTGGGGCAGAAGAGATTAGTTTTTCTATTGCAGCGGTATCAAGTTTCAGGGAAATACTTTGTGTGGTACTGAGTACTGTATTGAGATGAGAGAGTTGTTTTTCAATAATTGCCGTAATGTGCTCCTGGCTTAGCGGGGCAAACAAACAGGTGTTTCCAAGGCGTCCCAAAAAGGCACTACCAAGCTCTTCTTTGAGTTTTGCTTGTACGCGTTGCTGAGTTTGTGTCTGTGCTTTGGTGTTTTCAGTAAATCCAACGCCACTATTACTGTAGAGTTCGGCACCAATATTGGTGGTGAGGATAACAATCGTGTGTTTGAATGAATATTTTTTACCACTGCTATCTGTCAAAAATCCGTCATCTAGAATTTGATAGAGAAGTTTTTTGACGTCTCCATGCGCCTTATCGAATTCGTCAAAGAGGACGACGCATTGAGGACGTTTGCTGAGTGCGTCGAGGAATCGGTTACGTTCTTTGTAGCCGATATATCCTGCAGGGGAACCGAGGAGTTTGCTGACACCATGTGCTTCTGAGAACTCACTCATATCCATGCGCAACAGCGCTGCGTCGTCAAAAAAGAGTGTTTTGGCAAGCACTTGTGCGAGTTTAGTTTTGCCTACACCACTTGGTCCTGCAAAGAGCAACGATGTTCGTGGACCTTTTCGGTTTATAGTGGTGTTGAGGTAGGATTGTTGGAGTGTTTTGACGACATTGTCAATGACAGTGTCTTGTCCAATAATTTCTTTTTTGAGGTTAGATGCTAGTGTGGTGAGACGATCAAATTCATTTTGTAAAAGCAGTTTTGGATCAATGTGTAATCGTTTCCCAAGAAGTGTTGCGATCGTTATTTCATCCACAGACGCTGTTGGTTTTTTCTTGCCTTTGTCTAGTGTTTTTTTGAGTTTTGACAAGGTTGATTCGATTTTCCCAATACGTGTTTTGATAGTCATTGCCTCCTCAAGTTTTTCTTCTTTGATAGCAATTTCTTTTTGTATGTATGCGTCATCTCGTGTTTGTTCGAGTTCACGAATCTTTTTTTCTTGGGCCGTGGGTTTTTTGTTGACACGAACTGCAGCGGCACTTTCGTCCAAGAGATCAATTGCTTTGTCAGGAAGAAATTGTCCATGAACATATTGTGTACTCAGACGCACTGCCGCATGCACTGCTTCATTGGTAATGTTGACATTGTGAAATTGTTCGTAATATTTTTTAATGCCCATGAGCATCTGCGTTGCATCTGTTTCGCTTGGTTCTTCCACTTCGATTTGTTGGAAACGACGTTCGAGTGCAGGGTCGTTCATGATATGTTTTTTGAATTCATCAATGGTGGTGGCACCAATACAGTGCAAGAGTCCACGAGCGAGTGCTGGTTTTAAAATATTGGCTGCGTCCATTGTGCCACTGTTACTACCTGCACCGATGATGTTGTGGATTTCATCGATAAAGAGGATAGCATTTGGATCAGCGCTGCATTCATCTATAAGCTGTTTGAGACGTGCTTCAAATTCACCGCGGTAGATGGTGCCAGAAATAAGAAGCGGCAGATCAACTGCATAGATTTTTTTGCGTTGGAGTACTTCTGGGACAGATCGCTGTACGATGCGTTTGGCAAGTCCTTCTACGATTGCGGTTTTTCCGACACCAGGTTCACCGACGAGGACAGGGTTATTTTTATTGCGTCGACAGACGATGTGAATGAGTCTCTCAATCTCCGCTTCGCGTCCGACGACAGGGTCGAGGTTTTTTTGGTGTTCTTTGTTGGTAAGTTCTACGGTAAATACATCAATAGCACGTGGGCGTTTTTTATTTTGTTCTTGTTTGGAGGAAGTGTGTGATTGGTGTGGTGGTTTTTTTGGTGACAGAGGTAGATCCTCATCAAGATCATGCTCATCGTGAGATTGTTCGGAAAGTTCTTTAGCAAGTGATTGGAGATCTTCCATAACACCTTCGACGTCATTTATATTTGGAAAATGTTGACTGCTGTCGAGGATCATCAAAATTTGTCCCTGCATATCTGCAACGCGTAAGCCTAGCGATTCGAGAGTCTTGTAATGTTGATCGGTAAAAAACATACCGTATAGGAGATGTTCTGTTCCGATGTATGTCTGTGATCGTTCGTAGGCGAGAAGCATGGCTCGTTCGAGTATATGTTTTGCATCTGCATCAAGTTCTGGAACTGTGAGGGTTGGTGTTTGTGTTGGATTGAGACGCATTTTCTCCAAACGAGCTAATGCTGTTTCGAGTGTATCTTTGGTGAGGCCAGCTTTCTTGAGTAGTTCCGCTCCGATTGCGCCAGGTTCTTCAAAAACACCAAACATAAGATGTAATAGAGAGACATGTTCGTGATGTAGTGCACTTGCGATAGCAATAGCACGAGCGAGACTGTTTTTGAGGTGAGTTGAGAGGTTATCCAGAAGTTGTTTTGGTTCCATATTGCAAAGAGATGTATGTATTGATAGTATACTCTATATTGTGTAGTTATTCAATTTGTTTTGTATGATTTCTCCGTCTATTTTTAAGTCGTATGATATTCGTGGGCTAGTAGCGTCAGAGTTATCCGGAACGCTTGCATATCAGTTGGGACGAGCATTAGTCGTTTTTTTTGAACAAGAGGGTGTTTCTTTTGAGCGAGGGCTATTTGCTGTTGGGTATGATATGCGTACGACGAGTGTGGAATATACACGTGAGTTGGTGCGAGGGATTACTGATCAGGGAGTGGATGTGGCTCATATTGGTTTGGTATCAACACCATTGTTTAATATCACTGTCGCACGAGAAGAGCAGTATCTTGCAGGTGTAATGGTGACAGCAAGTCATAATCCCGCTGAGTATAATGGGTTTAAGATCACACGAGGAAACGGGCTCCCTGTGGGTATGGGTAGTGGTATGGAGATGGTGCGTGATTTGACGATACAAAATCAGTTTGGTCTAGCACAAAGAAAAGGAAGTGAGATTTTTAGAGATCCAACTCTTTCGTATGTAGAACAGATTATGTCTTTGGTGGATATATCTAGTATTACACCCAAGAAAGTTGTTGTGGATTATGGTAACGGAATGGGATCTGTTATATTACCAAATATATTATCACGATTACCGCTAGAAGTTGTGTCGTTGTATGATACACCAGATGGAACATTTCCCAACCATGAAGCAAATCCATTGCGTGTAGACACGTTACGTGATTTACAAAAAAAAGTGATAGAAACGGGTGCTGATTTTGGGTTTGCCCTAGATGGAGACGCAGATAGGATTGGGCTTGTAGATGAGCGAGGAGAGATTGTCCCTCCGTCACAAGTGGGTATCTTGCTTGGTCTTGAGGTATTGCGTTTGCATAATAATGTGGGTCATATGCTGTATGATTTACGTTCAAGTACCGCAATAAAGGAAGCGTGGGAGGCTGCTGGCGCGACGACACAAATGTGCCGTGTGGGGCATGCACATATAAAAAAACAGGTTCGTGACACAGGTGCAATTTTTGCTAGTGAACTTTCACTACATCTATACTATGGTGATCTCTATGGGGTAGAGTCGAGTGATTTTTCTTGTGTGTTAATTGCTTCGTTACTTTCTCGTCAAATAGTACCACTGTCTACGCTTGTGGCACCGTACATGCAGTATGCACATTCGGGTGAGATAAATTTTCATATAGAAGATAAAGATGGTGCGATTGATCGTATTATATCTCATTTTCGTAATCAAATTCTTGAAGAAAATACACTTGATGGAGCATGGTTTCGTTGTGAATGGGGATGGGTAAGTTTGCGTAAAAGTAATACCGAACCAGTATTGCGCTTGAATTTAGAGACAGCTCAACTTGAGTTGACTAAAGAAAAAGTAAATGAGATAACGCAGTTGCTTGTGTCAAAGTAGTGGTTGCCAAGTTTTGGTGTTGGTTGTATACTGTGGATAGTTATTTTTAACATCTATATTGTCTATGAATTCAAAATTCATGTTTGGAACAGTAGCGGTTGTTGGGGCATTGTTACTCTCTGCACCAGTACTGGCTACTGAAACAAGTGTCAGTGCGTCTACCACTACAAGTACTACTTCAAGTACTGTGGTAGTAACTGTCACATCGTCAACCACATCAACTGTGATGATGCCAAACGATGGAACACGTG
>CALMAY010000005.1 GCA_937861125.1 uncultured bacterium | reverse complement strand
AAAGTCTGGTTTTTTGCGTAGTATAGGTATATTCTAGAGAGCGTAATATGCGTGCATTTTTGGAACAAATTATTGTCGAAGCAGGAGAGATGGCTAAAAAGCACTTTGAAGCAGGCGTGAGTTTTAGTTTGAAATCCAATCAAAATGATTATCTCACGATTGCTGATACAGAAACGAGCGAATTTTTGGTTTCGTCTATTCAACGTGAATTTCCAACACATACTATCATCAGTGAAGAAATGCCACAAAAAATTGAAGGTGTGAGTGAGTATACGTGGTATATCGATCCAATTGATGGAACACGGAATTTTGCTCATGGTATCCCAACATGGGCTGTCATGATTGCTGTACAAAAACAAGGAGAAACGATACTTTCTGGTGTGTATTTTCCCATGTCAAAGCAGTTGTTTGTAGGGGATTCAGAAGCTGGGTGTGTGTACAAGAATGGTGTGATGGTGCATGCACAGCTCAATCGTACAGATCTTGTGGAATCAATCGGTTTGTTTGGACTTCATACTGAAGAAAGTGTACATGTATCCCATACACATGTGTTTGTATCTGCGCTTCATAATTTTTGTCAATCTTCTGGTGGGCGAACTCAGACATTTGGGTGTTCGGCTATGCTCGTATATGTGGCGGATGGGACGTTTACATTTGCGTGTCGCAATTCTGGACTTGATTGGGACTATCTGCCGATTGCGCATATGGGAAAACTCTCGGGTTGTCTTATACTGACGAGTGATGGACTACCTTGGACACAGGATCGGCGCGACCTCATCGTAGTTCCACCACGTCTGCATGATCAATTTCTTTCTTACTTCAAACAATAATTATATGACAAATAAATACGATCCAAAATCAATTGAACCAAAGTGGCAGAAATATTGGGAAGATAATAAAACATTTGCTGCAACAGAAGATAGTACCAAAGAAAAGTTCTTTGGCTTGATTGAGTTTCCATACCCATCTGGAGCTGGTCTGCATGTGGGTCATCCACGTCCATTTACTGCGATGGATGTGATCACTCGTAAAAAACGTATGGAGGGGAAAAGCGTGCTTTTTCCGATTGGGTTTGATGCGTTTGGTTTGCCAACAGAAAATTATGCGATCAAAACTGGTCGTCCAC
>CALMAY010000004.1 GCA_937861125.1 uncultured bacterium | reverse complement strand
GCGGGACCCTGCGGACCCGTGGCGCCGGGCTCACCCTGCGCACCATCCTCGCCGTTCTGTCCGGCGGGACCCTGCGGACCCTCGAACTCGTCCCACGCACACGCCACGAACGTCGTAGCCACGAAGAAGAAGCAGATGCTGGTCAAGCATCGGGAGAAGACCGTTTGGCGAAGGGAGCCACCCTTGACGTCCGACATCTGCCCTCCTAAGGCATGATGGGCTCCCCGGGGCGGGAGCACTTGGTTGATTTGTGGTCGATTGACCGAGAAGAACCCCTTTGTGTTGTACTACGCAGTACTACAGCACAAAGGAGCCTTCTTGATTATTCGCCATTCCCCGTTTTATCTATATTGTAACGAACCGGGGTATTACCCCTTGGTTTCCTTATCTCAACAGATACAGAAACCAAGAGACAAAACCATATTTTCGAACTTTGCAGTATAGCACTTTTTGGCTATTTTGTCAACTCGCTTATCCACCGCCTTTTTCTACCTATCACACCCTGCAAACTATGTTTACAGTGTCTGATTGGTGCCCGACAGGTTGTGTCGGGCCCCGCAGCGTCCTCCAAGTGCTGCGAGTGTGGGGCTCGTGGGCGCCCCCCGTGTTGTTGTTCGATCAGAACCGCCAGCCCACGCTGACGACCCCGGTGCCCGTGACGGACGACTCTGGATCAGCATCAGCCTCTCCGTTTGTCACCCATCGCTGGACCGGCCCAACATTCCCGCGAAGGTAGAAGTGGCCCGGAGACCACTCTACTCCGACGAGAGCGCCGGTCTGAACCGCCGATACTTCCCCATCACCCAACCCGTCGCCGGTCAGAGTGACTCCCAAGGAGAGCCGCCAGCTCTCCCCAAGGGAAAAGTCAACGCCAGTGCTGCCACCGACGAAAACTCCGGGGAATACGCCGGGGGCGACATGGAGTCGGGCGAACGGGGAGACCTTTCGATCCCCCGAAATGCCGAGCTCCAATCCGCCGGTTGGTCCCTGGGCGGTCGCGATTGCGATCCCACCCAATTCGAACCGGGGGCCGGATGACTCGGGCGCCGTCTCTCCGCTCCCCTCGACGGGGGTGACGACCGGCTCGGCGACCGCGTCGGCGATGGGTTCAGGCGCTACAGCAGCTTCCATCGCCTGCCCCTCGTCCCCCCGAAGGAGTTCGAGGCAGGCGGGAATCGCCGACCCGAAGCACCACATGCCCTGCTCGCCCACCATCACCGGGGCGTCGTCGGTGTCCTGCGCGAAAGCGGTCGCGCAGGAAAGAGAAAGGAACATCGCAGCAACGATGGTGAACAGCGACCGGCTGCTCGAACGGTTGAGGGCGCCAACCCCAGACAGGCGCGGATCGGTGGTGCTCATAGCACTCCTGTGTTTGCGCCGGGGCGGCGCTGGTTGAGAAACGAATCGATCCCCTTTGCTACATACGATGCGCTCGTATAGAACAAAGGAGATCTTCTTTCTCTTACCGCCTACTTTTTTCTATTTTATTTTTGTAATGAACTCATATACCAAAGTTTTGTTCTTTGCTATATGTTCTATATTCTTTGTTTTACTCCTCATCGCCCACTTACACGACGTAAATGAACGAAATTGGAGGGGGACTTTTCTGCGCTAGGCATACTTTCCCCTTCCGGCCTTGTCTCGTGTATTGGTCATGGATAGACCGTCACACATGTTAGACGCTGGCCAGTCACGCAGATCCTCCGATACTGCATGTTGCAAGATTGGCTCTTGCCGCCAGGCGATTAGTCAGATCGCCGATTTTCGAAACCACCTTCCCGACATGACTAGCGTCGGGAACCGTTGGGGCCGTTGCTCTTAAGAGCTCGGGCCACGCTGGACGCGGACCGGACCTGGAATGAATACCCCGTCCAGCGGCTGCGTGGTGGGCGCGGGCTCGGTGATGGGCCGACTCTCGAGGGCGCGAACGCGACCCTCGAGACGGCGAGTGCGGCGCTCGACGCCGTCCACTCGCCCGTCGATACGAGCCACATCGCTCCGGATCGCTTCGATCGCCGCGTGGTTGTCGTTGGATTCTGCCTGGAGCTGGCCGATGGCTGCCCCCTGCTGTTCGACGGTGCCCGCGAGCGATTCGACGCTGCCCGTGAGAGATTCGACGGCACTCTCCTGGCCGTTGTCGTTCGCGCACGACTTGATAGACAGGACACATGCCAAGACCGCGAGCGCGAGCGCGATCAGGCCGACGATGTTCCCCCCGGAGGAGGAGTGGCTTCCCGTCGAGGAGTGACCACCAGTTGGTGCGCTCATTTGATCCTCCATAATCCCGTCGCGAGCAACGACGGGGTGGTTGTGCGGAACTGGTACGAGAGAATCTCGTCCGAAGGAAGTTCTAGAGATAAAACCCTCTTCGGACGAGACAGAATCTCTGCCAATTCCCTAGGTGTGTAATGAACGAGACCTCTTCTACCTTCACTTTCAGAACAGCACACTATATCACTTTTCCCACATTCTGTCAAGGGTGTTATCCACACCTACAAAACCTATAATAAAAACACCCTTAGGATCATCCCTTAGGGTGTTTTTATTTCATTTTGATCTGTTTACGGTGCTTTTTTGGGACGTGCTTTAGATTGTACCTTGGCCCGCTTTCGCAGCGGCTCTGCTTTCTTTTTTAGTTCTGCTGCAGTAGTCCGCAACGTCTGTGCTGTCGCCTCACTTGGCGAGACAGTATTTTGTTTTCTCAAAATAGCCAGTTGTTGGAAGCGCTGTGTTTCGTAGAGCAATCTATCTACATTGGTAATAGTGAGCTTACCCTTTTTATCGCCCGTAGATTCCCACTTCCATGACACACCCAGAGCACGTAGAGCGATGTCCATCTGTTTACGATGATCTGGATTATTGAAATCTAGATGATAGGCTCCTTCAAATGTCTGAACACAAATACGCTCTAGGTTGGCGATGAACTCTTTAACGTCTTTAGTATTCATCACATCAAACGGTTTGGTACGTTCTTTACCTGGCGTGTAGGTACGAGCACTATCGTCTGCACCAAAGCCCGCATCCCACTGTTGGGCTGGTGCCTTACCATGCTCCAACCACTGCTGCAATGGACGGCGCGCTGAAGTATAAATAACACTTTTGTTATCATGAAATACTGGCCACTTTCCACCAACACGTTCCTGACTGGTCTCACCCACTCCTCTCATGAGCCATACATCCTCACACATAGTCGCATTGCCGTCAAACCCATCAGCACGACTATAGGCGCTCCCACGTACTGCTGCAGTCAAACCGCACGATCGCCACACGTCTACTTCTTTTCTCTGTACTGCGTCTAGATATTGATACAGTTTGTACCCAGCAAAAATCTCAGGATAATCTTTGATCTCTTCTGGGTCATACTCATATCTTCCATTAACAAACACTACGTCTGAGTTTTCATCAAAATTTTTGATCATCTTTTCGAGATACTGTGCATCCACACCTTTATTATCAGCATCGTTACTGACGAGAATAATATCTTCTTTAACACCTTTGCGGGCGTATGCACGCTCAAGCACTGCATCATTGGCAATTTTTCGGATATACCCAATTGGCTGACGCACATCAAACGCCTGATACATCACCTGTACCTGCATATCTGGGTATACTTTTTTGAACCTCTCAATCTCAGCGAGTGTCTCATCGGCGTCAATCGGCTTGCCTGCCTTATCTTTTTTGGGGTGGTTAACAAACAAAGCAATCTCAAACGAGTCACGAGAAATACTCTGTTTTGCAAACGACTCAAGTGTATGATAAATGTTCTTTTGTTCCTGATGTCCAGCAACTGGAATCACGACCGTAGCACGCACAGTATCTTTCATTGGCTCATTCATTTGCCTCAACAATGTTTCTACATTTTTGGCATGGTCTTGACCTTTTGGTATATGCCTGCCAGATTCCCAGCGTTTCTGGTATGCACCGAACTCTTTTATACCTTCTTCCGTAGTAAATTCAATTGTACGTTGAGTCTCTTTGTGCGGTGCCGCAGTAGTATCTGGTTTTTTGTCTATCTCTGAAGTATCGACAATAATTGGTATATCGTCCTCATCGTCACCTGCGCCATTTAACTCAGACGTATCAACAATAATAGGAATATCATCATCTTCATCACTATCAAATATGTCCTCTGTTACCCCTACCGGTACCTCCTCCTCAACAATTTCTTCCTGAGTATATCCATGTAATTCATTATGACGTTTGGTCTCCAAAGCCACGAGCTGCTCCTCTAATTGAGCGATACGTGTCTCCGCAGCAGAC
Source organism: uncultured bacterium (assembly GCA_937861125.1). Classification (GTDB taxonomy): domain Bacteria; phylum Patescibacteriota; class Patescibacteriia; order Magasanikbacterales; family UBA922; genus CALMAY01. The sequence goes on along the minus strand of CALMAY010000004.1, from coordinate 8,541 downwards.
TTATCTTTTTTAATTGTAGTAGATTGGAATATCTCCTCTTGCTGTCTTATCTCAGTACGTAACGCACGTACTTGTTCATTAAACTGTTCTTGCCCACGCAAAAATTGTTGAGTCTCCTCCAATAGACGCAATTCTTTTTCTAATTCCAATATGCGTGCTTCCGCTTCTGATGCTTTTTTACCACTCTTCTTAGCTTGTGGCTCCAAGAGAGAGATAGTTTCTCGAACTTCAGCAATGCGTGTCGATATATCACCAACAGACTTACCTTCTGCACGTGTTTGTATCTCACTAGAGATGGTTGGTGGAATATGTTTTATTTCTTTCCTTTGTCTTTTCTCCATTTTTATTACCTTCTCAACTTTTGGTATTTTTTTAGAGGTATCGACTGTAGTAGCAGCCGCACCATATCCAGCCTCTTTAGATTGAGAAGCTGAACCGTATCCATACGAACCGCCATACCCATATGAAGAACCATATGATGGTGCTGATTTACTTGCTCCAGTAGAGACACCACTACTTCCATATGCTGGAACACCATAGCCATATCCACCTGCTTTCTTACGACCACCGGTAGATCCATATGATCCGCCAGAACCATAGCTACCACCGTATCCATACCCTCCACCCAACGTCTTCTTCTCTACAGCTTCCAGTTCTCTACGAGCATTGGAAAGCACAGGGATAATGGGCACCACATCGACAGAATCGACTGTATACAAATCAATTGAATTGTCAGCAACCGTACGCTCAGTAGTCTCAGTAATTGTCTCAGTGGTAACCACATCATTGAGACGGTCTGGACCGTCCAGAGATGCATAAATCATTACTCGCTCAGCGCCATTTTGCACAGCAGTTGGATCTGGATGTTCTACTATTTCAATCAGCGCACCATCAAATTGAACTCTCCCATTCGCTTCATGAAAACAAAGCTGACGAACAGGGTGATCTGCTGGAATATCAGCGGTAACAGTCCCATCTGGTTGTGTAACAAACGGAAAACGAAATACTTCGCCACCACGTACCGGCGTAATCTCCCAAAACATACGATTATCATTGATCGCACGGTCAGGTTGTCCAACTATCTCACCAACACGAGATCCAGCTACCTGTACACCACCTGCCTCCTGATATTCACGCATATCAATACGAAACTGTACACCACCATCAGCAGTCAAACCTGTATTTCTCCCATCTACCTCTGCACCGCCCCAATATGCTCGACGCTCATTAAAGTCATACGCACCATCAGTATCATTGTCAAACCACCTAGGACGCCCAGTACGTTCATACAAATCATTCCCCCGATATGTAGCTATGAATTCCTGCGGTGTCTGCGTGTGTGTTTCTGTACGAGTGACTATATCAACTACCGTCTGAACACTGTGTGATTCATTAGTAGTAAAAACACCGACATCTCGTAATGCATTCTTTGTCGCTTCATCTAAGTTGCCAGCACTATCGACGGACAAGGGGATCGCTGACCCATCTGGTAGAGTAACAACCGCCTCGCCAGACGGCAGGGCGCCAAGCTGTATTCCATCAGCATGATTGATAGTCAAATGGCCGCTATCGGATAATGGGATATCGATCGTCTGGGTAGGTGTGAGCACTTCTGTCATTCCTTCACCTTTGATCCAGCGCACCAGCGCTGCAACAGATGTCAAAGATTTTTCTCCTGTCTGTGGATGACCAAACAACGACTCGGTAGCACCCTGCACATGTGGGTTAATAAACGCAAACACCTCTTGGAACGCCGCACCATAGACCAACCCCTTGAAACCACCCTTTAAACCCTCTTTAAGTGCCTTTTTTCTTCGAAACGACGCAAATTCTTCATCTCTTGTTTGCTTTTCAACACTTAACTCCGCAATACTTTGTTGATAGTCTTCCTCCAACCATTGATCTATTTTTGACGAAGACACAGCCATCTGACGCTTCAAACCTGTTTTCATTTTGGCACGAAATACCATCAATTCAGTATGTTCCCGAACACCACCACGCGAACTAAACGAAATAGTGTCAACTTTATGACTATCATTAAAACGAATACGACTTTCAATTTCTCTACCTAGATACCCCACAGCAGCCACCCTTTCTTCAATAGTTAGGTCAGTTCGTAACTCTCCTCCAACACAAAACTGTGATGTAAATGTATCAATCAATTCACGAGCTGATTTCATCTCCATTGCAAACCCAACCAGCTCTTTACGACGCTCCATGGTATCTACCCCATTCTCCTCGCCACGAGCCATACTTTCCGATACGTATGCTCGTTCATCTTTGAGACGTTTATTTTCAGTAACTCCGCGTGTTACTCCTGCAACCACACCGCCAGCCACTCCAAATGTTGCTGCTCGTGCCGCCGACGTAGCAATCATTTTTGCAGCCTTGGTGCTTGCAACCGCAGCAGCCACACCAGCACTGACTAGCTCAGGTGGGAGAACACTAGTTACTTTATTTCTCTGCAATGCATCCACAGTCTTATCAAAACCGGTATAGCCGACTTTTGCATCGCTTTTAAATTGAGATTTGGCTCGACCAGTAACAATCTCTATGTCACGAATAGCATCCAAGTGTGTCCGCTCACTGCGAGCAATTCGAGCAATCTCTAATGCATTGTCGGCATACAGAGATACATTGGGACGATTTTTTCCATGAAAATACGTATCATACAAACGAGTCTTTCGAGACAAAAATTCACTATCATCAATAGTACTATCTGCAAACTCAACAATTAAGTCATGTATATCATTACGCAATTTTTCTATATTATCTTCTCTATCCGCAGCGGTATGCGTCTCTAATTCTTCTCCGTCAGTCAACATATCCGATGAATCATACGCTCGATCAAAACGCTCTAGGATAGACCTCATTGCTTCGTCATTTTCCTGCTCATCAACAGCAATATCTTCAGAACGCTCTGCATACAAATTACCAGTATTCTGTATTTTCTCTCGTACTTGACGCAGCTCCTTGTTGTGTCGATACTGTTTTGTCAGAGAACTCCATATATTTTTTGGTGCCTCTTTTACTGCTTTCATTGCCCTACCAAAACGAGAGAGGGACGGATCGATTTCTTTAGGTTTTTCATGCAATACTTTTTGTGCCCTAAATCGTGCCTCATCTTCAGCAATATGACTCACATCAATGATTTGTAACTTTGGCAACGCAACATGTTTTTCTGGATGACTGTATGACATACAAACAAATTACTGAGTAAGATACTCATTACGTATTTCGACAATCACCTCAGCGATAATAGTCGGAATATTTGACACACTTGCAGAGACAAACTCTTGAATCTCCTCTGGAGTGGCTTGGCGTGTAATGAGTGCATCCAGTTGGTGCTGTTGTTCAACAGAAAGAACTTGAACCAACCTGGCCATGATCCTCTCTTGAATACTCTGTTCGATATCGCGCACCATCTGCTCTCTCACATCAATATCTTGAATATCTAATGAAAGCTCTTCAAAAATCTTCTTCGCTGCATCTATAATTTGCAATTGATCAGTAGACATATATCTCAATAAAAAATTTATACGCGATACTCGCGTTTTGTAATAAAGAAAATACTTAGACAGACACCGACCAAAAACCCAAGCACCGCATTCATACCCAGATTTGGTCTAGCTGGATATTCTGAGACGATAGGATTATTAATAATACGAGGCATAATGGGAGATGGTGTATACTCCTGTCCACGCTCGAGCAATGTCTGTGCTGCTACTGAGACGATTTGCATAGCCACTTCTTTGTTTGTACTATATGCCGAAATACTCAAAAAGTTAGTCCCAAATACTGGGGATGCTTCGACTGTTTTGTTCCAGTATGCACGCGTCTTTTTTGGTGTCTGCTTACTAAAAGATGATTGTAATTCTATAGGAAGTGCACCAATTACCAACGAACGAAACTCATCAGTAGAGACAACACTGGAGAGATTTTCTGCCACTTGCTCAGAAGCTTTGGTAGCACTAAACGGATCACTCCCATACTGCACGCGAGGCAAAATCAAAATCTGTGCATCAGCCCGATACTGGAGCGGAAACAAAAAACTCACTGCAACAGAAAGTAGTGCACAGAGCAGTCCACCAACAATGAGGAAACGAGAGCGACGAATGAGAATGTGAGTGAGAGACATAGGTGAGAAAATTAAAAAGAAAAAGATACAAGGATACAAATTATATAGTACACATAAGGATAGTATTCAGTGCAATTACTGTTTGTATCCTTGTGTCCTTATAATTTTTTCTTTTCCATAGTATATCATACCTACAAAAAACGCGCTATAACAGCGCGCTTATCTGGTCAATGAAACGATAACGTCCACCTCTACTCCATCACGATAGACAGTGAGTGGGACTTGTTCACGAGTATCATATGCAAGGAGTGCAAGTACCACCTCATCTACTGGCGCATTATCTACGCGGGTAATAATGTCGCCTATACGAAGCGCTTCGGTTTGTTTTTTTGGCTGAATTTTGGTGACCAGATACCCAGAGATTGGTAAGAGTTGGTCATCTTTCTGAACCCCACTCACAACACTCAAGGTATACGGAAGAGTGGCTCGAACAATTGTCTTTTTTGACAAAACAAACGGGAGGCCATGACGAATCACTGGACCTGAAACGAGAGTGCCGTCAGCTGTAGAGAGAGCGACGAGGACACCGCGATCATTGACCAAGACACTCGCGGTCTGCAGTACTGGTTCGGTCTGGAGCATCAGTCGCGCTTGGGTAAAGGTAAAGAGAGGGCGTTCATCGAATGTGGAGAGGCTCAGCAGAAGTGGTGATACGTCAGACCGATCAAATGAAAATACCGGCACAACTGTCTCTCTTGACGGGACTTCGCCAATCACATCAAAAATACGAAACCCATCATGCGCTATCTTGATGTAGCGTACACCACTTTGTGTATCAATGCGTTGTTCAGAAATGATATGCAATTTACCTTGGGCATCCACTGCTCGCACACCCGTCAATGTGCTTGGCAATACCGCTGCTGTCACCGCCCAACCATCAGTACTCAGCAGTGCCGCCTGTCCTATCACCGCATCATCTCCATAACTCTGAAAACTTTTTTTTGTTGTATCTAGAAGTGTGACTGTTTTTTCTCGTACATCACGAAGGACCACTGGATCAAGTGTACCCTGTTCTTTGTTTGTCGTCCCTGCGACAACAATTTTTGTCTCAGTCATCGGCGCAAAAGAAAATCGAGCTACTACAAATAAAGAAACCGCAATACTAGAAAGAACCGCTAACAATGTAAACAACAGAATCATTGGGACACGTTCCAAACGTCGATGAAGCGGGACAGAACAAGTGGGAGGTGGAAGATGTGGAGCAGGCATAAACAATGTATGAATTACTAATTTCTAATTACTAATTTCTAATAATACCACACACGTACTATTTTTTATGATGTTTAGAAATTAGAAATTGGAAATTGGAAATTTCACTCTAGGTCCATCTCAAAAATCCTATGACGACAGCACACAGTAATACCCCGTGAACCAAGAGATACCGCCACTGCTCACTCCAAATTACCCCACGCTCAGTCGCCGCAAAACGGCACAATAATGTAACAAGATACCAGTACCATGTCAAGAGCAGCCCAAAAGAGAAAATTCCAAAAGGAAACAACAACGACACAGTCAGCACCTCTACAAAGAGAAAAAACAGTGTCATATACATCAGACGATGTTCTTTGTACGTCCCAGAGACATACAGACGGACAGTCGACATCGTTGCTACCAATAAACCGCAAGCAGCAATAGGTACTACCACAAACCAAGGAAACGAAGCGAGAAATAAGTACAAACCATACAGCGTGCACAAGAAAAAATATACAGTACAAAGCCATGCGACACTATAGAGACGACGCCACCCTTTGTGCACAAATAACACAGAAAACTGCGCTACCCGAGGTGATACAGTTGTCAAAAATAATATACCAAGGGTAAGAGAAAAAATCAGCGCACCCTCCCATGCTGTCGAAACAAATACTAACACAAGTAACCCAAATAGAGCAGCACTCAAATACAACAAAGGATCAGCGCCCTGTCCAAACACTCGATGAAGACGCCATGCAATAATACCATGCAGTAAGGTAGAAATAAGTGCAATAACCACTACTGTCAGACGATACCACGATGCATCACTCGGCAAAAAGAGATACAGTGCCATACACAGACAGTAGAGTACCAGTGATACTGTCGTATGACGATAAATTAACGCGGTAGAGAGTATATGAGAAAATCGACCCATAGAAAAGCTTGAAAAAAAGCTCTCTATACTATACACTGCAAGAGCACGATCGTCAAAAATATGCCTACACTCGCACACAACAAACACGCTCGTTATGAATACACGATCCTTGAGACATTTGAGGCTGGTTTGGCATTGACTGGTGCAGAGGTAAAATCAATCAGAAATGGAGGATGCAAACTCGATGATGCCTTTGTTGTATTTCACAAAAACACCCCTGTACTCCTCAACGCTCACGTCGCTCCCTATCGTTTTGCTGCTGAATACACAGAAATGAACGCAAAACGCTCCCGCAACCTCCTCCTGCACAAAAAAGAAATCGCTTATCTCAGAGGAAAAATGGGTGTTTCAGGCTTGACAATTATCCCCGTTTCCCTCTATACTAAGGGACGTCAGATCAAAATCGAAATCGCACTCGTCAAAGGTAAAAAACTCTTTGAAAAGAAGGAAGTGAAAAAGAAGCGAGATTTAGATCGAGACCTACGACGTGAACTCAAAAATTAAAAGATACAAGATACAAACAAATTCCAAACTGCAAAATTCAAAATCATACGTCATCGCGTCTTCGAGACCATGAGAGGACCTCAAACCTTCGAATAGGAAGAGATCACACCGACGACGCGATCCAGTAGCCAAACGTTACTGGGTTGCCACAATCGCATGAGCTCCCTCGCAATGACACAATGAAAATGTATGGTTCTCAGTATTTTTGTTTTGAACTTGAGATTTATTTGTATCTTGGAGTTTTTAATTTGGAACCTTACAATTGAGGGGATGACAGGATTCGATAGGTGGATCCGTTTTCTCTTGTCACGCGTGTTGAGGAATCCATCCTCATTAATCTATGGAGCATTACGTGCAAACGTACTTAACCGCGTGAAGACTGCATTTGCTAACGCATTTGCTATGCCTTCATTTGCGGCTGTTGTCGCTTAATCGCCTCAACTATCGCCCTCTTCATACTCGATACAGAGTCAGCGGTATCAACCCCTCATCGAGCGTAGGTACGTCATGGATGACGCAATGATGTAGCGAAATAAAACAGTCATAGCTCAGTGCGGTTTTTGTTGGTTTTATATCGCCCTGTTCTAACTCAAACCGACTTCGCACGGACACGTCTTGAGCAAACCCATCTAGACCCGAGTTCAATTCTCGGCATCTCCACCGTCTCGCCTTGCGAGAAATTACCAAAAATAAAACCTCCAGTCTCAAAATAATTTTCAATTATTAACTTAATATCTACACACTGTTTTGAAACTGGATACTGAAAACTTTTTTATTCTATGCGTATATCAAGAAAAAAACGACCAGAAAAAGCACTCATACCTCTCTATCTGAAAAACGAAAAAATTACTGCCCCAGAGGTACGTGTACTCGATAGTGACAATAGTAATATCGGTGTTATGCCTATTGCCCAGGCACTTGCACTTGCCACAGAACGAGAAGTAGACCTAGTCGAGATCAATCCAAAAGGCACACCACCAGTATGCAAACTCATCGGATTTGCTCAGTTTAAATACCAAAAAGAAAAAGAGGCGCGCAAACAAAAAGCAAAAATGCACGTCTCTGAGCTCAAAGGTATTCGCCTCTCTATCCGTATCTCCGAGGGAGACATGGCTGTACGCCAGTCACAGGCAGAAAAATTTCTTGACCGTGGAGATAAGGTACGTATCGAAATTATCCTCCGCGGACGCGAACACGGTAAGGCAGATATCGCGTATGACACCATTCGGGAATTTGTCGCTTTGCTCAATAAAACATACGAAGTACGCTATGAGCAAGAAATTCAGCGCCAAGCGGGCAAAGTGACTGCTATTGTAGTGAAAAAATAGACCCATTATGGGATACGTGCGATAAAGAACGATGGGATACAACACGCCATGCACTGTCGCAATATATCGCTATATCACCAAATACCCCCCTCAACTCCCTTGACAAAATCCTCCACATATAGTATAATTCCCGCACTTTACCCTGTATTCTATGCCAAAAATCAAAACACACGGAGCCACAGCAAAACGTTATATTGTCAAACGCTCAAAAAAGGGCACAAAGATTATGAAACGTGCTGATGGACAAGATCACTTCAATGCACGTCAAACTGGTAGTACACGCCGCAACAAACGCCGTGACAACAGTATCAAAAATGCAATGAAGAAAAATATTACTCACGCTGTACCTAATTACTAAACTTCTAAACACCAAGAAACAAACTCCAATACATTGTATCTTGTCTCTTTGAAATTTATCCTATATGCCTAGAGTTAAACGAGGAAAA
>CALMAY010000003.1 GCA_937861125.1 uncultured bacterium | reverse complement strand
TCTCGCGACAGGATATGCTGCCGATGTCGAAGAGTCCGGTGTTGAAGAGTCCAAGCCCGTGTTCCGATACGACGGCAAAGATTGCGCCGCTGAGGATGAGCACAGCTAGCACTCCGATGATCCACGCAGTGACGTTTCCGTGGCGGTTCATGAGCACACCTGCAGGAAGCTGAGTATTGCTGATCCTCCTTGGCAGGTGACGACGACCATGATTGCGAAGATGATCGCGACGATGCCAATGAGGAGTCCTGAGATCCCGACGCCTGGTATCCATTGGAATGTCGCGATGCCGAGGAGTACCAGGATGAGTCCTATGGTGAAGAGCCATGCGGCGAGTGTGCTCACGAGCGCAAACAATCCAAGGATCACCCCGAGTATTCCGACTGCGGTGAATGCGTGCAGTGTGTACCACCATGGGCTGCTGTTCATGCCGAGGAGTGTGGCGGTGATGCCGAACACGAGCGCCATGAGTGCCCACAGGAGTATTTTGCCGTAGACGCTGAAGAATCCTTGTTGGTACTCGTGTTTGCAGTGTTTGGTGCCGACGCCGACGCAGGTGTCTTTTGTGGTGGCGTCTTTGTCGTCACATTGCGCGTCGCTTGTGCAGACGGTGTCGTCGTTGCAAATCGGTGCTCCTTTTGAGTAGTCGCAGCCTGCGGCGCACGTTTCCGTGTTGACCCATTGGGTGCCTTGTGCGTTGCAGGTTTGTATGAGGTTGTTGATGCACTGTTTGTCTCCTGCTTGGCAGACGGCGAGTGCTTTGACGGTGACGGTGACGTCTTTGGTGTCTTTGTTTGTTGCTTTGTTGCGGTCTTGTGCAAGGACGGTGCACGTTGTGCTGGTGTCAGTTCCTTTGACGCCTCCGCTGATCGGTATGTCAACGACAGTTTGGTCTTTTGCGTTGAGCGTGACGGTTTGCGTAGTGCCTGTTTGGAGTGCGGTGTCTTTGCACGTTGCGCTGATGGTGAAGCTGGCTTGTGCGTCTCCGGTGTTTTGGACTGTTGCGAGGATGTGTCCGACGCTTGCTTCGTTGAATGCTGAAGAGGTGACGCTCACAATTTTTGGCATGCCTACGGGGAGGTAGATGCCGAGCCAGTCTGCGCGTACTCGCAGCGTGAAGACGGGGAATTGGAGGAGTTGTTTGCTGTCAAAGATGACTTTTCCGTCGCCATTGAGTGCTGATGCGAAGGGTTGTATGGTGGTTGGTCGTGCTGCTGCAGCGTATTTTGCCATGTATGCGTCGGTGCATGGTTTGTAGTCTGCTTCTGAGATGAAGGTTTGTCCGCTGACTCCTGCTGCGCATGCGACGAGTGCTGCTCTCGCAGGCAGGTATTCATCGTAGCCTGATTTGCTCGTGATTCTCGGGTTGCCGTTGAGTGTGACTGCACTGACACCACTGTCGAGTGGGTTGGGGCATTGTGTGCCGCTGACGAGGTTGCCGCTCCAGCTTGCGTATGCTCTGTTGCCGAGTTGTATGTTAGATGCGCTTTGGCTGTTGATGGTGCCGCTGACGCTTTGTCCTGCGACGGTGGCGGTGATCGTGCTTTCTATGGTGTTCGTTGGTGTGCTGAGTGGTGTGTAGGTTCCTTGTTGTTTGAAGATGTAGCAGATGGCAAGTGCACTTTGTGCATTTCTGTTGAGAATGTATCCTGCGCCGTTGCTTGCTGCGATGCAGTCGTTTTCCGCGCTCCAGAAGCCGATGCCGCCATTTTTGTTGGTGAGGAGTTCGACGGAGTGGATTTTTTGGTAGGAGTTGGTGAGGTCGTACTGGCACTGGTTTTTGCTGTCAGTAATTTCTATCTTGATGTCGTTTTTTGCCATTGCTCCGTCTTTTCTGGTGATCTCGTCTGGGGTGAAGGTGCCGGTGGCGTATTGGTTGTTGCCGTTTTCTACGACGGTGAGGAGCCATGCGTCTCCGCCGACGTCTGCGTCGTTGCTTTGGAACGCGACTTTGGAAAGTCCAAGGGTGTCAAACGCGAGTACTGATGATGTGGTGACGAGGAGGAGCGCGATGAGTACGAAGAGTTGGTGCGTTCTCATGGGGTCACCACGCTGGTGCATTGTGCGATTTTTGCTTGGCAGATGCCGTTATTGCAGCGTACGGTGATGCCGTCGTCGAGTTGTTTTCCTTCTGGGACCATTTGTGCAATGCAAGAGTCGGTGTTTGTGCATGCCGTGGTTTGTGGGACGTCGATGTAGTCGGTGCATGATGGGTTGGCGATGCTGAGTGTTTTGTCGGTGCTGTACCAGATGGTGCCTGCGATCGCTGCGATGGCGATGAGTACCACGAGTCCGATGGCTGCGGCGTTGCCTTTGCGGGAGTGTTTCATGGGGAGTCCTCCGAAGAATGGGATGAGTGCTGGTGCGATTGCCATGGTGCTGTACGAGACGAGTTTGAGGAAGATCGCGAAGAAGTTGTGGAGGAAGTGTGCGATGATGCTGACTGGTGCGCCAACAATCCCGTTCGTGAGTTGTGAGAGGAAGCCGTAGAATGCTGCGCCGACGTATGCTTTGCTGTCGAGTCCGTATGCGAGTTTGTGTGCTGTGGCGAAGAGGAGTGCCCAGATGCAGCACATGATGAAGAGCGCGAAGAAGACGAGTGCGGGGTTTTGTGTGCTTTCTTCGTCGAAGCGATTGAAGACGAGGAGGAGTAGCAAGAGTGTGCCGATGAGGACGAAGAGGAATCCGGCAGTGTCTTCTCCCACGCCGGCAAAGAGTCCGCTTCTTGCGCCGGTGAGTGCACTGCCGGAGACGCCGGGTGTGTTGCTGGTGACGATGCTGGTTGCTTCGTACGGGTTGATGATGGGGATGATGCTATGTTCTGTGACGAAGAGTCCGATGCAGAAGATGATGATAAGTATGGTTGCGCCGCCGAGTTTGAACCAGATGTTTGTGGCGAGACAGAATGGTCCTCCTGTGCTGATGGGGAGTGGTGAGTACTCATCGGAATCTGGTCTCTTGATGGCGGTGTAGAGGACGGCAATGACGCCGATGCCCAAGCATGCACCGAGTATTTTACTGAATAGGCTGACGTAGTTCGGGTCGAGTCCTCTTCCTTGTTCAAAGACGAGGATGAGGAGGACCAAGCCGACGAATAGTAAAAACGCGAGACTGAGGAGTAGGTCTTGTGTCTGTTTGCGTTCTGCCAATAGTTCACGCCCCAGTGCTTATGTGGAGAGAAAGAAAAAAAGAAGAAGTGCTGGTCTTATGAGAAGTCCAGCGTGACGGTCGGGTTGATCGCACCGATGTCGCTGCCGGAATCGCTCTCGTAGCCCCAGACGCGGTCGCCGACTTTCTTTGTACCGTCGTTGACGGTTGCGGTGTAGAGCTCGCCGTCAAGGATGTACATGGTCGCGTCTTGCGTTGGGTTCACGCTCGTGCTTGCTTCCACGTATGGTTGGAAGTCGATCTTTTGACCGTCAGCAAGGCTGGTGAAGGGTAGCGTCCAGCACTCTTCAACCGTTCCACGGTATTGCATTGGCACAGCGACACTGGCTCCGCCTTGTACTTTGATCATGCGGAGTTCTGTGGTGTTGTAGTCAAAGCAGCCGATCATTGGTTTCTCGCTCTTTGGGTTGCCAAAGACGAGGTTGGCTGGTGCCTGGAGTCGTACGGTGACGTACTCTTTGCTGCTGATGCCGAGTGCTTGTGCACTGGCAGCGGTGCCTGCTGCATTGTAGAACGTCGTGGTGAGGGCGCTGCTGTTTGGCGACATTGGGAGTTCCAACGTCGTCTTTCCATCACGGGCAATCGTTCCCTTGTCGGTTCCAACATGGTGCGAGGCATCGTCAAAGACGATTTCGTACTGGTCGCCTTTGGTGACTTCCTGAGCAGTGCCGAGTGTTCCTGAGCTCTTCTTACCGTTGAGGTAGAGCGTGTAGGTGCCTGCTAGAAGCGTGTCGTTGTATTGGTCTTTCGCATTCACGAGGAGCGTGGGTGCGTAACTCGAACCGGATGTTGCGATCGGATCGCCAGAATCCGTTTTTCCACCGATGTCGAATGTTTTTGAAGAGAAGTGATCTTTGAGGTACAAGCCTCCGAAGACGACTGTGAGCGCTGCTAAGACTCCGAGGAGAACGAACACGGCTGCCGCGTTTCCTCGTTTGTTTTTCTTTGGTTGTTCTTTCATTGGGTGATCACCTGTTGGGGTTTTACTTGCGCCGTAGTTTCTGGCGGGGATTACTTAAACAGGTGTCCAATGTGCGCGTTTGTTGTGCAGAAGTTGTTGTGTTCGTTCGTACTTTGTGTGGGTTGCTCGTTTTCGGTGCTGCTTGCACACAGAGGTGTTTGCTAGAACATTTTTTGTTGGTGTAGCCCGTTGTGTGGTTGTCGGTTATGTGGTGTTGAGGAGTGTTGTTGGTGTGTCGTCTTGTTCGGTGAGTGGTTCTGTTGTTTGGAAGGCGAGGTGCATGGCGGTGTCCATGTCTTCTTGTTGTACTTGGAGGTAGGTTTGTGTGCTGGTGAATTTTCTGTGTCGTGCGAGTTTCATGACGAGCATTTGGTCTTTGGTTGTTTTCCAGAGTTTTCTGATGAAGTAGTGTCGGAAGCTGTGGGTGGTGAGTCGGTTGAGTGTTCTTTTGCGGTTATGGGTGCCGCAGGGGTCGCTGTGTCCGTAGGTTCTGTTGATGTCGATGGTGCTCATGGTGTATCGGAATTGGTTGGCGAGCCAGTGTGGGCTGGCGTGTCCGTCGAGTTGTCCTGGGAAGACGTATGCTTGTTGTCTGAGTTGTGATTGGTGATTGCGTAGCCATGTGAGAAGGGTGCGGAGTGCGTCGTCGTGGAGGTACAAGCAATCTGGTTGTCGTGCTTTCTCGGTGAAGATGTAGAGTTTTCTGTGGTCGAGATCCAGATCACTGAGTTTGATTCTCACAACCTCTCCGATGCGAAGTCCAAGGTAGCGTTGGAGAAGGAACATAGTGGTCGCGCGTTCGTTCTTGCACGCGGCGAAGAAGGTGTTGAGCTCTTGGTCGGTGAATCCTCTGTTGAGTCCGCCATATTTTGGGTTGCGCGTCCACTTGTAGCGTTTGTTGAGTTGTTCGAGAACAGAAGTGCGTATTTTTTTGAGGTCTGCGCAGCTGCAGCGTAAGAGGAATGCTTCGTTGGTGAGGGTCGCGACGTATTGTTTTCGTTCTGCTATGGTTTGCATCGGCGTGCTCCGTGGTACCTTCCAGGATCGCCTTATTACTGCCTTGCTGGCTTTCGCAGGGGTACGTTATATGGATTTCGTTGTCACCACCCTCTCGTTGGATCACTTGGGCACAAATAGGTATTGCCTTGGTGCCACCACGCACCAAGAGAACATGATCAGACAAAAACGGAACGATCATAGGATTCGCTGTAAGCCTCATAGACTGCCTGCAGTGGCATAATGTTGTGGAGAGGGCAGGTTGACATCCGGCGGAGGACGTTCGTGTCTCTAATGGCTTTCTTTTGGGTTCGGATCAGAAATTTGCTTCTGGCATCAGCTACAGCGTATCCTTTGGAGGGGTGTCCGCCGGATATGCCTCCAAGAATGCTTAGTTTCATGGTTTCGTGTTCTGCTTCTATTTGTATGAGTCGCCTAATGAGTTCTGGTCTTGTTCTGCAGCCGTGTTTCTTGCAGAGTTTATCTATGACTGAGAGGAGTTCGTTGTCGAGAGTGCTTGAGGAGTATCCTTTTCGTGGCATGGTTTCACCTTGATGTTAAGGTACTAATGCGGTACAAATATATAATAACATCGATTAAGTGTGCGCTTTAGGTTTTACATGTGAGACTTTTGTTGAGAATATCATTCTTGAATTTGTTGGCTTCTTGGGAAGGGACTTCCGCGTAAATTCCTTTCTTAGATGTAAGGATGTGATCGAGACATTCGACGCAGTCATTGTCTGTTCTGCAAGAGCAACCAGGCAACGGAAACCATCTATAGTCGCGGCAAGTTCTGACATCGTTAAGCGTATCCAATAGAGAGCATTCATAATACGCACACCAACCAGGCAATGCTTGATCGATGATTTCGTAAGCGGTGAGATTACTGGAATTTTTTGAAGTCTCGATGAGCGCTTTTGTCGTTTGTATGTTCTGTGATGTTTTGTCGATGGCTTGTTGTTGTTCGGGTGTTTCGTCTCTATCGCAAACAAGGTTGTGATTTTGGTCAAGACAGCAGTCGTTTGATTTGTAGGGGAAGTAGTTGGTGCTGCAATCGGGCGCTGAGCAACCGAGGACAAGTAGTAGAATTGTTGACGTGATGATTATGAGGATTTTCGCCATAATTGAAGTTTATTCGTCAATAAGGTATTAAATTTTACTACTTATTAATTGTACCACAATAATTATATATTGTACGGTACGGTAAGGTACAATATAATTCAGAGGTGTCAAATGCCGAGTGAGAATTGGGAGAGCGTTAACATTTACGCTCCAATGATGGATGATGTTCGCCAGATGATTAAGCTGACTCGCAGATACCCGAACGCTTCTCAGTACATTAACGAAGCGATTCGTCGCGCGTTGGATGAGGATAAGACCAAGTTGATTTCGAGTGAGG
>CALMAY010000002.1 GCA_937861125.1 uncultured bacterium | reverse complement strand
AAAGAGATTTATGAAGGGGATATAATCGAAGTTAATCAGAGAACTCTTACACCAGACAAAAGACCAGAAGCTAGAATATTGGAAGTTAAATTTGAAAACCACACTGTAGGGGACTTTCATAATTGGGAAATATGGGGATTTAGAGATTATTCAAAATCTACTTATGGACATGAGGTTGAAATTATTGGAAACATATACGAAAACCCAGAGTTACACAATGCAAAAAAATAAACCAATGACAGATCAAGCCAAGTATGAATACTGCCAAGAGACGGCAAAAATACTCGGCAAGAACGATGAGATATTCGTCGCGGTCGGTGAGCGTATGTGCTACATCAAAGAGTTCAAACTCTACCAGCCATACTGGGAAGGATGGGGAGACTACATCATGGATTTAGGAGAAGACTCGACAAAAATTTCAAGGTACATGCGCATCCACAAACGGTTCACCATGAACGGAATACCAGCAGAGACGCTTAAAAAAATTAAGTACTCAAAACTGGTATTCATCCTCCCAATGGTGAAGACCAAAGAAGAGGCCGAAGTGTGGACCGAGCTGGCACTGCAACATCCAACAAACATCCTGAACCAGATGATCGCCGAGAAAAAGACCGGACTCAAAATTACGGACTGCGATCACGAAGGCAGCTACCTACTCCGTCACTGCGAAATCTGTAAACAAAAATGGAAGGAGTATGAGGGCCTGACTGTCGAAAAAATTAGAGGCGCAATCGAGTATGTACTCGGCAATGACATCACCGACGAAGAGGCTGGGGAAATACTCAAACATTTATAATGCAATTAGATAACCCCTTCTCAAAAGCAACACGCGAGTTATTCCGAGACGTATGGGTGTGCTGGGAGTGTGGACAGAATGGGCAGGAGACTGGTGGACTCGAACTGCATCACATTACCGGTCGTGATTCGGATAGTCCATACAATGCTGCGATACTTTGCAAAGAGTGTCATGGAATGGCGAATCACAACTACATCGAAGAGTCGAAATACACAGTCATAACTATTCACTTCCTGAATGCGAGCTGTTATACTCCAACTAAGAATGACATCGATCATCTCATCAGACACCCAAGGCTCATGACACCCGAGCTGAAAGAGTGGACCGATAATGTACGAAAACAATATGCTTAAAACCACAAAAGAAATAATCAAATTAATAGACAAAGGAGTTGCTCAGATGGAAATTCGCCGTCGGGGTTATCCTGTGGCGACTGTCCGATATCACTGGCGCAAAATCAAAAACCCAAAACGACACGAGCGAGCGCTCGAGAGAATGCGCCGAAATAGACTCAGAGCAAAAAAAATGGTATCACCTAAACCCCCTCAGTTATCCACACGAAAACGATAGACTAAAAATATAGCAGTGATATACTTAAAAAAGGGAAGGTTAGTCACCAACACCCTAGAATTAATTAAGAAAAGTATGAGATTAATATCTAGTATTGTCGTAGGGATAGTTACAACAGGCATCCTCTACGTCCTGATCATCGCAGGGTACGGCATAGGAATGAGGCAATACTGCCACAACCTACACGACCAAGCGATACAGGAAAAAGAAAACAGAGTGTACTACATCACAAAAATGGATCGAGATGAGTGCCTCAATGATTACAAAATAGAAATAGACGCACGAGTTGAGTGATGAACACGATGGATGGAAACCTACCAAAAGTGTGGTACCTCATGGTAAAGCTACACGAAGAAAGTCCAGAGGTATTCAAAACACCAGAGACGCTCGAAAAAGCTGCGCGGAAAACATGGCAGAGTCTCAATGACAAATCCAAGTGTCCGAACTGCACAGCCTCAATGGTGAGTAATGTGTACCGAGTAGATATCATGACAGTCGCACTCATCGTGAACATGGCCAATGTGGTCAGAGACAGAATGAAAAACGGTGCGGTGTTATCTGAGGCAAATCAGATACACATCCCATCGATGGGGTACGGATCATACGCAGTGAAATCACGAATGACACAAGCGCACAAACTCGGACTCATTGCGAAAGTAACAAAAGATAAAGAACACATCCCCGGTACATGGCTACTAACCAAAAGAGGATTCGAGGCACTACGCAACGAACCAATACCAGCAGAGATTGTAGTATTCAGAAACCAAATCATCGAACGACCAGAAGAAACAGTACGCATCCGAGACGTGATGCATCGATGGTCAACGAAACGAGCAGAGCGAATGGCAGCGAGTAAAAAAGTCGGACCGGACTACACCGGAATGGTAAAAGAAAAAAAAAAAAAAAGTGACTGGATCCACTTC
>CALMAY010000001.1 GCA_937861125.1 uncultured bacterium | reverse complement strand
CATATATATGTTACAGATGGTTGGAATCGACGTACATTAATCTGGAATACTACTGATGTAGAAAATGGTCAGGATGCAGATGTGGTTATTGGACAACCAGACTTTGCATCTAGTAATAGTACACCAAATGTTACTACTACTGCATATACAGAAGGTGTGTATGTGTATGGCGGTAAACTGTTTGTATCTGATAATTCAAATAATCGTGTCATGGTCTGGGATACCGCTACACCAGTGACAGGTCAAGAAGCTGACACACTGATTGGGTCTGCAGATTTTGAAAGTAGTGGTGGGTATGATACATCTAGCACAACACTGAACACTCCTAGTGGATTGGCTGTGGTAAACGGATATGTATTTGTAGCGGATACAAATAATCATCGTGTATTGCGTTTTCCATTTGATGTATCTGAAGCTGGTTCACCAGAGGGTTCTATTTATTTTTATAGTACCTCGAGTACGGATTGGCAAGATATCGACAATTGGTGGAACGATAGTGATCATACTGATTTGGCTGGGAGATTGCCCGATGGGGCAGATGAAGTTGTGGTTGTATCTGGTTCTGTTGTACCACATGTGCGCATGGATACCAGTGGAGACACACAGTGGTGGGTGGATCCGGTGTCAATCAGTGCAACAGATGTTGGTATTGTCTTTTTTAACTTACTTAATGAGTATACCTTTACCATTGCTACTGATATTATTGGTGATGTAACTGTAAGCGGTACACTGATGTACAGTAGTGGTTCTATTGTGACAATAATTGGTAATGCCGAATTTCGTGGCGGCTCAATTAACCAGACAAATAGTCTCATTGCAGGAAATGCATCGTTTTATGATAATTCATACAACTACGGCACGATAGAAGGGGATGTTTCATTTAGTGATTATACCTATAACGCTGGTAGTGTGGAAGGGAATGCTTTGTTTTATGATGATGCAGAGAATTCAGGTGGTGGTATTGTGAGTGGGGATGCGTATTTTGATTGCAATACTGAAAATAATGGTACTGTAGGAGGTAATGTTGTTATTGAAGATGATTGTTTCGAGATACAAAGTGATGAACCAACGAATATTACACGGACCAGTATTGTGCTTCGTGGTACTGTTGTAAGTACGGGTGGAGAAAATCTAACATCGCGAGGTTTTGTGTATGCAAATACAGATGATTTTGTAACACAGTATGCGGTTGATTCGGGAGATTTTGGTGTGGGGGAATTTGAGACTGAGATTACTGGTTTGATGTGTGGTACGCAGTACGCATTTGCTACGTATGGTGAAAATACACAAGAAGGTGACTATGGTTCAACGTTATTTTTTGAAACATTAGCCTGTGGTGGAGGGGGTGGCGGTGGTGGTTCACATTTTATACTCAAACCAACCGCAAGATTTGGTGCAATACCAATGCAGATACAGGATGGTGTCGATGAGGTAAAAAAACAGACAGTGAGTGTTGTGTTTGATGTGAACAATGCTGTGGAGATGGTGCTTTCGGAATCATCTGATTTTGAAGGTCAGACATTTGTGCCATTTCAGACAAGTACAATATTCCAACTTTCAGCTGGTACCGGTGGAAAAACCGTATATGCAAAATTGAGATCATCCCAGGGTGGTACATTAGTACTTTCAGACACTGTTCGATATACATCTGTAACGAGTGTTTTGACACCAACACCTACGACACCAGCAGTCCACACACCTGCCTCATCAGGTGGTCCTGTGGTGGCACCATCAGTGCCTGCTTCATTTATCTTCACTCGCTTCCTCTCACGTGGATCATCCGGTGCTGAAGTCCTTGAACTTCAAAAGAAACTTCAAACCCTCGGATTCTTCCCAAGTACTATCACACCAAACGGCATCTTTGGTCCAGCTACGCAGGCAGCTGTGAGTGCATTCCAAAGGTCCAGCGGTATTGATCCACTTGGGTTTGTCGGGCCTGCCACACGAGGTGTGCTCAACGGTGGTGTGGTTGTTACAATAGTACCTTCTGAAAATTCGTCTTCATTTACATTCACAAGCTTTCTCACTCGTGGATCATCTGGAGTAGAGGTGTTGGTGCTGCAGAAAAAACTTCAATCCCTCGGATTTTTCCCAAGTACTATTACACCAAACGGTGTCTTTGGTCCAGCCACACAGGCAGCAGTTGTGGCGTTTCAAAAAGCCAACGGAATTGACCCATTTGGCTACGTAGGACCAGCCACACGGGCAGTGCTGAACAAATAAACAATGTATCAAAAACCAGGCTTGCAAAAGTCTGGTTTTTTGCGTAGTATAGAGGTATTCTATTTAGTTAAATATGCGTGCGTTTTTGGAACAAATTATTGTTGAAGCAGGGGAAATGGCTTTGAAATATTACAAAGCAGGAGTCACTGTGACGATAAAGTCTCATGAGACAGATATTGTGACTGAGGCTGATAAAGCGGTCAGTGAATTTTTGATTGAAAAAATTACAAAACAATTTCCAGACCATGGTGTTCTTTCAGAGGAGTCAACTGATGGTGTTATCCACCCTCAGGCATCTATTCAGTGGATTATGGATCCAATTGATGGAACGAGAAATTTTGCAAGTGGACTTCCTTCATGGGCAACGATGATTGCGATAGTTGAAAATGGTGTACCACTCCATGCGGGTGTATATTTTCCAATGACGAAAGAGTTATTTATTGCTACAAAAGGTGAAGGAGCGTGGTGTGATGGTGTGCAAATGCGATGTAGTCAAAAACAGACATTACAATACACACTGGGAAAAATGTTTGTTACAGAACCAACGGGGGTATACGGAACATATTATCCGATGTATAAACAAGCATTTCATACAATTATCTCAGATTACGCTCTTAAAATTCGTGAGTTTGGTTGTTCTGCTGCATTGTGTTATGTTGCCAAGGGGGCCATTGATTTTGCGTTTGGAAATTCTGGGCTTGATTGGGATTATCTTCCGACTTTTCTCATTTGTCAGGAGGCGGGGCTGATTGTGACTAATTGTGAAGGAAATCCGTGGGAATCTGGACGACAGGATTATGTGATAGCAAATAGTATACTTCATCCTCAACTTCTTTCTTACTTCAAACAATAATTATATGAATAAATACGATCCAAAAATAATTGAACCAAAGTGGCAGAAATATTGGGAAGATGAAAAAACATTTGCTGCAATAGAGGATGATACCAAAGAGAAATTCTATGGTTTGATTGAGTTTCCATATCCATCTGGCGCTGGACTGCATGTGGGTCATCCACGTCCATTTACTGCGATGGATGTGATCACGCGTAAAAAACGTATGGAGGGGAAGAGTGTACTGTTTCCGATTGGATTTGATGCGTTTGGTTTGCCAACAGAAAATTATGCGATCAAAACTGGTCGTCCAC